>NZ_JBEZWN010000025.1:0-97303 GCF_040637495.1 Streptomyces sp. NPDC029044
CACCTCAAGGGACTGGCCGAGAAGTCGATGAAGACCGGGCACGAGGATGCCGCCGAGCACGGGCTGCGCATCGCCAAGCTGATCAGGGCCTGACCGCCCTGAAGTCTGTCTCGTAGATCACCGCGGGCTGCCCGTTCGCGTCGTCGCGGACTGTGGCTCGGGACCACAGGAAAGGACTGATCGTGGCTACCACGCGCTCCGCACACACCGCCTGGGAAGGCAACCTCCTCGAGGGGAGCGGAGTCGTCAACTTCGACTCCTCCGGTGCCATCGAGGCACAGCCGGTCACGTGGGCCTCGCGCTCCCAGGACGCCAACGGCAAGACCAGCCCCGAGGAGCTGATCGCCGCCGCGCACTCCAGCTGCTTCTCGATGGCGCTGTCGCACGCCCTGAACGGCGCGGGCACCCCGCCCACCAAGCTCGTCACCTCGGCCGACGTCAACTTCCAGCCGGGCGAGGGCATCACCGGCATCCACCTCACCGTCGAGGGCACCGTCCCGGGCCTCGATGAGGAGGGCTTCGCCGCCGCCGCGGCCGACGCCAAGGACAACTGCCCGGTCAGCCAGGCCCTGAAGGCCGTACCGATCACCCTGGATGCGAAGCTGGCCTGAAACCACTCGCGCAGGCCGCTCGTCCGGGGCGGTCTGCGCGAAGTCCGGTCCGGGACCGGACCGGTGGTGGGAAGGAAGCACCATGATTCCGGGAACGGCCGGCGCCACGGCGGCACTCGACTCCGGCGCCCGTGAACTGACCCGGGTTGTGGCGCTGTTCAGCCTGACCGGGAGATTGGACCCCCGACTCCCCGCGCTGGGCAGCCTCATCGACACCTTCGACTTCGGCCGCTTCGCCCTGCACCTGGCGTCCAGCGAGGCCGTCCTGCCCGTGCCGGTGCTCGTCGAGGACGTGGCACCCGCGGAACTCGGCCTGCGGCACGGCGACCACGGCCTCGACCTTGCCTCCCTCCAGATCGCCGTCGTCGCCACCCCGCGCGGGGACGTCACCCTGGCCCTGGACTGCGGATTCGCCGGGGCAGACAGCGCCCGCGGCCCTCGCCGCCTGGCTCGCCGACACCTGTTTCCACCGGGACCGGATCACCCTCGGCGCCGGCGGCCTGCTCGACTCGCTCAGCGGACGGCTCACCCCGGTCGAACCGCTCGCCTTCGGCCAGAACGTCCACCAACTCGTCTACCGGACGTGGACAACCGGCCGCGGTACACGATCTCGTTCAGCAGGGTGGGGAGCCGGCTCTCGTCGGAGTCGAGCAGGTCGTTCTTCAACTCCCCGCCAGCCGCCCCACCTCAGGAGGAACGGCCGCACACTCTCCGCGCACGACCGCGGGGTCGCCGTGCACGCCGGCTGGGCCGAGCACGTGGACGGCCTTACGCTGGTCGCCGTCGGCATGATCTCCGGCCCGCCGTCCTCCAGCGCACCCGGCTGTCCGCCTTCGAGACCATGCGCGCCAACGAACGGGGCCGCGGCCGAGTCGCCGTACGGGATCCGCAGGCTGATCTCCCGGCTCTCCGACGGGGGCAACACCTTCAACGTGGACAACCGGCGCTCCATCTTCGACGCCCACTACCGCCCAGCTTACCCGCTGCCTGGCTGCCCTTCTGCGACATCTGCCACCGCGACATCGCGGCCAGCGACGGCGTCTGTTTGGCCGCCGTAGAGGACGTCGTGAAACTGTCGCCTTCCGCTGCTGGCGCTGGCTCATGAGTCTGATGTGGCCTGCATAGAAGGCTGGAGACTTCGTGCAGCCGCGGACGTTGTGGGGTACGTTTGGTGATCTTGAGTATTCTCGTGCTTCGTCGGGGCGCCTGTTCTGGATAGGTGCTGGAAGATCTGACCTCTCGTCACCTGTCATCACCCCTCATATCTGCACCGCGCTGGATGTTTACGCAGCGCTGGTTACGCAGGAGGGTGTATGCGTGCGCTGGGGTTCACTGACCCGGTCGCTCGGCCGTTCGCCACACCTTCTTCGCAGGCTCAACGGCCGTTGCGGAAACAAATCTCACCCCGCCCGACGTTGTTGATCTTCTAAGCGATATCGGGGGTGGTCGGCGTGAAGTTGTTTCGTACGGACCCAATGAAAAGAGGCGTGATTGAGGTAATGCCGCGTCTGGCTGAGGTTGAGGCAGATGTGCAGGGTCTCGTCGAGGCCCACATGGAGACGCTGCTGGGGGCCCGGTTCCTGGCGAGCGAGTACAGCACGGGCCCCGTACACCGCGGCCGCATAGATTCGCTCGGGCTCGACGAGAACGGATCACCGGTCATCGTCGAGTACAAGCGTGGTGTCGATGCCGGTGTCATCAACCAGGGCCTGTTCTACCTGGCGTGGCTGATGGACCATCGCGCCGAGTTTGAGCACCTGGTCCGCGACCGGCTCGGGGTGACGGCCGCGTCCCAGGTCCTGTGGAGCGGCCCTCGCCTGATCTGTATCGCTGGCGACTTCACGCGCTATGACGTGCATGCCGTGCGTGAGCACCGGAGGTCGATCGACCTGGTCCGCTACCGACTCTTCGGCAGCGACCTGCTTGGGCTTGAGACCGTGGCGTCCGTGAGCGGTGGCATGCAGGTGGCACGCCGGGCGCGCCGCCAGGGGGTTGCCCGGGCGGCTGCCGACGTCCAGGGCGCGTCGATCGTGGAGCTGGCGAGCGCGGTCGACGAGGCGCTGCTCGGGCTCGGGGAGGGTGTGAACCGTGTCGAGCGCAAGCAGTACCGGGCGTATCAGCGTCTGCGGAACTTCGCCTGCCTCTGCCCGCCGCAGCGCAGCAAGCTGTTGGTCTACCTGAAGGTCGACCCGCAGGATGTCGACCTCGTGCCGGGGTTCACCCGTGACGTATCCGGTCTCGGTCACCACGGGACGGGTGATCTGGAGGTGCAGCTCCGTACGCCGAAGGACGTGGAGCGGGCCCAGGATCTCTTCCGGGCCAGCTACGCGGCAGCGTGATCGCCTGCCGGCCTCTGGCTGCTCTGTGGTCGTGGGGCGATGCCTGTCGACGTGCGAGTAGGGCGTGGCGGTGGACTACCAATGATGCGCGGGATCGCCGGGTTGGCTAACCGGCGATCCCGCGCTATGTTGCCCCGCTCTTTCGTGCCAATGATCAGCGTGAACGACTGGCAGCGGGGTTGACCGCGACCGGGGGAGCGGCCGGCGGGCTGGCGATGAGGTTCGTCCTGCGTTCGGGGCTGACGGGCTGTGGGCGGCGAAGGCCGGTTCCGAAGGCGAGGGTCTCGGACAGATCGGCCAGCAACGAACTCGGGGTGTGCGGGGACGCGGTGACGGTCCAGGTGGGCCGGTCAGGGTCGGGTCCGGCCCAGACGGTCCAGGTGGCCAGGTTCTGGCTCGGGTGCTGGGTGGTGAAGGCGTCGAACTGGACGCTTGCGTCTCCGCCGGGGGACGTTCAGCGGATCCATCGCCCGTCCACGGTGTGCTTCCATCCGGCGTCGGTGAGGGCTGCGTGGCCGCGGTGACCATCTTCTCGTCCACCGGGGCGCCGATGGCCGTGTCCCAGCCGTCGCCGTCGGCAAGGTGATTCAGAAGCTCCTCTATCACCGGGGCGGGGGTGGCGCCGGTCGCGGTGAGCACCCACATGCGGTCGGATACGGGTGTCTCGTAGGCGGCCACGGTCCAGGCTGTCTCGTGAGGGTCGGCCTCGTGGACGCGTTCGATCCGCAGGGTTTGTGATTCGTGGATGGCGTGGGTGGTGTTGTCGGTCCAGGTACGTTCCCTGTCAAGTTCAGCGTGTTGAAGTTGAGGCGGGTCCCAGCGCGGGCGGTCGGCAGTGCTTGATGGCTTGGCAGGCCGTCCGCCGAAGACGGCGGCACTGCCAAGCCTTGGTGAACTGGGCGGGAGCTGACAGCGGTTGTGGTCAGAGGCCGATGTCGGCCAGCCACTGGCTTGTGGTCCGGGGGGTGACTCCCAGCAGCTTCTGGGCGGAGGTCTCCGGCGTGATCGAGCGGCCGGGCATGGCGCTCATCGCCTGGTAGGCGCCTGCGATGTCAGCGGCGGCGCTCTCCCCGATCAGGGGAGTCATTGAGGTGCGGAACTCCTCGGCGGTGATTTGGTTGAAGACCACGTCCCGTCCGAGTCGGGCACCGAACGCCTCGGCCAGATCCGGTCCGGTGATAGCCGGGTACTGGCCGACGGAGACCACGCCGGTGACGTCCGTGCGGTCGAGCAGGGCGACGACGGCGTCGGCGATGTCCAGGTGGGAGGCCCAGGAGACGGGGAAGTCGGCCCGGATCGGGTAGGGCAGTACGCCACGTTCGCGGATCGAGCCGATGACGTGCGGCATGAGCAGGTTCTCGAGGTAGAGCTCGGGCGCGACGACCGCGTGGGACACGCCGTTGTCGGCCAGGCCGGCGGCCAGGGTCGCGGCGGCACCGCCGATGGCGGGATCGATGGGGAAGCCGCTGGTGGAAAAGACGACGCGGTCCGGCCGGGCCTCGCGGACGGCGGTGAGGATGTTGTGCGCGTAGGTCTGTCGGTCCTCCTCCGGGGCCACTGGCAGATGGACGAAGACCCCCTCGGCGCCTCGGTAGGCGTTGGTCAGGTCGGCGGCGGAGGAGTAGTCGGCGGCCACGACGCGCTGCGCGCCGTGCACGACGGCGCGGGAGTTGCGGGTCAGTGCCGTCACGGGCTTGCCAGCGGCGGCGAGAGTGGCGACGACGGGAGCACCCTGGGCGCCGGTGGCGCCATGAATCACGTAGGTCATGGCGCCATTAGTGCATGTGATGCACCAGTTACATCAACTGCACTAATGGGGTACGGTCGAAATTGTGACTGATCCCTGTCTTCCCGAGTGCGGTGTCGCCCGGTTCCTCACGCTGCTCAACGGACCGTGGGCCACTTTGATCGTGCGCGAACTGCTCCGCGGCCCTCACCGGTTCAACCAGCTGCGTGAGGCCCTGCCCGGCATCAGCCCGCACACTCTGACCAGTCGGCTGCGTCAGTTCGAGCGGCACGGCATCGTCACCCGCACGACCTACGCGGAGATCCCGCCGCGCGTCGAGTATGCGCTGACCCCTCTCGGCGAGGGGTTGCTCGAGGTCCTGGAGGCCATGGGGACCTGGGCCATGGCGGTGCCCGACCCCGAGCCCGGCGTCACCGCCTGACCTACGCCTGGGGCGGCGACCCGGTTATGGTCATGTCGAGGATGCGAGCCTCTCCCGCAGGGCGTCGTTGTCGTCGTGGTGGACGACCTCCTCGAAGCGCAGCCGCAGCCCGTGCTTGTCCAGCAGCTCCGCCACGATCGCGTCGAGCTGTTCGCGGTGCTCTTTCGTCTGCGCCTGAACGTACGCCTCGCGGACCTCTTCGGATTCGTCGGCGAGGACCTGGTCCATGCGCTCGCGGATGTAGCGCTTGAGGTTGATGTGCTCCATGAACACCTCACCGACTCCCGCCTCGACGAGCTGCCCGAACAGGTCGTCCAGAAGCTCGGGCTGGGTGGCGAAGTGGGGCAGGAGCGGGCCGACGAAGGCGTAGGTGGGGATGCCGGCCTCGTTCAGTTCGGCCAGGGTGCGCAGGCGGCGGGAGGCGAGCGGGGCGCGGACCTCCAGCCAGCGGCTGACCTTGTCGTCGGTGGTGGTCACCCTCATGCCGACCTCGGCGCGCGGCAGACTGGTGAGCAGGTCGATGTCGCGGGTGACGACGGGCGATTTGGTCAGGATGCGCACCAGGCCCGGGTACTCGACCGCTTGCAGTTCGCGCAGGATGCCGCGGGTGAGCCGGTACTTCGTCTCGTGGCCCTGGTAGGGGTCGGTGACCGAGCTGAGCAGCATCGTGCCCCGCCGCTTGTCCTGTGGCATCTTCGCCAGCTCCTTGCGGGCGAGCTCGACCGCGTTCTTCTTCACGTACAGGTAGTCGCCCCATTCCTTGGCGGACCGGCCGAACTGGCGCCCGGCGAAGCTGGCGAAGCAGTAGGCGCAGCCCAGCACGCAGCCGGTGTAGGGGTTGATGACGTAGTCGTTCGACGGGGTCTTCGACTTCTGGATCAGGGTCTTCGCCTCGATCTCGATCGGCTCCATGACGTGCTTCCTTCCTGCGGCCCGGCCGTCCGTGTCCGACGTACCGGGGTCCTGTGATGTCCGAGGGCCGGTAGACCGCAGACCACCGAACCCATACACACGGAACAATAATCTTCAGAAGTTGCTTCCATGGAATGTAAATGATTTGCTGGACGCCAGCCCGGTCGGGAGCTCGTCATCCCCGCCCGACCCCCGCGAGCCCTCGGTGCGATGGCCGCCGCCTGGATTCGGTCGGCCTCAGAGAGTCACATTTCTCCCTTTTGGGAGGGTTAGGAGTGCCCGTCATGTCCGTTCCTGCCTTCAACTCGGTCGCCTGGTTCGAGGTCGGCACCGACCAGCCGGAGAAGGTCAAGGAGTTCTACGGCGAGCTCTTCGACTGGAAGTACGCCCTCAACACCAACACCCCGGGCGTGACCTACCACTCCGTGATGACGCCGGGCGCTGGGCAGCCGACCGGTGGCGTGTGGGAGTCGGAGGGCAACTTCCCCAACTACGCGATCTTCTACGTCCTGGTCCAGGACGTCGCCGCGACTGTCGAGCGCGCCCGGGAACTCGGCGCCACGGTCCTCATGGAGCCGGTCTCCGACTCCGCGGGCCTCACCTTCGCTCGACTGGAGGACACCGCCGGCAACCACTTCGGCGTCTTTTCTCTGCCCGCCCCGTAAGCCCGACCATGAGCTGCCGGCCGCCCTGGGCCAACCGCATCTCCAGGGAGCGCGCGGCCCCGTGACCCGTGCCTCTTCGGCCCTGCCTCCCCGCCGGAGCGTGCAGCAGGGCCTCCTCGTACCACCGTTCCCCCGACCGAGAGGGTTCCCGATGTCCGGCGCCAGCGTCACCAGCGAGAAGATTCCCGTCCACGTCTACGGCGGCCCCACCGTCCTGTTCGAATACGGCGGACTCAGGTTCGTCACCGACCCGACCTTCGACCCGCCCGGCGAGTACCCCATGCCCCTCCCGGGCGGCCACAAGCTCGTCAAAACCGAACCTTCGCCGGTCACCGCCGCCGACCTCGGCCGCGTCGACGCCGTCCTGCTCTCCCACGACGAGCACGACGACAACCTCGACAACGCCGGCCGTGTCCTGCTGGCCGAGGTGCCGGTCGTCCTCACCACCGAGAGCGGCGCCGGCCGCCTGGGAGACGACGCTCGCGGCCTCGCTTTCTGGCAGAGCGCCGAGCTCAAGCGGCCCGACGGCGGCACGGTGACCGTCACCGGCGTGCCTGCCCGGCACGGGCCCGTGGGCTGCGAGCCGATCACCGGTGACGTCATCGGCTTCGTGCTCACCTCCGACGACCTGCCCTCGGTCTACGTCAGCGGCGACAACGCCGCCCTGGAGCACGTCAAGGAGATCGCCGAGAGGTTCGCCCCCGTGGACACCGCGATCCTCTTCCTCGGCGGCGCCCGCATGCCCTTCGCTTTCGACGGCGCACTGCTCACCCTCGACAGCGCCCTGGGCGCCGAGGCCGCAAGGACACTCGGCGCCCGGCGCATCGTCCCCGCGCACTACGACAGCTGGGCCCACTTCCAGGAAGGCCGCGCCGAGATACAGGCGGCCTTCACCGAGGCCGGCCTTGCCGACCGCCTCGACTTCGCCCGATGACCCCGACCGAACCCACGGAGACCACGATGACCACTGCCAACCTCGACCTGGCCCGCACCTACTTCCAGGCCGTGCAGACCGGTGACATGGCCGCCCTCGGCGGCCTCCTCGACGAGGCGATCGTCTGGCACCAGCCCGGCGCCAACCAGTTCTCCGGCGAGCACAAGGGACAGGGCGCCGTCTTCCAGATGCTCGGCGGCATGATGGAGGCCAGCCAGGGCACCTTCGCCATCGACAAGATCCACTCCCTGATGCGCAACGGCGACCTGGTCACCGCCACCATCCACTTCACCGGCCGCCGCGGTGACGCGTCCATGGCCATGGACGGCGTGGACCTCCTGCGCATCCAGAACGGCAAGATCACCGAGATGTGGCTCTTCTCCGGCGACCAGAACGCCGAAGACGCCTTCTGGGGCAACTGACACCCACTTCGCCGTTCCGAGGCTGGGCCGGCCTCGGAACGGCGAACAGCCACACCGGAGTGAAAGGCATCGCATGCGGAAGATGACCGAGGAGCAGTGGCGGGCTTTCGTCACGCACGGCACCCGCACCGGCAAGCTGTCGACCGTCCGGGCCGACGGCAGCCCGCACGTCACACCGGTCTGGTTCCTCCTCGACGGCGACGACATCGTGCTCACCACTGAGAAGGACGGCGTCAAGGGCCGCAACCTCACCCGCGACGGGCGCTTCGCCCTCTGCGTCGACGACGACCACCCCCCATACGCGTTCGTCATCCTCCAAGGACACGCCGAGACCTCCGCGGACCCCGACGAGATGCTGCACTGGGGCGGCCTCCTCGGCGCCCGTTACATGGGCGAAGACCGCACCCAGGAGTACGCCGCCCGCAACGGCGGCCCCGGCAACCTCCTCGTCCGCGCCCACATCGACAAAGTCATCGCTTTCAACGGCATCGCCGACTGAACGAGCGGGCGGCTGGTGGGGGGCTGGTGACCATGGTCACCAGCCCCCCACCAGCCGCCCATTGCCGTGCCCGGGACGTCCTGGCTCACGAAGCCGACCCGCCGGGCTGCTTCGGCGCCCGCATCGCCGGAACCGGCGTCTGCCCCGCGGCCTTCCGCTCCGCGTCCAGAGCCCGTCCGGCCGCCCGCAGCGTGCTGAGGACCGCGGTCACCTCGCGTACCGACTCCTCGGGAATCACCGACCCGATCCGCAGTTCCAGCTCCTCCTCGAAGACCTTCAGCGCCCCGTCCACCAGCTTCCGCCCCTCAGGGGTGAGCTCAACGATCGAGGAACGCCGGTCGTTCGGATTGGCCTTCCGACCACACAGCCCCGCCGCCTCCAGACGGTCGACAACCTTGCTGGTGCCGCCCACGGTGATCGAGAACTCCTCCGCGATGTCCTGGATCCGCCGCCCAGGCCGCTTCAACAGCAGGTGCAGCACCTCGAAAGAGGTCAGCGCCAGGTCGTACTCCGCCCGCAACCGCTCCTCGATACCGCCCCACAACTCGATCTCCAGCGAGACCAGCTCCCGGTACAGCAGCTTCAGGTCAGCGGCAGCCATCACTCATCTTCCAAAGAATTATCTTCCATAGACAGTTAATTGTAAGTCACCAGTATCGGCACCCTCAGACACCATCCGCTGTGGGTGTGTTGCAGGTGCTGTCTGCTCAGTGCAGACGATCACAGCGGACATAACGGATGTGCTGCAATGAGTGAGTGAAGTTTGAGCATGACAACATGGTCGGTGTCCGCCTGGCTGTGTCGCTGGTGAATCTCGAGGCGGGTGGGTCCTGGCGGGCTGAGTCGTTGGAGCAGGTGCTGGAGAGTCATACGATTCGGCGTGCTCGTGTGACTGGTTCGGCCGACGAGGAGATCAGGGTGTGGTCGCGGCGCCTGCGGCCCGTTTTCGAGGCTGTCTCGCAGGACGAACGGTGCGAGATGGTCAACGCGTTGCTCGCCGACGGTGCCGGAAGGGTCTATCTGACTTCGCACGACGGGTTGCGGCCGCATCTGCACTTCGCGCCGGACGGCAAGGACGTGCAGAGCCGTGTACGGGCCGTAACCGCGGGAGGGCTGGCCATCTTCGCCATGGAGGCGGAGGGCCGACGGCTGGGAGTGTGCGCGTTGGATTCGTGCCAAACCGCTTTCGCCGACACCAGCCGCAATGGTCGCCGCGCCTACTGCAGTGCTCGCTGCGCCAACACCGATGCGGTCCGCCGCCACCGGATGAAGCAGGGCTGACAGCGGCGGCAAGCCCGAGGCCCCGCTGGTCAGGTGGGGATGAGGGCCGCGACGAGCGGGACGGCGGCGATGCCCACGAGGGTCTGTGTCGCGGTGATGCCGGCCATCATCGGCGCGTCCCCGCCGAGCTGTCGGGCCATGATGTACGACGACGATGCCGTGGGCAGGGCCTGGAAGAGCACGGCGACGAGCAGTGCCGACGCCCCGAGGCCAAGTGGTTGGGCCAGCAGGAAGGTCACGGCCGGCATAAGGACGAACTTCATGGTCGAGGACATGAGGATCGGGCCCGTCCATGCGCGTGCCTGGCCAAAGCGCAGCGCGGCGCCGATGCACAGCAGTCCCAGCGGCATCGAAGCGGCTCCCAGCGACTGCAGCGCCGGCTCGATGCCCGGTGGCAGGCCCAGGTCCAGGGCCTGGAGGAGGCCGCCTGCCACGCAGGCGAGGATGAGCGGGTTGGTCACCAGTTGCCGGGCGATGCCCGTCAGGCTCAGGCGGGCGCCGCCGAACCAGGCGAAGACCAGCACGCACAGCACGTTGACCGTGGGCACGATCGCCGCGTTGCAGACCGCGGCCATGGCCACGCCCTGTGTGCCGTACAGGCCGGAGGCGATGGTGACGCCGATGTAGTTGTTGAATCGGATGCTGCCCTGGAAGACCGAGGTGAAGCCGTCGCCGGGCAGCCGCATCAGGGGCCTCAGGGCGATGACCAGCGCGGCGACCACTACGGTGGAAGCGACCAGGACGGCTGTCAGGGTTCGCACCGGGAGGTCATGGGTGTCGGCTGTCGCGAGGCCGTGCAGGAACAGTGCCGGCAACAGCACCCGGTAACCGAGACTCTCGGCCCCGGACCAGAAGCTCTCGCCCTGGATCATCCACCGCTTGACGACAAAGCCGAGCCCGATCAGCACGACGACGGGTATCAGGGCCTTGAGTGTCAGCGCGATCACGAGGCGACCTCGTCAAGGACATCGACGACGGTGCGGCAGCCCGCTTCCAGCGTGGTGATGTCGGTGGCGAAGGAGAGCCGCAGATGGCCCAGCGCGCCGAAGGCACTGCCCGGCACCGTTGCGCATCCCGCCTCCAGGAGCGCGTCCGCCACCGCGAGATCGTCACCGGTCGCAAGGCGCGGGAAGAGGTAGAACGCGCCGTCCGGCGCCACCGTGTCCAGGTGCGGGCTCTGGCGCAGGATCCCCAGCGCGGCATCCCGGCGGCGGTGGTAGATCGCCCGCCGCTCCGCCAGGATTCCCTGAGGCCCCTCCAGCGCGGCTACGGCCGCCAACTGGCTCACGGCCGCCGTCTGCGTGCAGTTCTGCGTCTGTACGGCGGTGATGGCGCGCACGAGGTCGGACGGGCCCAGTCCCCAGCCGATCCGCCAGCCGGTCATCGCGTACGCCTTGGAGACGCCGTCGACGAGCAGGATCCGCTCCCGCAGATCCGGCGCGATCTGCGCGAGGCCGACGTACTCCCGATCGTCGTAGCGGATGTGGGCGTAGATCTCGTCGGACAGGACCGTGACCGTGGGGTGCCGCCGCAACACCTCGGCGAGGGCCGCCAGTTCATCACGGCTGTAGGTGGCGCCAGAGGGATTACCGGGGGCGTTCAGCACGACCCAGCGCGTCCGGTCGGTGATGGCCGCCCGCAGCGCTTGCGGCGTGAGGCGGAAGCCAGACTCGGCCGGGCAGTCGGCGACCACCGGCAGCCCGCCGCACAGGCGGATCATGGAGGGGTAGCTCGCCCAGTACGGCGCCGGGACGATCACCTCGTCCCCCGGGCGCAGGGTGGCGAAGAACGCGTTGAAGATGACTTGCTTGGCGCCGCACCCCACCGTCACCTCGGCGTCCGCGTACTCCAGTCCGCGATCCCGCTCCACCGCGTGCCGCACGGCCCGGCGCAGTTCGGGCAGGCCGTTGGCGGGGCTGTAGCCCAGCACGCGGCCGGCCGCCTCTTGGGCCGCGGCGATGACATGGCCGGGCGGGGCGAAATCTGGCTCACCGAGCGTGAGATCGACGGTGTGACGGCCCTGCGCGCGACGCTCGGCCGCGCGGCGGGCCATCTCCAGGATGGGCGATCCAGCGGGCGTCCCCAGGCCACCTGTCACCGCGCTCTCCCGCAGGGGAACGACAGCTGCGCACGGCCGGGGGTCACCTCGTGCCGCGGGGACAGACGCCCCGGTGCACCAAGTATCGAAGCAGGCATGCAGACACACTGATGTAACCGTGCGGGGCACTACAACCATTACATGGCAGGCTCGGGAGCTGTACGAAAGGGCTGGTCACAGCCGCCCATCGAGCTGGCTCGGGCGGAGGACACGGCGCGCCCTCGGAGATCTGTACCGCCCGGGCAGCGACTCAGTGGCTACGGCCCGGGTGCGGCTGGGTTGGCAGCGTCCGGATCGGGGGGGGGGTGGGCCGGGACAGCGAGTGGAGCAGTTGCCGGTTGTGCGCGGTCAGTTGGTTGACAACGCGCACGAGGTGCTCGACGTCGGTGCGCAGCTGGGCCAGTTCGGTGGCGTCCCGGGTGCGGAGCTCCTTCAGTTTGACGATCTGCCGGCGCAGGCGGATCTCGGAGTCCGGCGTCTGGCCGCGTGCCCTGACCTGCGCGTAGAAGTCGTTCTTGAGGTCGAGGTGGCGCTGGGTGAGCGCGTTGCGGGGTACGTCGGCTTCCTGGGCCAGGGCGACGATCGTCAGCGCGCCGTTGGAGTGTTGCGCGGTTCCCTTCAGGATGCGGTCCATGGCCGCGCGGATGCGGTCGCGTTCGTCGGGCGCGGGGCTCATACGGTGCCGTCCTGGAGGGTGGTGCGGGTGTGGTGGTGGGCGTCGGCGAGGTCACGCAGCCGGGTGGCGTTGTCGCGCAGTCGCTGGCCCAGCGGGCCGGGGACATGGCCAGCCTGCTGATCCAGTTCGGTGGCGCGGCGGCGGAGGCCGGCGGCGTGCTGGTCGGTGCGGGCGATGTTCGCGCAGGCGGGGACGCACTGGTCGAAGGTGGGGGTGTCCTTGAGGCCGCGGTGGCACAGGGCCTTGTCACGCTTGTAGACGCACATCAGCAGCGTGCGGGGATTGTCGTAGACGGCCAGGTGGGGGTTGGAGAGGATCTGTCGGGCCTGACGCGCGGTGATGACGGTGCCGGTGTACTGGGGCGCGGTGGCGGCGGCCTTGATGGCCCGGCGGGCGGCGGGCCCGGAGATGCCGAGGCCGTCCTCGAGCGCGGCATTCAAGTCCGCGACGGTGTCGATGGTGGCACGGGCCGTTTCGACGTCGAGGAGGTCGTGAATGCCGTCCCGGCTGCGCGCGGCGTATCCGGCCGCCACGGACGTCCGCAGATGGCCGTACTGAATCGCGAGCGCGACCAGGCCCCCGGGACGGCGGGCGATGTGCCAGGCCAGGCTCCTGCGGAACCGCTCGGTTCCGATCCTGCCGTGCGGATCCGGCGGGATGACCTCATGGACCAGCCCGCGGGCGGCTGACTCGCGGTTGGCCCAGGTGATGAAGTCCTCCACCCGGGTGCCCAGGGTGTGCACGGTGAGGGAGCCGGTGCCGGCGCGGGTGCCGCGTAGGTCGTGGGCGTGGTGGTCGAACAGCAGCTGCCCCTGGGGAACCATGCGTTCCAGGACGCGGATGGCTTTCACGACGGGGGCGATGGCCACCCAAGGGGCATCGCGGACTTCGCCCTCGGAGCGGTGGTTGCCGTCTTCGTCGCGGGCGGTCTTGTACACGGTGCTCGTGATCAAGTGCCGTCCCGTGCGCCCAGCGCTGTCCGGCTCCGGGTCGGGACAGCAGCCGCTGCGCAGTCCGGCCGCCTCGCCGGGACGCATCCCGGTCAGATAGGCGATGACGATGAAGCACGCCGTGCCCAACTGGCGCATCAGGAAGCCTGCTTCGGTGTAGTCGACGGCCTCCCTCCAGGGGATGCCGCCGAGTGTGCCGGTGACCGGGGCGCGGAGCGGGCACAGGCCGGGCCGGTCCAGGGCGGCCTGCCGCCAGCCGTGGTCACGGGCGGTGCTGTAGACCTGGCCCAGGGAGGCGCCGGTGAGCGCGGCGATATACGCGGCCGCGATCGTGGTTCTGCCCAGCCACTGTGTGGTCGGAATCGGTAGTTGGCCGGCGTCGATGCGGTCCATGAAGGCCCGAAGCGCGGCTCGTGAGGCGGGCGTGGCGCTGTTGCCGGCAGCCGCCGCATGCAGCCGGTTGCGTTCGGCCCAGGCGGCCAGGATGTCGTCGCTGAACTCCTCGACCGTGCGGATCGCCCACACGAGCAGGGGGCCCATGGTCTGCTCGGCGATCGCCTCGGCGGCGTTCTCGCCACCCGGCGTCGCCGGCGGCAGGTAGTCGTCCACCCCTTCGGTCTCCCAGGGCGGGCAGCCGATTCCACTGGGACGGCGACTGAGCTGGTCGAAGACCCACAGCCGGGTCAGCGACGACAGCACGCTGTGCACCGTGATGCGGGCCGCCCCGCTGTCGCGCACGTGACGGCCGTACTCATCCAGTACCTGCGTGGTGCACTCGCTCAGCGTGGTGATGCCCCGGTCGGTGAGCCACACGGCGAGCCGGCACCAGGTCCCGATCGTCTGGCAGAGCGCCTTGGGTGCCTGTCGTGAGCGCCAGGTGGGATGGCGCTCACGCAGGAACACGGCGGGCAGTTCGCCGTTGATCAAGGTCCAGGCGGCCAGCCGCATCTCCTCCCGGAACGTGTCGGGGAACGTCGGCCAATGGATGGTGCTGTGTGTGACGCCCGGGTTGGCGTTCATGGGGATCAGCGGCCAGGCTGGCGCCGCGTAGCGCGCGATGGGGCCGGTGTAGCCGCCGACGATCCGGTGGGCGGGGATGACGGGGGTGTCGGGTCCGGGAAGGAGACGGACAGGGGCTGGAGTGGCCGTCACGGGTCGAGGTCTCCGTTGAGCAGCAGGGCGATGAGTTCGCGGTCGGTGTCGGTCACGTCGGCCAGGGCGCGGGTCCACACTGCGGTACCGAGCTGGCTCTTGAGGTGTTCCAGGCGGGCGTGTCCGTCCTCCCACTGGCTGTGCCACTGGCCCGGGCCGAGGGCGGTGCGCAGGTTGTCGAGCGCGTGGTGCAGGTGGGCCAGGCGGCTGTGGTGGGCGGGGTGGATTCGGGCGTTGGGGCAGGCCAGGCACATCAGAAACGAGGCCCCGCAGCCGTCGGGTCCGGGGTAGGGGCTGTTGTCGTAGTCGTGGCAGTCGGCGGTAGCTGTCGGCTGGTCTGCCGGATCGGCTCCGTCGCGCAGTTCGGCGGCGAGCACGGTTGCGTGGGCTTGGGTCACGACAGTTTCGGCTGCCTGGGCGATGACCGGGATCGCTCTCTGACGGACCTGAGGGTCGGTCAGTGTGTATACGCGGTCGTGGGTGGCCTGGCTGTTCTGCCCGGGCGCGCGCCGGTGCAGCGTGTTCACCGTCCGCCGCCCCCTGCGGAAGGGCGAGGAGACGAAGCCCTGTTCGGTCGCCCAGCCCTTGGCCGTAGAACCGGAGATGCCGAACCCGAACACCCCGATGCCCGACTTCTTGCCGCTCTCGTCGGTCGGGTGCTCCAGCGGGGCCTTGGCGGAGCGCCAGACCAGTAGGCGGTCCGTACCAGGGCTCAGCGTGTGCACGGCCGCGCGGGCGAACACGGTGGCCTCCAGCGCCTGTGTGATGAGCCGCCCGGGGGAGGTGGCCCCGTCGTCGGTGAGGTTGCGGGTCTCGAAGTACCGTCCAGCGTCCCGCTTGTGCTTCTCCAGCTCGACCCGGTAGATCTGCGGCCCGTCTCTGCCGGCGTCCGGGGCTGGTTGCGGCACCTTCAACCGGTTGATCACCGACAGGTTCCAGCCGTGCTCGGCCATCAGCAGCACCCCCAGCGCGACCGTCTCCATCCGGGTCAAGAACAGCCGCTGCCACGTGTGCTCGGGCCGCTCCCCGCCCAGCACCCGCGCATAGCGGGCGAGCACCCGGCCACGCTGGCGACGCACCCTGGTGTCGTGGGGTGCCTCACCGGTCCGGGCCAGACAGTCCAGCGCCTCACCCAGCAGCCATGCCTCGCTGCCGCGAGCGAACGTCGCCGACCGCCATTGGGCGAGGTGGCGGGCATTGTCCGTGATCCGCAGATGCGCGGCACGGAACATTCGCCGCGCCGTGGTGACGATCGCGTCGAACTCGGCATCCTGGAAGGACACTTCTTTGGCCGTGGGTTGCAGGACGCGACGGGCAAGCGCTTCCCGTGTCGCAGCGGACAGCCGCGGATCGTCCAGCAACAGCCCTCGCACGGTGGTGATCTGGCGGTACCCGAACCGGGTGTTCTGTCGGCTGAGCCGCCACTGCTGCCACACCCCCGCGGTCAGCTGGTCGAGGTCGGCAACCGGTGCGTCCAACGTGGCCAGGTACGAGGTGAACGCCTGCAAGGGAAGCCAGAAGTACCTGCTGCTGTGGTGTGAGGTCCACCGGCTTGGCACGCACCGCGCGGCGAACAGGCCGGCCAGCGACCTGCGCAAGGCTTCGTGACAGGCAGAGTGCGGAAGTCGTAGACCGCGACGGCTCCCGTTCGGTCTCGGTGCTCGACCACGAGACCGTCGCCGCTCAGAACCGGTGGTCTGCGTACCGGCGTTGTCGGCAGAGGCGCCGTACGCCCGCGCCGGTTCATCCTGTCGTCCGCGAGGTGACCTGCAGCTTGGCATCGATGTCCTGGATGCCCTCGGCCTCCAGCGCCAGACGCGCGAACACCTCATCCATGTCCCACGTCGGCCGTTCCCCTTCGCGGAACGGGGGCGCGGTGGTCAGCAGCGACCGCAGCTGAAGGTCGGCGATCGGGGCCAGATACCGCACGCGGGTCGTCTCCAGGGACGCATGACCCAAAAGGTCCTGCACCATCCGCCACGGATCCCCATACAGCAGCCGGTAGTCCCGCCGCTCCTCCGGGCTCAGACCGAACCGCCGGTCCATCAAGTGGTGCAGGACCACCAGCATGTAGAGGGCGAAGCTGTGCCGGCAGGAATGCGGCGTCGCATACGGTGCCCGGCTGCGATGCGGATCCAGCCGACGCTCCGGCTCCGGATCCAGCACCGCCCGGCACCGCCGGTTCGCCGCCGTGAAGACGTTGTTCCACGAATGCGGCTGAAACGGCAAACCCATCTCGTTCAGCCACAACCACAACGGCTCCGGTCCCTCCGGGCCTTCGGTGTACCACGTCATCCGTTCGTCCGCGGTAGCCTCCGTCAGCGCGATACGGCCCGTGACGCCCCGGCGGTCGCACCAGTACACCGTCGGCTTCGGTCCCCGGCTCACCCGGGTGACCAGCCGCATCCCCGGCACGCCGTCGTACCAGCCCCGGGCCTGGGCTTTGCGGATGGACTCTGCGCGCGATGAGTCGACGTAGTTCTCGATATCGCCCACCACATGAGCCTCGACGTAGTAGGTACGGGCCTTCTTGGAACGCGTGACCGCCGCCGCGAGGCGCCCCGTGTAGTAACGACCGCCTTCCAGGCGCAGTGACGGCACCTCGAACGTCAGCAGCGAGGCGCCCTCCAGCCGCCGCACCCCCGAAGAGGTCAGCAAGCGCACAAACGCAACGTTGCGGCCCTCCAGCCGACCCACCCAGCCCGTCGAGGGAAGGCCGTCAGTGCCGTACCCGCGCAGCCCGACGTCCACCCAAAGCCGGAACGTCCGAGGTGTCAGCCAGTGAACATTGCTCTCCCGGGCGTCCTTCGCCTTCCCGTCCGGCACGTTGACGACCTGCCCATGGCGACCCACCACCCGATGCACCGGCACCGGGTTGCGCGGTAGGAACTCGTTGCCCAGCTTCGTCGCCCACGTGTACAGGTTCATCAGTGCGGCCAGTTCACGATTCCACTTGTTCCCGCCTACCCGCACCGGGTTGTCGCGCGACGTTTGGCGCCAGAACTGAAAGTCGTCGACATCGGACTCCACGGCCTGCGTCCAGACCTTTCCACGCTGCCACAGGAAGTTGAGGAACAGGCAGATGTCCGTGATGTAGTTCCGCTTTGTCTCTTTCGTGTATCCCCGGAACGGGCTACTGCGCGTGTACAGGCTGAGGAGTTCGTCGACGCGGTAGTCCGGTGTCAGCAGAATCGGATCGCCGGGCCGGATCCCGGTTGAATCTTCACGCTCTGTCAGGTCTGTCCATTCCGCAAGCACAGGTACGTGCGGTGAGGCGATCGGCGCCGACTTGGAGACCCAGAACACACGCCATTTGTTCATCGCGCCACCCTGTCAGATCGGCTTCAACACGCCGATTCAATAGGGATCGCCTGCCATTTCTCCCATTCGCCGTGCCCATAGAGGAAGGCGTAGAGGAGGGCGTCGTGGTCGCCGGCGTCGGCCACGTAGGCCGGTCAGGATGGCGGTCACGGCGCTGGGATGGGTGGGGTGGGTGTCGAGGCAGACGTGGGCGTCGATGGTGGGAGTCATGCGGGTGTCGTCTCTGGCGGTGGCCGGGCCTTCGGGTCCGGCCACCTGCGTATTCAGGGTGCTATCGGGTTGCTCGCGCGGCGCGGGCGGTGTGCGCGGCCGTGGTGGTCGGCGGGCCGGCGCGGGTGGTGGCCGCTGGTCGCGGTCGTGGTGTCGGGACTGTTCCGGTGGCGTGCTGCCAGCGGGTGCGGACGGCGCCGATGTCGGCGAGGGATCGGCGTGCGCCGACGACGAGTTGGAACGGGGTGTTCGCCGGGTCGCCGGCGTACGCCTCGATGCGCCGACCGGTGTAATCGGCGGTGGCCAGGAGGGAACGCTGCAGCGCGCGTTCGCCCCAGTGCTCCACGGACCCAGCCGGGTTCGCCAGCATGCGGAGAACCTCGCCCGGTTCACTGCCGTCGTCCAGCAGGCCGCGCTGTTGGGCCTCCCACAGGACGGTGACGGGGTCGACGGGCTCGTGGCGGCGGCCCAGGGCGGTCAGGCACTGCCACAGGCCGGCGTGCAGGGGGAGGTGGAAGTCGTCGGGGAGCAGCCACCTGACGGACTCGATGTCGGCGGGGTGGGCGGTGGCAGTCGCGAGTAGCAGTTGCTCCTCCTCGACCGCCTCGGCGTAGTCGGGAGCGGTGGCCGGCGGCGGTGCCGCAGTGCGGGGCAGGACGCCGGCGCGCGGGGGGAAGCGGCTTGCGATGTCGTCCACCACCGCGGCGACGGCGTCGGCTTTGGCGAGCACCGTCTGGACGGGGTGAGGGACGGACGTGTCGTGGACGGTCTGGACAAGGTGTTCGGCGGCACTCTGCAGACGGCGGCGGGCGCGCTCGGCCTCGACCATCCGCGCGTAGGCCGGTGCGTGGCGGGGCCAGGGGCAGACCTGGATGAGCGTGTGCAGGTAGGAGGCGGTCAGCCCCCGTGCCCGTTCGCGCCCCGTGGCGAGCACCTGGTTGAGCCAGTCGGTGCTCTTCGCATGCTCGACAGGGTCGGGCGGCGGCAGAGTGCTGATCGCGGCGAACAGGGCGGCGTGTGCGGCGGTGGAGAACGCGTCTGCGGCGATCCCGGTCACGTCGCTGAGGCGGTGCGGATCGAGGAGGAGGGCACCGAGGAGGGCTTGCTCGGCGTAGCGCACGGGCTGCGGCGGATGGGTGTCGGGCAGGTCGTCGAGGTCGTCATCCTCGTACGGGTCGGTGGAGTGGGGCATTTAGGCGGCCAGGGTGAAGTCGTCGGGGGTGAGGGTCTTGCCCAGGTGCGGGGCCAGCAGGTGGGCTGCGAGCCGTGGCGGGACGGCGTTGCCGATCTGGCTGAAGATCTGGCCTTTGTTGCCTTGCCACGGGTAGTCGGCGGGAAAGGACTGCAGGAGTCTGGCTTCCTGGGCGGTGATCCGGATCGGGTCCGGTGCCGGTGCGTTGCCGTCCGGGTTGCGTGTGGGTTCGGCGACCCAGGTGCACTCGTTCGCGCGGTGTCCGAAGAACAAGGTGCCGGCGGGCTCGTTCACGCTGCGGATGGTGGCGTTGGACTGGTTGTTGCTCCGCAGCGACCAGGACCAGCGGTGCTCCGCGGAGGTGGGCGCCGGTGCCGGGCGGTTCGCCCGGGGAGCATGCCGGTGTGCTCGGCCAGTACCGTCGCGATGGCGTTGTGGGACGTTCTCCGGGCCGGGCTGTGGTGTCCAGGTGCCGCGGTTGCGGGCGTCGATGAGGGTCTTGCGTGAGCCGGATGGGAATGGCTCGGGCCCGCCTCCGGGGCCGCCGCCGGCGCACACGGTCGGCACCGGGCGGTCGGTGGCGCCCCAACCGAGGGCCTCGGCCATGGACACCCACCGGGCGCGGCCCGGCCCGAACAGGCTCTCTGGCTCGGCGGTCTTGGCGTGCGTGGGCGGGGGAGGTTCGGCGGTACGGGTGCGTGACGCGAGCAGGATCGCCCGCCTTCTTGTCTGGGGGACGCCGTAGTCGGCGGCGTTGAGGATCCCGGCCCATACCGAGTAGCCCCAGGTGCGCAGGATCGCTGCGTACTGCTTCCAAAGGGGTAGGACGTCCGGCACTTCCTCCATCGCGACCCAGTCGGGCTCGCCGACCGTGTTGAGGGCGTGCAGGTAGCGCATCGGCTCGGCAGCGAGCAGGGAGCGCTCGTCACGGCACGCGGCAAGGAGGCGTTCGCGGGTGTCGCGTCCGGCGGCCAGGTCCTCGACCGCGGTGTGCACCAGCGGCTGGTCCACCAGGCCGAGGCGTTTGCCGGCCATGCTCCACGCCTGGCACGGCGGGGAAGCGATCAGCCCGCGCGTGCGGCCGATGAAGGGCCATGTCGGATACATCGCAACGTCGGTGCGGACGGTCAACTGCCCGGCAGCGACACGGGTTTTGCAGGCCCAGGTGTCCCATTCCAGACCGACGTCGCGCACGCCGAGGACGCCCAGTGCTCTGCTCCAGCCGCCCGGGCCCGCGAAGAGGTCGAGTATCACGTGGCAAGCCCAAAGTCGGCGGCGTACTGGCTGAAGGACAGGTTGTGCAGCTGCTGCGTGGAATGCATCGCCAGCTGCTGCGTGCGCCGAGCGATGGGGGCGGGCTCCCGGATGGGCTTGAGGATCTCTCCCCCGCGGACCTTTCGTACGTCGTCGCGCAGGGTTTCCAGGGCGGGTGCCACCTGGCCGAGGACGCGTGTTTGCTCGGCCAAGTCGATGATCTGCAAGAAGAACTCCAGGACGGAGAAGGGACGGACGCGGCGTCGAAGGACTGGGGGAACGGGCGGCGTGTGTCAGGCCGCTGGTCCGAAGTCGGCCTGCGTGGGTGCGTGCTTCGCGACGGCGCGTGCCGTGATGGCCTTCGATGCGCGGGCGGACGCCGCCGCCAGGTCCGCTGCGCCGGGCTCCCGGTACCACGGGCGCAGGTCGAGCATGGCGGCCCGCATGCCGGTGGCGAAGCACAGGGCGGTGCCCTTGGGCAGGGCGCGGATCGCGTCTGGGGGCAGGATCCGTTCCTGCCGCATTGACACGGAGGTCGACTTCCCGGACTCCGAATGTGAGGTCGAGGTGGTCTCGACATCGTGGTCACCGATCAAGCGGCTGAGCTTGTCGGCGAAGTCGGGGTCGTCGATACCGCTGCCGATGACCTTCACAGTCGAGGCGGACCACATGGCGTCCATGCCGGCGTCACCCCACACTTTCTGGCCCTGGCGGTAGGACTGCAGGATCGTGATGGGGATGATCCCGCGCGAGCCGAGGTGGGAGTACAGGTCCGGCAGGTCGCTGATCTTGCACACGTTGGCGGCCTCGTCGAGGATCGCCAACATGGGAGGGTCGAGCCGTCCGCCGGCGCGCTCGGCCTGGGCGGTCGCGGCGCGCATCACCGAGTCCGCACACGCCGCGATCAACGCGGAGGCGCCGCCGCCTCCGTCCTTGCTGAGCAGGAAGAGCGTGTCGGTGGAGGTAACGAACTGCGCCGGCTGAAATTCGGGGACATCCTTCTGCGGCGTCACCCAGGCCGCGATCTCGGAGTTGAGCAGCGCGGCGGCGTACTGACGGGCGGTCTCGTAGATGCCGTCGCGGGTCTCGGGCGGGCCCTCGACAGTGCCCTTGAGCTGGGCGGCGACTGCCGCGAAACCGTGATCCCGGAGGATGTCGAGCGGGGTCCGGTCGGCGGGGAAGGCGAGCCACTGCATGATGTCGGTGATTGGCCGCTCGTCGAGAGCCGCGGCCAGGAGTAGCTGGGACAGGATGTTGCTGCCGGCCTTGGACCAGAAGTCGCCCTGCTGGGACGCATCGACGCTCGCGGCGAGGAAGTGGCCGGCCAGCCGGTTCGCCCCGTCCAGGGTGGTCGCGCTGGCCAGGGGGTTCCACCACATCTCGCGGGCAGCGTGGGCGATCTGCTGCGGGTCCATGGTCCACACCTGTCCCGTCTTCGCCCGCGCTTCGTAGGCCGTGGTGAAGGCATCGCCGGCGGCCTTGTTGCTGGTGAGCAGCACCGGTCCGGGGGCGTGCAGGATGGAGGGGATCGCGAGAGAAGTCGTCTTGCCGGACCGGGGGGCCATGATCGCGACGGCGACGTCCTCGAACCCCATGCGCACCTCGTGCTTGGTGCCCTGCAGGTTACCCAGGAGGATGCCGGTGTCCTTCGCGTCGATGTTCTTGGCGTCCTTCAGACTCGGCCGCAGGGAGCGGGCCTTGTCGGCGATCGCCCTGGCCATCAGGGGCTCGATGTCCCGGGCCTTGGCCATGTCTGTGATCTTCTTTTTCCGGCCGCCGCTGCGGCTCTTGTGCCGGGCCCATACGACGCCGACCGCCACCGAGAGGGTCAGGAGGAGAAGGACGGGCACGATTCGGGCGCCGATCAGCAGCGACGTATCCCCCATGCCGGGCCAGACCTGCTCGGGGTGGAGCAGGGCGGCGGTCGGCTGGTACGGCGCCCAGTCGGCTCCGGTGAGGTAGGCGGTGATGTTGCCCGACAGCCAGGCGAAGAGGGCGAGGGGGACGGTGATCGCGAGTACGCCGAGGATGAGGCGCAGAACGAGGTCGTATCCGTCTGTGGAACTGTTCGAGGAGGGGGAAGGGGTCAAGGGCTATGTGCTTCCGGGCGGGGACGGAGGGATCAGCGACTGCGGCCGTTCTTGACCGGCGGAGGCGCCGAGGGCATCGGGTTGGTCGACAGGACGGTGAACCAGGCGGGATCACTGGCGCAGGCGAGATGGCGCGGGGCGATGAAGTCGACCTCGACGGTCTCGGGAGTCGGCCGTGTGCTCACTTCCGTGCCGCGATCCGCCGGACGAGTGCGGGGACCGGAAGGGGAGCCAAAGGCGAACGGGCCTTGCGAGCAGCGGAGTTGATCTCCCGAAGCGCCTTGCCGTGAGTGGCCCAGTCATCGAGGTAGCTCCACGATTCGGCGTGATGCTCGGCGAGGGCATCTTCGAAGTCGGCGGTGCCGGGCTTGGCGGTGGCGGGGAGGGCGTCTCTGGTCTCCAGCCACTGCTCGTGCAGCTCGTCGAGCCGGTCGAGGGCGTCGCGCAGGACGCCCAACTGGTAGACCCAGCGGCTCTGCACCGTGTTCTCCGGCAGCTGAACCAGCTGCGTCTCGGCGGTGGCCAGCAGGTGACGGGCGCCGTAGCGGAGCGGCTCGAACGCCGTGAGGGTGTCGGCGTCGCGCTGGCTCGCGCGCCTGCCGTAGGCGTTGTCGTCGTGGGGCCAGCCGTCGAGGTCGGTGTGCTCTTCGGAGTAGGCGTCCCAGGCGTCGAGGATCTTCTTGCTGTCGCTCAGATAGTCGTCGAGGTGACGGAGGAAGTCGTGGTGTGCGTGGTGGTCGGTGGAGATGAGGTGGAGTCCTGTCGGTTCAGCGGCGAGCGGCCGGCTGGGCTGGGCCGACGTTCGCCTGGGCCGTCGCGGGTGTCGTCTGCTGCCGGCGGGCGGAGCGTGCCTGCGCACGAAGGGACTTGAGGCGCGCGGCGTGGGCGTCAACCAGTTGCTGTGGGCGCAGTGGGCTGGGCTCTTGCACGGCGCTGTAGTGGCCGGTGCGGTCGTACATGCCGCGCTGGAGGGGGCTGCGGTCTGCCAGTGCGGTGAGGAACGATTCGACCAGGTGGGTGGGGGTGCGCTCGTCGAAGTAGGCGTGCCAGATGCGCGGGCCGTGGAACTCTCCGTGGCCGGGCTCACGGGGCTCGACGTGCCAGGACGGCCGGTCGTGGAATTCGCTCAACGGGCGCAGTTCGATGTGGCACATGGAATCTGGCGATCGCGCTGTGCCGTCTGAGTCGCGGTGCCACCCCGCAGAGGTCACCGGTTGCCACGGGTCCGGTTGCTGCGGCGGCGGGACGATGAGCGCGTCGGTGAAGCCGGCAAGGACCTCGGCGGGCACGAGTTCGCCGAACTCGGCGTACCAGCCGGGCTCGGTGTCGGTGGACTCCGCCCGCAGCCGCCACCACGCGGGGGTGGCGGACTGCGGGTCGAACTGGAGGCAGTGACGCAGGTCGGGGCTGCGCAGGACGATCTCGGCACTCAACGGGTCGGAGACGGCGCTCCATCCAGCCGCGGCCAGACCGTGGGTGACGTGGCGGGCGTCTCCGGGGCCGGCGACGTGGCGGGGGCTGGTGTCGAACGGGATGCGCCAGGCGTGCTTGTCGGCGAACGCAGCCAGCTGCCGTTCGCTCAGCGGCACCAGCAGCCCCCCGGTTCGCTCTCGTCGGTGCTGCCGTACAGGTCGCGGAGGTCGTCCAGGACGTAGTGGAGGGCGTGCTGGTCGGCCTGCTCCCACGCGGCCGTGCGCAACTCGGTGATCAGAAGGTCGACCTGCGCGGTGCGCGGGACGTCCGGGTGCTCCTGCAGGGCACGAGCGAGGGCGCGCAGGATGTCGGCGAGCTGAACGGGCAGGCCCGTGTACTCATCGAGAAGGGGCTCGACGAGGGCGAGGGCTTCCACGGGGTCAGGGTTCTCGCGCAGGTAGTCGGTGAGGTCCGACAGGGTCTCGGTCGCGGCGTGGATGGTGTCCGGAGTGAGTGCGGGCATCGGGCTCCTTGGGACGGGGGCGTCAGGTCAGGGGCGGGTCCGGGCGCCGCCGGCGTGGGTGTAGGGACGGGCGGTGGTGCGTGGACGTGTGCTTCGGGCGCTGTTGCGGGCCCAGGTGGCGGCGCGGGCGGCCGTGATCCGGGCCTGTTGCCACGCACGGAGCTCGGAGGGCTTGACGGAGACGGACCAGGTGCGGATCTGTGCGCTGTGCGTGATGCGCCCGCGCGGGCGCATCACGGGATTCGGGTTGGCGAGTTCGGCCGAGAAGGCTTGCACCAGGTGCATCGGGGTGTTGGGCGTGAAGTTGGCAGTCCAGCCGTTTCCCTGCTTGTCCTTCGCTCCGGTCCACCACAGCGCCGCGCCGTCCGAGCTGTGGTGGTACTGCATCCACGCTGTACCGTCGGGGCTGGTCGCGGTGTAGTGCTCGCCCTCGAAACGCGTGTGCCAGTTCTGCTGCTCCAACGGTGTCCAGACGTTGGGGGCGTGGGCGGAGCGGGGTCGGGTGAGGGCGTCGGTCAGGCCGCCGACGATCTCTACCGGCGTCTGCCGGCCCAGGTGCGCCGACCATTCGCCGTTGGGGCCGTCTGCTTGGCCGTGGATGGTCCACCCGCCGGGCAGGACGTAGGGGTCGTAGGCGACACGGACGGTGCGGTCGGGGCTCTCCATGAGCAGAGGGCCGTTCGTCTTGGACTTGTCCCGCCATCCCGAGGCGCGCAGGAACTCCGAGACGTGCCGGACGTCGCCGCCGCCGGCGAAGGCACGGGGCTGGACGAGGTAGTGCTGCTCGGCCTGTTCGCCTGGGCCCCAGCTTTGCCATTGCTTCTTCTTCACCGGTGCCGCCGGACGACGAGCGGTGCGGGTGCCGGGGGCTTCGCCGCGGTGGTGGCGGGCCGGGTGCCGACGTGCTGCAAGGTGTCCTTGTGTTCGTCCAGGTCGAGGGCGATGTCGTGCAGTTCGTTCGAGGCGCGGCCCAGAGCGAGCCACACCTCCGCCGGGAGGGCGCCTCGTTCGGCCTGGTCCTTGGCGAACACGCTGCTGGTGGCGACGAGGTGGGTGATGCCGCCGAGGACTCCGGCGTCCGGGTCGAGAACGCGGGCGATGACCTGCGCGGCCTGGGGAGGGGGGAGCTGAGCGAGGTGATCGGCGAGCTGGCCGAGCTGGCGGGTGATCTCGTCGGCCAGTCTCACCGGGTCGGGGGCGGGGTGGGACATGCTTCTCCGGTCGAGGGGATGGTCAGTGGTGGTGGCGGTGGCCGACGCGCTGCGTCTCTGCGAGGACGGCCTCCGGGCGGGCGCCGGCCAGCGGGGAGGCGCGGTCCGGGCCGGTCGGGATGCAGGCGCGCAGATAGCGGCGGAACAGCGCGGTCGCGAGTCGGGGCTTGAGCAGGTGGCTGATCGGTGGGGGTGTGCGGGCTGCTACGGGGTTCTCCGGGGATTGAGCGGTGCGGTGGGTGGCCCCGGCGGGGTGCTGGGGCCACCCGTGCGGTCTTACGGGGTGCGACGGGCCGGTGCGGGCTGCGAGGGGGCGCTAGCCGGTGCCGGATGCTGCGCGGCGAGGCGGGCTGCACGGGTGCGGGCGTGGTGCACGGCTTGCCGGTAGGCGGCTTCGTCGAAGACGTCGGGCGTGCAGTTGACCTCGTACCCGGCCAGGAGCAGGGCGGGGATGGCGCGGGTCGCCAGGCGCTTCTGCTCGTCGGCGCTCAGGTGTTCGGGCACGGTGTGCCAGATGTACAGCGGCGCGCCCGTGGGGTATTCGTGGCGTTCGAAGCCGAGCTGCTCCAGCAGGTCGTGGAGCTTGGCGGGGGCGCCGGTGGGGGTGTCGGCGTGGATGGTGGTCGTCAGGGCCTTGATGTAGATCTCGACGTCCGTGCCGTATTCATCGGCCAGGTTGGCCATGTGTTCCCTCCGGGGTCAATGGCGGCGGGAGGCCGATGGCTGGGCGGTGCGCGGTGGCGGTGGGGGCGCCGGTTGCGGAGCGTCGGCGGCGTGGTTGCGGGCGTCCAAGATCAGGAGTGCTGCCTGGCTCAGGGAGTTGGCGGTGTTCGCGAGCCGTGCGAGGGGTTCGGGTTGCTGGCCGGGGGCAGCCCCCAGGAGGTCGTTGGCGGCGATCCAGGCCCGGACGACCACTTCCCTGGTGAGGGGCCGCAGCCCGGTGACCGGGGCGGCGATCTCGGTCAGCACGTCGGCCACCGCACTGCTGGTCCTGGCGGCAGAGGCCCGCTCGACGAGGTGGGTGAGGTAGCGCAGGGCCGCGTCGTGTTCGCTGTCCGGCACGGTAAGCGCGTTCAGAGCCGGTCGAGTGGACGCTGTGACCGGCGGCAAGCAGGGCCTGCGAGGCGGTGGTCGCCTTCAGACGCTGCTGCTCGACGGGTAGGCCGTGGGGAAGCCGGTGGTAGTCCCCGCGCGGTCCGGCAGCGGAGAGGAAGCCGCCGGTTCGCTGGAGGATGTCTGCCGCCTTCTCGGTGCCGCCGATGGCGACGACGAGGCCGGTGCGGGCGTCCTTGGTGATGGTGACGTAATCCAGCATCCAGAACTCGGGCTCCGTCTGCTTCATCGAGCCCTGGTGGTCGGCGCACGGCTGCCGGCCAGGGAGGGCGGCATCGAGGCTGGGGCGGAGCTGGGCGCGGTCCGGCCCGCCGGGTGCTGGAGCGCGGTGCCCATGCCGAGCGCGTCGAGCTGCGGGCCGATCTCGCGCAGGGCGCGCGCCTGCGCGCGGGTGTCGTCGCCGCTGAGGAGGTAGATGCCGCTCTGCGGGCCTTGGACGAAGCCGTGGGCGACGAGGATCGCGCCGGCACGGTCGTCGACGGGGGCGGTGGCGACACTGCCGTCCGGCTGCCAGGTCAGGACGACCCGGTCGCGCTCGGAGGGCTGGATGCCGCCCAGGGCGTTGTGCCGGACCTGGGCGAGCGCGCTGTCGTAGCGGGCGAGCAGGTCGCTGGCGACCTGCTCGGCGCTCAGGAACGGGTCGTCCGCCAGGGCGATGCCGTTGGGCTCGGGAACGGCGCGGTACGCCTCGTCGGGCAGGGCGCGCGGGGCGACGGCGGCGATGAGGAATCCGTCGCGTTCGTCGTGCCGATCGAGAAGGACGAGTTGGGCGCCGTCGGGGCGGCTCAGGACGGCTGCCTGCTTCAGCGGGTGCTCGGCCAGTGAGGCGGCGACCAGGTCCAGGTCCCAGACGCGGTCGGCCAGTTCGGTGAGGTCGTCCTTGGCGTCCGGCGGGAGGTGAGTGCTGGTCCAGGTGCCGGGGAGTTCGCCGGCGAGGACGTCGGCGTACGAGGCGAGGCGCTCGGAGGTGTCGTGGTCGTGCATGGTGTCCTTGGGCGAGGTGGGGGTCAGCGGCGCAGTCCGGCGGCGGCCGGTGGCGGCGGGGCCGGGACTGTGCGCGGCGGGGGCGGGCAGGCGCACACGGCGGAGCGCTCGCGCTCGGTGGCGGGGACCTCCCCGGTGCAGGTGCTGCGGCCGGGGTGCAGGGCGTGCCGGTCGGCGAGGGCGTTGCGGGTGTGGGTGAGGTCGGTACGGATGATGTGGAGGTGCTCGTCGGCGAGGTAGTGCAGCCGACGGGCGGTGTAGGGGTCGGCCGGCTGGCCGAGACCGTCGTGGAACTCGGCGGTGGCGGTGAGCACTTCCTCCAGAGCGGCGAGGATGCCGTCGTGGGCGGCGGTCAGCTCGGTCAGCGCGTCGGCCACCTCGTCCGTGGTGGTGGCGTCGCGAAGGCGCTCGGCGAGGTGGGCGACGGAGGAGCCCAGTGGCGGGTAACTGGCCGGTCGGGCGTCGGTGTCGAAGCCCGGGGCACAGTCGACGTAGTATCCGGCTGCCCGGAGGCGGGCGACGGCGTCCCTGGCGAGACGGGACTCATCGTCTTCGGCGAGGCCGGTGGGAGCGCGGTGGTAGGTCTCGTGGAGACGGACGACGGCCACGAAACCCGCGCGCTGGAGACACCTCAGGGTTCTAAGTCGTCAAGCTGCGGGAGCGAGTTGGGCCGGGAAGGCGGTTTGTTCCTCGAACAGCTTGCGGTGTTGCAGGCAGTGGTAGAGCTGTCGGAGCATGCGGTTGAAGAGGTTGCGTTGGGCGGCTGCGTGCCAGTCTCCATGGTCGTCGCGGCGGCGCCGGTAGTGGGCCTTGGCGCCGGGTGAAGCGGTGATCGAGGAGAACGCCCATAAGTAGCCGGCGTGGTTGAGGCGGTCGTTCTTCACCCACCGGCGGGTGATGCTCGACTTCTTGCCTGAGGCCCTGGTGACGGGTGAAGCGCCGGCATATGCCTTCAGGCCACGAGCAGTGACGAAGCGGGTGCGGTCGTCTCCGATCTCGGCGAGTACCCGAGCGCCGAGCTGGACTCCGAGGCCGGGGAAGCTGAGGTAGATCTCAGCGTCCGGGTGCTGAGGGAAGGCATCTTCCACCGCTTGCGCGAGGTCGTCGGCGGCCTTGGAGGCGGCTTCGAGCTGCATCAGGAGGGCCAGCATCTGCTTGCCGAGCGCGTCCTCGACCAGGGGCGGCTGGTGGGCGTAGTCGGCGCGGAAGACCTCGCGGAGCCGGTCGGCGTCGGCGGCGATGGCGCGCTTGCGTCCGGCGCGTTTGAGTGCGGCCTGGAGCTGGGTTCGGGTCAGGCGTGCGGCCTGGGTCGGGGTGGGGGCAAGGCGGAGGAGTTCGTGAGCCTCGGAGCGGCACAGGCCGTTCTTCCACGGTTCGACGGCTGCCAGGGCGGCTGGGTAGTACTCGCGCAGGAGGGAGCGGAGCTGGTTGGAGATCTGCTGTCGGTTCCAGGTGGCGTCCTGCTGGGCGCGGGCGAGGACAGCAAGGGCGCGGGCCGGGTCGCTGTCCTGGGGCAGGGGTCGGTGGGCGTGCATGTCGGTGCGCAGGATGTTCGCCAGGACCAGGGCGTCGCCGGGGTCGGACTTCTTGCGGGAGACCGAGTGCCGGTCGCGGTAGCGGGCGGCGGCCATCGGGTTGATCGCGAACACCTTCCGCTTGCCGGTCCGCAATATCGTGACCAGCAGGCCGCGGGCGGTCTCGATCGCGACCGGTATGGGGTTCTCTTCGCTGTCGCCGTGCTCGGCGAGCAGGTCCAGCAGGATCTTGTAACCGGCCGCGTCATCGGTGATGTGCCGCTTGGCGATGAGCTGGCCGGTGTCGTCGACCAGGGCGACGTCGTGTGTCCTCTCAGCCCAGTCGATGCCGCAGTAAATCAAGACGTTCCCCTCTCTCTGGTGCGGGTTCGTGCTGGTCACGAGCGGATGCGGGCCACGCGTCGACCTAATCCCAGGACTCAGCACAGTCGGCTGGTCCGCCACCTCAGAAGCCGTTCGTGGCACCAGCTCACCCCGCGGGCCTCGGTCTGTTCGGGAGCTCAGACGGCTCGGGTGTACCAAGAGGTCACCGCGCGGCGGGCTCGCACCACGAACACCAACGAGTGATCAAGGTGCTGGGTATGGACACTCGACGGCGCTGGCAGGTGCCGGTCTACAGCGAGGCATGAGGGCCGGGATGCTGTTGGGCATCCGTCCAGCGCCGACGGGCGCCGGCACGCTCACCGTGGTGACGGTCCGAAGACGCCGAACGCCGCCGCTCTAGCGTGAGGCATCCAGGCCGGGGTTCTGAAGGGCATCCGCCCGGACGTCCACGCAACCGCCACCACGAACATCGGAGCCGCCCGCCGTTCTACGGGAAGACCACCACCGGCCCGGATGGGCGAAGACATGACGGCCCTGATGTTCGAACAGCCCAAGCTCCTCTTGACTGGCCCGGACCGCCCTTGCCTACGGATTAGGATGCTGTGCGCCTCGGAGTCACCGCCACGGGCAAGGAGTTCGTCCGAGTGCGGGTCGCGGCGGATGTCCAGGAAGCGGTCGGTACGGGGCAAGGAGACGTTTCTCCTACGGCGATCGGTGGGCGTTGTGCCGGACGGCGTCCGGGGCCGGGACGGCGCCGGGATGGACCAGGCGGTCTGCGGTGGTGTCCAGGTCCTGCTGGATGGCGTAGAGGCGGCGGGCGATCAGCTCCAGGCGGTGTGCCGTATCGGCGCTGGCTGCTCCCTGCTGGCGGGCGATCCGGTGCGAGGTGTGCTCGACGAGTCCGCGTACCGCGGCCAGAGGGCCGGCCTGTTCGTTGGCGAGCTGCGTGAGGATGGTCGCGAGCTGGGCCGACGCCGTGAGCGCCGCGCGGACGGCAGGCCGCGAAGGGGGGACGGATCGGACAGGGATCAGGTGGAGGTCCTGTTCGATGCGACGCGCCTCCCTTGCCAGGCGCCGCAGTTTGTCCGCGGGAGGAGCGTGCCACGCACCGTCGAGGTGGATCAGGTTGGCGATCAGGTCGAGGCGGCCGGGCTGGGCCTGGACGGCGATCCATCGGCAGCCATGTTCCTTGCCGGGGATTTCGATGCCGGCGGCTCGTGCGAGCCGTTGAGCGACCTCGGCCCACTCCGGTCCGGTCAGTTCCCGGTCGTCCGGGTGAAGGCGGATGTCGAGGTGGAGGATCGCCCGCCGGTCGTCGTCGGGGCTGGCGGCGAACGGATGTTCCAGGTAGGGCTCTTCGAGGTGCTCGGCCCACTGGACGGATGTCCAGATCCTCTGCTCGTTGTCCAGGGTGAAGTAATCCAGGCCGGGGGAGTGGGCGATGATCGTGTGCTCCGTCAGGCCCTCGTTCGGTGAGACCGGCCGCCCCAGGGCCTCTTCGAGCGGGTCGTGGGGCCGGTGGGTCCGCTCGTGCAGGCGGGGGATCACCGGCCGCTCCGGATGTCGGCGATGTGCACGAGTTGGCCCAGGGCGGTGGTGGTGTACCAGCCGCAGTCGATCAGTTCGTCGCGATCGGCGAACCGTGCGAGGAGGGTGTCCTCCATAGCCCGTAGATAGATCAGGCAGTCAGGGCAGCGGCGTGAGAGGTGCACGAGGTAGCGGGGGTGGGCGGTGACGTAGGACTGGACGCCGCCTGTCGCATCACGCAGCCGCCACCCGTCCTCGTCGGTCGGGGTGTGCCAGGAAGGGGCCACGACGCGCATCGCGTCGCCCCACAGTTCTCCGCCGGCCACCCCCTTCAGGACGACGACGGCGTCACCGGCCTGGAAGTGGGCGTGGGTGATGTCCCGGTCGGGGGTGAGCGGGTCGGTCGTCGGTGCGAACGCCGAGGTGGGAGGGGGCTGGGACATGAGTTCCTTCCACGCGATTGCTGGCGGGGTGGGAGCATCAATAGTCCGGAGGAACGCCGGTTTGGCTAACCGGCGTTTCCCGGCTATGTTGCCCCGCCGTCAGCGGAACGGGTTCTCCGTCCCGCGGTCCGCCTCACTGGCCGCGTCGAGGAGTTCGAGCAGGTCAGTGCCTTCGGCGTCGCGCTGGTCGATCCACCATCCGGCACGGGTGATGGAGCGGGCCTTCTCCTCCAGCTCAGCCCAGTCCGCCTCGTCCCAAGTGCCCTCGCCGACGAGCGCGGTGTGCGCGGCCGTCATCAGCTGGTGGCGGGAGCGCTCGCCCCAGTCCAGGGCCTTCTCCGGGCCCTCCAACTGCGGCATGTCGAACTGCTTCGCCCACGCGACGGCTGCCTCCTGCTCCTCGGCCCGCTTGGTCGCGAGCCACTCCTCCTTGGACTCGGAGTCGGCGTCGCGCGCCGCCTTCCAGCAGTCGGTGCAGTCCTTCGACGCGAGCCAACGGGCAAAGCCCGCCCGCTTGTCGGCAGGACGATTGGACAGGTCATGATCCACGCTGTGGGAGCAGGCGTGCTCCACGGTCCAGTGCGTACGCACGGCCATAATTCGATCTCCTCAAAGGTGTTGGAAGGTGGGGGCGTGCCCTGATCAGGACGGCTTGTGCCGGCCTCGGAGTGGGCGGCGGTGTCGGCCGGGCGGCCGGTGCCCGGCGGGGCGGAGCTGTCGGCGCGCGGCGAGAAGGACGGCGAGGGCGAAGGCCGCGCCGGCGGCGGGGAGCGCCGCGCTGGCCAGCGTCTGCTCGGCGAGGCGTCCGGCCAGAGCGGTACCGGCGGACTGCCCGACGCCGATCGAGAGGATCAGCCACGCATACGCCTCGCTGGTCCGGCCCGCGGGGGCGAGGGCATCGGTGGTCACGTAGGCGCAGGCGACCACGATGGTCAGGAACGCACCAGGCACGGCGACCGCGGCGGTGGCCGCAAACGGCGCGGGCTGGGTTGCGAGAGGGAGCCATCCGGCGAGGAACGCGGCGCTGGCGATGATCAGCCGGTCGGCGGTGGTCCGACTCCAGGTGCGGCGCCCGTAGGCGAGACCGCCCAGGAAGCTGCCGGTGGAGAACGCGGCGGGGATGATGCCCGAGAGCATGTCCTGTTCGTGGTGCTCGGCCATGGCGATCGACAACACGTTCATGGCCCCGATCGCGAACCCGATGCCGGTGAGCGAGACGAGCAGGAGCAGCAGGCCGGGGCTGTTCAGCCGTCCAACGGGACCGTGCCGGGTGTCGACTGACGGCGTCGATCGCCAGCGCCGCGATGGCGGAGCGAGGACGACCACGGTGGTGCCGACCAGGCCAAGGACGGCGGTGACGGTGAGCGCGACGCTGGGGTTGTACGCGGAGGCAAGGGCGGCGACGAGCAGTGGGCCGACGATGTACAGGAGGCCCTGCGTACCGGTGTCGAGGGCGAGCGCGGCGCGTCGAAGGCGGGCGTCGGGCAGCACGCTGGGCCACAGGGCCCGCAGCCCGGCCTCCAGGGACGGGGTAGTCAGGCCGGCGGCGACGACGAGGGCCGTGGCGAGGCCCGGTCCGCCGTACGGTCCCGTCAGCGGAAGGGTCACCAGGAGAGCCGAGTTGAGCACGGCGGCCGGAAGATGCACCGCCATCTGGCCGTGGCGGTCCATGAGGCGTCCCTTGACGGGCTGCACCACCGAGGAGGACAGCCCGTACAGGGCGCTGAGCAGTCCGCCGAAGGCGATGCTGCTGCCGCTCGTGGTGGCCCACAGGAGGATGGCGACGGGCGCCATGCCGTTGGGGAGTCGGCCCGTGAGGGTGCCGCCGAGGAGGCGGGCGACGTACGGGCTGCCCAGCACCGCGCCGTAGGTGATGCGCGGTGCCGGGGCCGGGGGTGCGGTCGGGGACAACGGGTGCTTTCTCGGGGTCTAGCGGTGGCGGGCGGTTGTGCTGGCGCGGGGTGGGGGCGTGGGCGGGGTGGTGTCCACGGCCGGGCGCGGGCGGGCGCGTAGCACGGGGGTGCGGTGCGGGGGCAGGACGGCGACGGTCGCGCCGAGGTCTTCGGCTGCCTCTTCGACTTCACGGGTGAGGAACTCGATCTGCCGTCGCAACGCTGAGAGGCGGGCGGCGATCTGGTGGCCCTGCACGGTCTCCAGGGCGCTGGCGAACTGGTTGCTCGTCTCCAGGAGTTCCTGCAGGCGGACCATCGGGCCGGCGGCGTAGCCGCGCTGGACGGTTCCGAGGAGAGCATTCGAGGCGTCACCGGCGGTGTGGCCTTCGACAACGTCGCGGCTGAGTTCCTGCAGGGACACCTCCGGGGCAGGTGCCGGGCGGTTGAACCGGGAGACGTCCGCGCGCAGGATGCCGGGCGGGGCCGGAGCGGGCAGGGCCTTGCCCGCCTCATGCTCGTGGGCGTAGTGCCCGATCACTTGCCAGCCCGGTACGCCCGGGTCGCCGCGCAGCGCGACCACCGTCGAGTCGTTGTCCTCGACCAGGTAAGTGAGGGTGATCGGCTGTCCGTCGGCGGCATACCACGACTCGGTCAGCCCCAGCTCGCCGCGCCGCTGCGCGGCCTGGGCCCTTTCGGTCCACATCTGCTGCTCTTCGTCGGTCAGCGGAGCCTTGTGGTGCTGGCCGTCGCGCTGGTCGGCGAGGTTGCTGGCGATGGAGCTGTGGTCCGCCCAGGCGGTGAGGTGTGGCCACAAGGCCGCGTGCTGAGTGCGTTCGACAGGGGAGCCGGGCGCGGCCGGCCGGTCGAGGGCTCGGTGGAGTTCGGCGGCGGAGGCAGCCAGGCCGTCCAGGACGGCCCGCCACCCGGTCAGGTGCCGGGCGGGTGGCAGCTCGTCGAGCACGAGTCGGGCGGCATCGAGGAGAGCCTCGGCGTGCGGGGCGAGGTGGGTGGCGTACGCCTCCACCGCCGCCTTGTCACGGTGGGCTCGTGCGGCTGCGGCGGCGCCCGCGTGGACGGTACGGCCGTAGGTCGCGTCTCAGGTCGAGCGCGGCCTCGGTCTCGCTGTCGATGACCGCCATCCGTAGGCGCAAGTCGCGTGCCCGGTTTACCAGTTCGGGAGCTGTCGGCAAGGGGTCGTGGAGGGCTGGGCTGCTCGCGGGTGTCATCGTGACCGCCCGCCGGTCGCGGCCGTCAAATGGACGGTCGGAGCGTACGTGGGCTTCGACGGGATCGGCCGGGCCGCTGGCGGGGAGGTGGTGGGCGGGGTGGAGCGCTGCGTCGTCCGGCCGGCGGCGGCCTGAGTGAGCCGGCTGCGGCGCTCCTGGAGTCCGTTGGGCCGGACGGGGCGCGGCGGGCCGGCCGAGAGGGACGGGTCGAGGCGGATGTCGGCCTGCACGGTGTAGCCGTGGCGGCGCAGGTCGTGGACGGCTTGGCGGGTGCGGCGGACTCCGTCGCGCTGGGGCTCGCTGAGCCGGTACAGGCCGGGTTCTCCGGGAACGGGCTCGAACTGCTCGCGCTCCAGGTACCAGTGGGCGAGGTGCGCGGGCAGGGCGGCGGTGAAGGAGGCCACGAAGCCGTGTTCCTCGTGGTCGCCGAAGGCGAAGTGGGTGCCGGGTCGCAAGGGGGCGGGGCTCTCCTCGGGGCGTGGGGCGGAAGGGTCAGGGGCCGCGGTGCGCGGGCCGGGCCGCGGTGAGGGGGCGGGCTGGCGCGGTGACGGGCGGGGCCGGGTGACGATGGGGTGCGCTGATGCGGGCCTGACGAAAGGACGTTTCGCCGTCGGCGAGCCACGTCTCGATGGCTGGCCACGCGTGTGCTCGGCGCTCCTGCTTCGGCACGGAAGGGCGGTGTGCGCCCACCGGTACTGCTCGCCCGAGGCGATCGTGACGATCCCGGACTCCCTGGCTGTGCGACAGGACGATCTGCGCCTCAGCCACGGACCAGGTTTTCGCCACCGCGCAGGACGGCGCGCAGGCTGCGGCCGTAAGCCCAGGCGTGCTCCCGGGCAGCTGCCTCCAGCCGGTCGTATCCGACCTGGGCCGTCATCTGCCCGTCCCACTTGCGGTACCTGTATACGGGTACTGGCAGCAGGATCCCGGGGGCGAGAGCGGTGACGCCGAGGGCCGCGCAGTAGTCCTCGCCCTGGACGAGGCCGCCCATCGGAGCGGCGCGCACGAGGTCGGTGCGGGCGAGGATCGTGGTCGGCCCGATGGGGATGGTGTCCGCAGGCGACTTCCAGTACGTCACACGTCACCGGCCTCATGCCGGCCGGGCGGCGTGGGGCAGCGCCACAGGGTGGTCGAGCCGTCGGGGTGCTGGTCCTCGCTCCAGCCGGCGCACCAGCCGACTCTTGTCGACTCCAGGGTGTTCAGCCGTACGGCCATCGCATCGTCGGGGAACAGGTCGTCGTCGTCGGCCCAGTTGGTGTACCGGGTGCGTACGTGAGCGAGGGCCAGGTTCCTGGCGCAGGCGGCGCCGACCGGACGGGGCAGCGCCAGCGTGCGAACGCGCGGGTCCTGGGCGAGCGGGGCCGGCAGACGGTCGGGCGAAGCACCGTCGAGCGCGATCATGGCCTCCCACGGCACGGACTGCCGGGTGAGGCTGGCGTGCATGGCGGTCAGGTAGTCCAGCCGGTCTTCGCGCAGGCGGCTTGCGATGACGACGGTGATCAGGGGCGTGGTGTACGGGGGCAGAGAAGGCTCCGGGAAGACGAGGGGGAACTAGCGGCGGGGCGCGGGGCGCCGGCCTTCGCCGGGGCTGCGGCAGGAGCGCTCTGGAGCCGCCTGCCGCGCGATGCCCGCATGGCGGGCGGGGAGTCGAGGGCGGACCAGGCCGCCGGGTGGTCGTTGAAGGCGGTGCGCGGGTCGGTGGACCAGCCCACGATCGGGCCGATGTCCTCGTGCAGGAGGCTGATCACCTCGACGCCCTCCTTGTGCAGGACGTACCCCCACTGCACGTCCTGCTCGTCGGCGGTCGTGTCGGTGACCGACATGCGTACCGGGGGTGAGCCGTCCGGGGTGATCAGGTGGTCGAGGGTTCGGCTGGGCCAGTGCTCGCCGCCGGTCAGCGCGGTCACGAGTGTGGGCGGGGCGTCGTCGAGGAGATCGGTGCCGAGTTCGTCCCAGCCGACGGCGACGTCGTCGATGAGGTGCCGGGACATGGCCTCGATGTTGCGACCGAACTTGTACTGGTAGGCGGCCAGGAGAAAGGGGAGGTGGTGGCTGGGTACGCCGTCGAGCTGGACGTGGATGTCCGTGTATCCCGTACCGCGGGTGGGGCGGGCGATGAAGGAGCGGGACAGGGGATTCTCCGGAGCGAGCGGGGTGCGGGGGATGTTCGGCGGCCATCACGGTGGCGCGCAGGTGCGTCTACGCGCGGTCGGACCAGGACGGGACCGGAGGGCCGGAGGCGTCGGTACGCGCGCAGGTGTAGCCGATCAGGCGGGAGGGCTCGGCCTTCGCGGGGACGGTGGCGGCGTCGTTGCACACGAACGTGTAGCGGATGGAGGTGCGGGGCACGTCGTGGAGCCAGGCCCGGTCGTCCTTGCCGGGGTTGATCTGAACGCCGGAGTGCGCGACGGCGTCGGTCTGGGTGTGCGTGTGGGAGAAGAGGATCAGCGCGCCGCCGTCGGTGGTCTTGAGGGCGTAGGCGTCCGTGTAGTGGTTGGCGGCGCCGGCGAAGACGGTGGTGCCCTGGGCCCCGAAGCGGGTGCCTGTCTTGTCGTGGACTGCGATCTGCCGCTTGCTCGCCTTGGTCGGTGCGAAGACCTTCGTCCCCATGTTCGTGCCTCCGGTGGCGAAGTTGTCGAGGACCGCGGTGCGCAGCAACTTGGCGTCGGCAGCGAGGTGCTTGTTGCCGTCGGTGGTGACGGCCGTTGCGTATCCGTCGTGGTCGAGGGCGATGTCCGGCAGGTCCGGGCTGTCGAGGTCGACGACGGAGACCATCTCCCAGCGCTTGTGCTGGGGGCGTTCGGCGAACACGGCCAACCGCGAGGGGGCCTTACCCTTCTGGTCCGAGAGCGCGGCGGCGAACCAGCGGTTCTGTCCGGCTCCCAGGCGCGGGATGTACAACTTGGCGTCCGCGGAGTCGTAGGACCACGGCTCTACGGCTTGCGGTCTACCGCGGGGAGCCCTTCGGTCTCGGTGTAGTCCGAGATGGACATCGCGTACAGCGGGCCGTCCTCGACCGTGTCGAGCAGGCGCCGGTCGCGGTCGGTGTTGGCCTCGTTGTTGATCTTCGAATAGCGGGTGATGACGTCGCGGGCCTGGGCGGCGCTGAGAGCGGGCACGGGCTTCGGGGCGGTGCTGGCGCGGGGCGTCTGCCGGGCATGGGCGGGGCCGTCTTCGCCGGCGCAGCCGGTGAGGGCCAGGGCGAGGCAGGCGGCGCCGACGAACATCGGCAGGGTACGGCGAGCGGTGCGGATAGGGGGGCTCCAAGGTCTGCTGGGCGGATGGGGATGAGCGGGCACGACTGGTCGTGGGTGCTGTCTTCGGCGATGCCGGCGGAAGGCCGCGCTGGTCGTGGGCGCCGAGTGGCGGAGGTTCACACTGATGCCCTTGGCCGTGAGCTGCTGGACCACGCCGTGGACGCGAAGTGCGCGACCTCTGTCCCCGTAGGCGGTGGGAAGGGGAGTGCGGCGGCGGTGCGGCGTCAGCGCGTGTGCCGCGGCGGAGCCGACGGGAGGGCTCGCGGCGGAAGGGACGGTGCACGAGCCGGGGTGGAGGGTAGCCGCGGTGCGGGTGCGAGCGGGGTGAGGGCCCGCATCCGGTCCTCGGCCACATGCAGGACCTCTCCGAGGCTGCGGATCTCGGCAGCGGCGTCGGCGAGGTCGTAGGACAGGTCGAAGCCGTCGTCCTCCTCGGCTTCCTTGGCTTTCTCGCCGGCTGCTTCGAAGAACTCGCCGAGCTGTGCCAGCAGGCCGTCGGTGGGTTCAAGGATCTGATGCAAAAGGGCAGCGGCATCCGCGTGCGACTCGGCTGCGTTGAGCCGGTCGGTCAGATCGCGCAGCGCGTCGCCGTAGACGTAGACGGGGCCGCGGTGTGGTGTGCCGGGGACATCCCGGGGCTCGGGCGGGGGTGCCGGTTGGGGTGGGTGCACGTGTGGGCTTTCGTGGGGCAAGACGGGGTGTGGTAGCAGCCCGAGCTGGGCGAGGCGGTGGTCGATCGCCTCGATCAGGGGTTGGGCGCTGCCGCCGTGGCGGGCTTCGGGCCGCTGGGGAGCACCGGGGTCGTCGGAGGGAGCTGAGTCGTAGAGGACCTCGAACAGCGTCTGGTCGTCGGGGTGCTCGCGAGTCGCGATCCAGCCCTCCGGGTCTCCGGGCGGTCGCTCGGAGGACGGTTCCTGCGGCGGACTGATGACCAGGTAGCTGCCGTCGGGGAGCGAGACGCGCACGTTGTAGGTGCTGAGGCCGAACTCGATGTCGCACTGCAGTCCGCGTGCCCGCAGCGGCGTGATGACGTGTGCGTGGCGACGCCACAGCTCCTGCCACCACGGCGTGTTCACGTTGCGGTGGTCGGGAATCGGCGCGAGGGGAGCTGTGCGGGCATCTGAGGTGTTCGCTTCGTCAGCGGCCACGGCTGCTCCTGCGGGACGCTGATGTCCGACGGGGCGGAGGCGTCCGGCGAGCGAGGTCGGCTTCCGGCTTCGGACCCGGAGTGAGGTCGACTGCGTACTCGTCGTAGACGGCGATCAGGTCATGTTCCGACTGGGCTTCGCGGTCGACGGTCTGCGCCATGAGGTCGTCGTGATCGGCCTGACACTGCTGGTAGTCGGCCCAGTCGGTGTCGCTGAAGTGTGCGGGGCGGTTCAGGGGGCTCCTTGCGGTCATGATCGGGCTCGGGGCTATCGGTGGCGACCGCTCGGCCCGGGTGGTGGAGGCGTCGGGCTTTGCTGCGGTGGAGATGGGCGGAAGAAGCGGTGGATGTCGAGGTGGTCGTTGAGTTCTTTGGCTGCGTGGCGGAGTGAGTCCGAGGAGCGGCGCAGGTAGGCGCGTGCTGTGGCGTGGTCGATGACCATCCGGTTCTCCGAGTGCTGCCGGTCGGTCGGGCCTGCGGAGCGGGGCAGGGCGAGGGCGATCTCCGCTGTCTTGGCGAAGGCGGGTGCGGCGTGGCTCGATATGGCGGCCGTCGCGAGGTGGGCGAGGACGACGGTGCCGGCGCGGGTGGTGCTGTGGCTGCGGCGGGCGAAGTCGGCTGTCAGGTGGAGGATGTCGCGGGAGAGGGCCTGTGCCTCGGCGGCGTGCTGCAGCAGTTCGGCGTAGGGCGGCGTGGCGGGCACTCGGCCTCGTCGTCCAGCAGGTGTGTCTGTTCGGCGGCGGAGAGCGGAGTCTGGACTGCAGGGCGTCGAGAGAGTCGGTCAGGTGGAGAGTGGCGTTGCGGGGTATCAGCTCGCGACGTGGGTTGGAACTCATGGGCTCCTGCTTTCAGTGCATGCGGGCGTCGGTGTCGAAGAGCGCCAGTTCGTGGCTGTGCAGGAGGTGCTGCACGATGAAGGATCGTCCGGCGACTTTCCACAGGCCACGCCCTCGGTTGAGGTGCGCGATGGCGTCCATCTCGACGGAGGTCAGACCGAGCAGGGATGCCGCGGCGTGGAGCTGGTCGGTCTCCTGGCGGTAGATGATCCGGGTGCTGCAGTCGGCGAGGAGTCCTTCGGCCAGGGCCCGGCCTTGTGATCCGGCGTCGCCGGCGGTGAGCAGGTCGGACAGCCGGTGGATGACCATGAGGTTGGCGATGCCGAGGCCGCGGCTGAGCTTCCACTGGGCCTGCATGCGCTGGAGCAGGCCGACGTGCCGCATCAGGCGCCATGCCTCGTCGTACACGATCCAGCGCCGGCCGCCGCTGGGATCGGAGAGGGCGGATTCCATCCAGGCGCTCGCGCAGGTCATCGCCAGGACGAGGGCGGTGTCGTCCCCGGAGCCGCCGAGGCGGGACAGGTCGATGGTGAGCATCGGCGCGTTCGGATCGAATGCGACGGTGGAGGGGGCGTCGAACATGCCGGCCAGGTCGCCGTGGACCAGGCGCCGCATGGCGTGGGCCAGGTCGCGGGCGGCGTCGCCGAGTTGGCCCGACATCATCCCGGCGGCCTCGTCGAGCTCGTGGGGGTTGTTGAGGGCGGCGGCGACGTCGCCGAGGAGCGGGGTGCGGTGCGTGTCGGCGGCGCGGGTGACGACGGCGTCGAGGGCGACGTCCAGGGCGGTGTGCTCCATGGGCATCAGGTCCCGGCCCAGGATGGTGCGTGCAAGGGAGCCGAGCAGGAGCAGGCGCCGCTTGCGGATTTCGCCGACCCAGTCGGCCTCGGCCACGCTCTCCGGGCGCGGGGCCGCGTCCAGGGGGTTCAGGCGTCCGGGGAGTCCGGGCCCGAGGGCGACGGACCGGCCGCCGAGGGCTTCGGCCACCGGAGTCCACTCGCCCTTTGGGTCGCACGGGACGTAGACGCGGTATCCGAAGGCGACCGATCGCAGCGCGAAGGACTTGGCGAGGGCGCTCTTGCCCTGGCCGATCACGCCGGCGAGCAACAGGTTGGGGTTGGTGAAGCCCTCGACTTTGCCGTACAGAGCGAACGGGTCGAAGACGAATGATGCTTCGGCGTGGACGTCGCGGCCGATGTAGATGCCCTCGGCGCCGAGTCCGCCTTCGGCGAGGAAGGGATAGGCGCCGGCCGCGACCGCGGTGGTCATGCGGTGGGCGGGCAGCTTCAGCCGGTTCCCGCGAGAGGAGGCGGGCCCGGGGCGTCCGCTCGGTGGGTAGAGCGGGGCGGGCACCTGGTGCTCGGCGGGCGTGCTTTCGTTCTGGTGGGCGCTGGCTTCGGCGCGGGCTTTGGCGGTGGCCTCGGCGAGCTGGCGGCGGGCGGCCTTGCGGCTGGCGCGGTCGGTGCCGTGGGGGGTGAACAGCGGGCTGGCGGACGCGCGGCGGGCGCGACGGGCGGGCCGGTGGCTCATCGGGGGCCCTCGATTCTGCGGGTGGTGCTCATCGCACGCAGGCCGTGGTGCGCGGGCGGAGGTCGGTGGGGGTGGTTTTGCGGCGGACTACGTGTCCGGCGGCGAGGTGGCGTTGGCAGATGGTCAGCAGGGGCGGACCCTCCGGAAGCCGCTCTGGATGACAGGAGCTCGTCCCGGCGTTGGCCTCGGTTGTGCCAGGTAGCAGGTGGAAGGCGGCGTGGACTTCGGTGGTGGCCTGCCAGAGCCTGGTGTGGGCGGTGGCCAGGTGACGTCCGGCGGCCGGGTGAGGGGGCCGGGTGTGGTCAGCGAGCCGGTCCAGAAGCTGGAGCAGAGCGGTGAGGTGGGCGTGCAGCACGTCAAGGTGCAGACGATCTCCGGGCTTGGGCGTGTCCGCGTCCGACGGCGCCAGGGTCCGTGCGTGGTGGCGGATGCCGGCGCTCGCGGCGCGGAGGTAGGGGTGCGCGTCGTCGGGGCGCGTAGGAGAGGTCAAAGGTGGTGATCCTTCCTGCCGGTAGGCAGGGCAGTGAGGGGCGCCCCGTCGCGGGTGATCCGGAGTGCGGTGGGCCGGGGTGCGCACGGGCGCGGCTGGTTCACAGGGCGGTGCGGGCGAGCGGGAGTGCGGAGAGGGCGAAGGCGTCGGGCTGCTGGTAGTTGAGCCTGCGGAGATCGACTCCGGAGGTGACGGCGTGGGTCTCGATCTGTGCGCAGGCGGCGTCCAGGAGGGCGTCGGTCTCGGCGGTGACGGTGACCAGGCCGGTCAGTGCGACGTCCGCGTGCCCGGCGATGAGCTGGCGTTCGCGGGTTTTGACGTCGGCGTACTCGACGGAGTCCTCTTCGGACTCGACCTGCCCGCGGCGTGCGCGCTCGTTGGCGTCGGCGATGATCGCGGCCTTCTTGCGCTGGACGTCCCGCAGTGCGGACTCGAGCCCCTGCGGCACGTATATAAGGGAGAGGCTGCGGCGCACGCCGGCCGTGAACATCAGCCCGTGCAGGAACCCGGCCCCCATCTCGGTCCTCGGCCAGTTCTCCACCCAGTACGTCGCGTGCCGTGCGCTGTCGGTGGCGAGGCGGTCGTACTCCTCGAACTGCACGACGGGACCGGCGGCTGCGGGGTCGGCTTCGGCGCGGCCGGTCTCGGACCACTGCTGGAGCGCGGCGAGGGCCTTCGGGTCGTAGGCGGTGCGAATGACGGCGGCGATTTCCCGCGCGCTCAGCCAGCCGGTGACCTGAAGACCCGCGTTGCGGGCGGCCTGCGCGATGGACGCGGTGGTCTGCTCCATGACGGTGAACGCCCCGGGCAGCCCTCCGCCGGCCTGGTTGATCAGGCGCCGGGCGGCCTTGAGGTCGAGGGAGATGGCGAGGTAGGTCTCGTGCGGGGCGGCGGCAGGGCCGGCAGAGGAGACCAGCTCGGAGTAGATCTGTCCGGCGACGGGGGTCTGGGGCCGCCCGTTGTGGATCCAGTGGCGGGTGAGGGTGTCGCCCGAGTCGGGGACGGTGCGTTCCAGCACCTGCGCGGTGGCGACGTGCCCGGTGCGGGCGATGCCCGCGAGCGCGCGTCCCCAACTGCTCACGTTGTGGTTCTGGGTGGCAGGGTCGAGGAGGGCGAAGGCGCGGCTGGTGACGCGGGCGATGGCGGTCAGGGTCTGCTGGTGCGGGTCGTGGACGGCTGCGGCGCCGTTGGCGGAGTCGCCGGGGGTGACCACCTTGAGGGAAGCGGCGGTGCCGGGCAGATGGAGGACGCCGTCCCGCCGGGGACGGGTGACGGGCCGAGCGAGCCAGAGGGTCTGGCCGGTGCGGCGACGGTGCGCATACCGGGTGACGATCGGCGCCCAGTCGATCAGGGAGCGGCCGTGCCGGCGGATCGCGACGAGTGCCCCGGATGCCGCCCACAGCGGTGCCAGGGCGACGGCGCCGAGCAGCCCGGTGGAGATCACCGTCATCAGCAGCAGGGCCAGCATGCAGGAGACGAGTACGAGTTGGGGCAGGGAGAGGCCGAGGAGGATGCCGCGGCGGCTCCGGTGCGGGAACTTCACCGTGACCGGGGCGACAGAAAGATCAGTCATGGGGGGGCGGGTCCTGGAGGCGCGGGTGGAACCCGGGGGCAGGAGGTGGCATGCACGTCCCGCCCCCGGGCGTCGGGCAGGGGTCAGAGACCGGTCGGAGGCGGCGGCGGAGCCGACCCGCTCGACGCGGCGTCCTGTGAGCCGGAGGACGGGGGTGCTCCCTGCGGAGGCGGTGTCGTCGTCGGCGGAGTGGTCTGCCATCCGCCGCCCTGGCCGGACGCGGCATTCGCGCCGGATCCGCCAGACTCTGGGGTGCCTCCCACCTGGCCGCCGGTGTCTTCGGACACGCTGGTCGGCGCGGGCTGGACGGCCTTCTCCGAGCCGGACTTGACGGCATCGCCGCCGGGCGAGGCACCCGTTCCGCCGCCCTGCGAACCGTCCTTGCCTTCTCCGCCACCGCCGGTCGGGTTGGCGGCGATGTCGCCGGGGAAACCGCCTCCGGCAGCAGCCTCGCTGCCCAGCGCTGCGGCGCCTGCTCCGGCGGCGGCGCCACCGGTTCCGGCGGTGGCCGCGGCTGCGGCGGTCTTACGGGCGGCCTTCTCGGCGTGAGCCTTGGCCATCTGGGCCCCGGCGCCACCGGCACGGTGGATGGACTCGCCGTCGGTGCCGTCGGCTGCCCAGTGCACGAACTTGAAGACCGCGTACGGACACAACAGCACCAGGACCATGATCACGATGCCGGACATGACGTCGGCGAGCGCGGCGATGCCGTCCTTGGCTTCGGTCTTGCCCATGGCGGCGATACCGAGCACGAAGATCACGGTCATCAGCAGCTTGGAGACGACGAGGGTGGCGGTGGCTTCGATCCAGCCCCTGCGCCAGCGGCGCGCGACCTCCCAGCCACCGCCGGCGGAGGCGAAGACGGCCAACGTGACCATGACGAGGATGCCGACCTTGCGGACCATCATCACGCCCCAGTAGAGGAACGCGCCAATGGCGGCGCCGAGACCGGCGACTGCCGACACGAGCCAGCCCAGTGCGGACAGGCCCGGGATTTGGCCGACCTTCACGATGCGGCGCACAGCCGACTCGATGTTCAGGTTCGCTGTCTTGAACAGGCCGGCGGACAGGGCGTCGACCACTTCGACGGCGACCGTGGTCAGGGCGATGGCGCAGAAGGCGAACAGGACGCCCGACATGGTGCCGGTGAACGCTTGTGTCAGGGCTTGTCCGTCGCGCCTGACGGCAGCTCGGACCAGCTGCGCGCAGAACGTCGCGACCAGCAGAACCAGGCCCAGCGGCAGCAACATCTCGTAGTTGTCCCGGAACCACCCGGCGTTCAGATCGACCTTGGTGGTGGTGTTGACTGCCACGGCCGCCAGGTCGGCTGCGGCGGCTGCCAGTTCACCGGCGGACTTCGCCATCCAGTCGCCCATGGCCTTGGCGGGGTCCGAGGCGAAGTCGACCGCGTCACCGACGGCGCACAGCTTGTCCGCCAGAGGGAAATCACAGAAACCCACGGGGAGTTACTCCTCCATTCTTGTGTCAGGCGCGGGTCACTGCGTGACGCTCGGTGCGATGGCGGCCAGGGTGCAGTCGTGATTCGGGCGGCACTGCACGGCGAGGGTCACGGCCCGTTCCTCGGCCCCTCCGCCGCCCTTCTTCCAGCTGAGCGTCTGTTTGCCGTTGACGGTGACGACGTAGATGTACGCCTCGGTGATCGCGGACGGGTCCTCGGCCAGCGCCTGTTTGAACGCGCCGGGGTAGTGGCCCTCGGTGATGTGGGCGGTGGCATGCTGGTCCTGGTCGGCCATCCGCGACCACAGCACTGGATCGGGTACCTGGCCTGCGACCGAGGTCCAGTCGGCGTACTTGGTCTCGGTGGTCATCCAGGCGCGCATGCCGGCGAGTTGCTGGTCGCGGCTGGTGTCGCGGGTGTCGTAGGACCACAGCATCTGAGCCGCTGCCTTGGCGTAGGCGACTGGTTCGGCGATCTGCGGCGGCTTGGGCACCGACCCGGACCCGGAGGAAGGCTTGGGAGCAGCCTCGGAGTGGGACGGGCCGCCCGTGGGAGCCGGTGGCGCGGCATCCGGAGTCTGCTGGCCGTTGCCACCGCCGGTCAGCAGGGCAACGACCCCGGCGAGGGCAAGCAGAACGGCGACAACGGTGGCGCCGATCGCGATGCGCTGGTTCGTCGACCAGCCCGAGCCGTACGAGGACAGCGAAGCGGAAGGGAAGCGTTTCCGCATCAGTGGACCTGCGATCCCAGGCCGGAGAAGAAGGCCACGATGCCGTTCGCGGCACCCAGACCGAGGGCGGCGCCGGCGGCGACGACGGCGCCCTTCTTCCCGTTGGCCTCGGCCTGGTGACCACCGGTGTGGTGGCCCCAGGCCCATACGCCGAGCGAGACGGCGAGGGCGCCGACGACGGCGATGATCCCGAACATGTTGATGCTGTTGACCACGTTCTTCAGCACGGCGAGGCCAGGCAACCCGCCGCCCTTGGGCGAAATTCCTGGGTCGTAGGCGAGCTGCATGACGCGGTCTGCGAGAGGGACGGACATAGGTGTGGCGGGCTCCTTGCATACGCGGGCCAGGTGAGGGCCGGCGGGAAAAGCGAAGCGGAGGGGGACGTGCGCTCGGGGCGCGAAAGTGGCCGTAGCGGCAGCTTGCCCGGACCTGCGTCGGGCAGAGGCGGGGAGAGTCCTCTCTTCGGGCCGGGGCGCGGCTTCGAAGCCGCCTTTTCGGCTCGGGGCCAGGGAGGGCTGCCGGTGCGTTCTACTTCGGAATCGGCGGCTTCGGCGCCGGGTTCGACTCGTACGGGTTGGCGCAGTCGTAGATCATGTATCCGCGGATCTTCTTGCCGTCGGACTTCCGGGTCACCGTGCCGCGGGTGTACCAGGTCTTCTCTGCGCGCTTGTACGCAAACTGGTTATAGGCGACCTTGTCGTGCCGGTAGGCGATGCCCACGACGGCGGACTTCTTCGAAGGATCCTTGTGGACCTTGACCGCCTTGCACGAGATCGTCGTGTGGCCGGTGTCGTACGCCTGGGCTGTGGAGGCGCTGGCCAGGCCGCCGGCGGCAACTGCGAGGCCGATCGAGCTGGCCGCGAGGGCGCGCCGGACGCGGGAGGGGATTGTCACGTGGATGCTCCGGGGGTTGGGAGATAGAGAGTGGGCCGTTCGACTCGTCCTGCTGGGCGGTTCGTCGGGCGAGACGGCGAGCGCGGAGGGGGTTGGCCTTTGAGCCCGGCTATCGGGCAGACCATTGGCGAGGTCCTGGCGACAGTGGCTCGCGGGCCTGCGGGCTGACCGGGGTCAGAGGACGCGGCGGGCGGCGAGAATGTCCCAGTCCTTGATCGGGGTGATCCGGACCGGTTTGGTGGTGCGCGGCGCCTCGATCACGAGGCCCTCGCCCATGTACATGCCGACGTGCTCGGGCCGGGCGGTGGTGCCGCGGCTGAAGATCAGGTCGCCGGGCTTGAGGTGAGCGGGGGAGACCGCCTTGCCTTCGTTGACCTGCGTGTACGTGGTGCGGGTGAGCGTGATGCCGGCATGGGCGTACGCCTGTTGCATCAGGCTGGAGCAGTCGCAGCGGCCCATGGGGTCGGGGCCGTGTGCGTTCGTGCAGGATCCGCCCCACTGGTAGAGCGTGCCGAGTTGGTGCATCGCCCACTCGATGGCCTTTCGGGCCTTCGGGTCGGCGTCCTTGGGGATCGAGTAGCCCTTGGGGACGCTCCCTTCGGGGATGCGGCCGAAGCCGGAACCGTCCTGGCCCGGCGCGCAGCCGGTCGTGGCCAGCTGCTTGTCCTGGTCCGTGTCCTTGCCTTCCGCGTCATCGCCGGCGCCGGGGAAGGTCTTGGCGATGGCGCTCTGCAGCGCGGTGGCCAGGCTTTCCCACTGCGCATACGCGTCCGGGAGACCGGACTTCTGCACGGCTTGGGCAGCCTGGGTGACGGTCATCTGTTGCCAGCCGTCCACCTTGAGCAAGTGCTTGTAGAACTGCTCGGAGGCGTAGACCGGATCGCGGATCTGCTGGGCGCTGCCCCAGCCCTGGGAGGGACGCTGCTGGAAGAGGCCGAGGGAGTCGCGGTCGCCGTAGTTGAGGTTGCGCAGTCGGCTCTCCTGCATCGCCGTGGCGAGCGCGATGATCTGTCCCTTCTTGGGGACGTCGAGGGAGAGGCCGGCGGCTACGATCGTCTGGGCATTTGGGACCTGCTCGGCGGGCAGGTCCAGGCCCTCGACGTATACGTCTTTGCCGGAGGCGCCGTCGAGGATCTTGGTTACCTGCTCGGCGACCTTGTCGCTGTCGATGTCGGTTAGGCAGCCGCTGAAGGAGCCGCTGCTCTGCACGGCGTCGGCGGAGGAGGCCAGCATCATGCCGGTGCTGGCGATCAGGATCGGGGAGAGGAAGACGACGCCGATGCCGGCGGCGAGCCCCTTCAACCTGAGGGGACCGCTCGCCGGTCAGCGGTTTCGGGCATGGGTGGGTAGCGAGACGTCATGACCGGGTCCTTGGGGGTGAGGTGTCCGGCGTGCCGCGTGCGCGAGGCGTGGTGGAAGGGCGCGGCGGCCGGGGGTGGGCGATCGGAGGCGGGTTGGTGTGGGCGAGTTGCCGCTCGCGCCGTGTGGCCGGGCCGTGAGCTAGGTGTGCCGGGGCAGGGGTACCTCCGTGAGGTGTGGCAGGGGGTAGCCAGCGGCGGTGTGCGCCGGGCGGTTCAAAAACAGTAGGCGCGGATCGGCGGTTGACCAAAAAGTTCGGCGTGAGGTGCCGGAAACCGGCACCTCGGCACGGCACTTCTTGGTCGTCGGCGGATTCGGCTCTACAGTTTTTGGACTCCCCTCGCCTCTCCTCGGTCTGCGGCCCTGGGCTTTTGCATGCCCACTTCCGGCCCGCGAGGACTCCTGTGCGAGGCGGCAGTTCCCTTCCGCGTTTCCGCACCCGAATAGGGGTTCCTCTTTGCCTTTTTCCCTGCATCAGGGCGACGCTCTGGCCGTTCTCTCCGGCCTTCCGGACGGCTGCGTCGACTCCGTCATCACCGACCCGCCGTACAACAGCGGAGGCCGGACCGCGAAGGAGCGCACCACGCGCTCCGCGAAGCAGAAGTACACCTCCGCCGATTCCAAGAACGACCTCGCCGACTTCACCGGCGAGAACATGGACCAGCGCTCCTACGCGTTCTGGCTGACGCAGATCATGACCGAGGCCCACCGGCTGACGAAGACCGGCGGGACCGCGCTGCTGTTCACCGACTGGCGCCAGCTCCCGACGACGACGGACGCGATCCAGGCCGCGGGATGGCTCTGGCGGGGTGTGCTGGCCTGGCACAAACCGCAGGCCAGGCCCCAGAAGGGCCGGTTCACCCAGAACTGCGAGTTCATCGTCTGGGCGTCCAAGGGGCCGATCGACGGCTCCCGGAACCCGGTCTACCTGCCGGGTATGTACTCGGCTTCGCAGCCCTCGGGGTCCAAGCGCCAGCACATCACGCAGAAGCCGGTCGAGGTGATGCGCGAGCTGGTCAAGATCAGCCCCGAAGGCGGCACGGTCCTCGACTTCTGTGCCGGCTCCGGCTCCACGGGCGTCGCCGCCCTGCTGGAAGGCCGGGACTTCATCGGCGTGGAGAAGACCGAGCACTACGCGTCGATCGCGGCCGACCGGCTCACCGAGACGATCCGCGCAACCCTCACGCAGGACGACGTGGTGCTCGCAACCTGAGCCGCGTCCTCTCCTGCCGCCAACGCAACCGGCTCCCTGCTGAGCCGCTGGCGGAGCACCGCCGGAGCGGACGTGTGATTTCGCTGTCCGGTCCGTGCAACGACGCTTTCGCCCTTCTCTTATCCCGTGTCTCGTAGGAGGCCGAACTTTCAATGTCCGCATCCGCAAAGCCCTCTGACGATGGGGAGTTGGAGCCGGTTCGCATTCCGGATCCGCAGTTGGAGGGAATCGAGGCGAGCGTGCGGCGGCTCATGGAGCAGTCGGCGCAGCAGGCGCAGCAGCTCGACCACCTCGCATCCGCGCCGGCGCCGAGCGGGTCACCGTTTGCCGCGTTTGGCATGCCGGGCCTCGGCGGGCCCCCGGTCGCCGCTCCGCCGGAGCCCCGCCCGATTCTGGAACTCGACGGGGAGGAGCGGGAAGACGAACTCGACGCACTCAGCGACTGGGTCGACGACTTCTTCCTCCCGGTCTACGGGGCGGAGGTCACCACCGCGGCGCCCTGGTGCCTGCAGTGGCAGGAGCACGACGACGTCGTGGCCTGGCTCCACGCCCTGTGGCTCGCCTACCAGCAGCACAAGGACCCCGAAGCCGGGCTCTCCGGGCTGTTCGTGTGGCACCGGGACTTCCTCACCCACGCTGTCGCCGCGATCCGCGCGCCGGGCGGACCGCTGTCGGCCTGCATGACCTCCCCCGACCGGCCCGCGCACCGTCTCCTGCCCGGCCCGCCGCCGTCCGTGCGCACCGAGACCGCGGCCACGGAGGAAGCGACCGAGCCGGACGAGCCGACGTCATGACCGGGGGAGCGGGACAGCCCGCCTTCGGACTGAGCTTCGACCCTCGCGCGCTGACCGATCTCCTCCAGGCCCCCAGCGATATTCGGGATCTCACCCTCGTCTACCTGCAGGAAGTGGTGAACGCGCAGCGCTTCGGACAGCGCCTCGACGGCGACCTGGAGGGATTCCGGAAGCTGTTCGTGGACCGCCGCAAGGACTGGCGCGTCGTCTATGGCGTCCGTCCGGCGCCTGCGGAATCCGCCCACCCCAAGGAGATCCACGTCGTCGCGGTCCGGCCGCGTGCGGGCAATGATGTCTACGACGAGGTCGGCCGCCGCCTGGGGATGACCCGCCGGCCGCTGAGCGCTCGGACGCACGCGGCCCGCTCGCGTTCCCCGCAGCTGACCACCCGTCCTCCCGTGCCCCGGCCCGGTCCGCCGCCTGCTGCACTGCCGGGTCTGCCCCGTCCCGCTCCCAACCCTGCGCACCATCCCACCCGCTGAACGCACGGAGCGTCGCCTATGCCCCCTCAACCCGCGCCGACACCCGCCCGGCGTGGGGTCACGCAGCTCGACCACCGCATCGAAGCGGTCACCGGCCACGACATCGACACCCTGTGGGCCTACCGCGACCGCGGCGTCCTCGACGAACCGCACGCCCAGCTGGTCGACCGGCACCGCACGCTGGCCAATGCCCAGATCGGCGTCACCTTCTACCTCAAGCTGCTCAACCGGCTCACGAGCGGTGAGTTCCCTGTCGACGGCGCCCTCTTCGTACGCATCGACCGCACCGTGGACCAGCTGGAGGAAGCCGCCGACGCGCGCGACGCAGCCGCCCAAAAGGTGCTCGCCGCCCTGGAGCCCATTGAGGCCGCCGCCGCAGCATCGACGCCCGACGGAGGACGGCTCTCGACCGATGACCGGGCGGCACTGCTCGCCATCGCCGGCGGTGCCAAGCTCCACGAACACCTGCTGACAGGCCGACTGTCCGTGACCGCCTCCTCCGGCACACGCATCCCCTATCCCCAGATGCAGCAGCTGGAACGCGCCGGCCTGACTGTCCGGGACACCAGCCACCCTGTGCACGCCGGCCAGCCCGTCTCCCTCACCGACGCCGGACGAGCCGCACTGCTCGATGCCCGCCGGACTCCCACGACGCATGCGCCGAAGAGCCCGGCTTGCCCCGGCGCCTCGCCGTCCACTCTCGCGAAGCGGCGCTGAACTCCACCGATCCACCGAAAGGCTCTTGTTGTCCCCCACCGAACCGGCGCCGGCTCGGAAGTCCATCCCTCACGTCGACTTCGAATTGGACGACCTCGACTCCGACGAGGAGAGGTACCTCGACTTCTACCGCAAGGTCGCTGTCCACGAGGACATGCTCGTCCCCCTCGCCGAACACCACGACGGCCCGAACAGCTACTACGTGCTGTTCGACCGCACCGCCACCTGGGGACACCCCGGCATGGCCCAGGTTCTCGCCGTGCATCTGCAACGGGATCACGAGAAGCAGACGTTCAGCTTCGAGCAGGCACCGCTGCCGCTGCCCGCGATGGCGCAGTCCTGGCTCATCCACCGCGGCTGCCCGCCCGACGCCATCGGCCTCGACCCCGAACTGGGCCCGCCACCGGCGGACGAGGCCACGCGAGCGCTGGAGCGACGCCTCGTCGGCGACGGCGACCGCTACGCCATGGGCTACTCCTACACCAGCGACGCCCCGGACGACATGGTCATCGTCGTGGTTCTGCGTGCACGGGACGAGCAAGCCCTCAGCCCGTTCCGCGTGGTGGTCGAGGAGGTCGATACCGAGACGTGGACGCACACCCTGCGGGAGGGCGGCTTCGACACGGCCGGAGAGGCCCTGCAGTGGTGCGACGACCGCCTCACCGGCAAGGCCGGGCCGCTCCCGCCGGTCCGCCCGGCAGCCACCGCCAGCCGCCCGGCAGGTGTAGCGAAGGCCCCTGCCCCCCGGCCCGGCCGTTCTCGCTGAGCGCTATTCCAGTCGCGGGCGGCGCAAGATAGCCGACGATCGCCGGTTAGCCAAACCGGCGATTCTCCGGACTCTTATACAGCCGCCGGGACAACCCCGCGGCGCCCTCCCTTACATTCCCCACGCCTTCACAGAGGTTTCTTCCGCATGCGCTCCACCCGAATTGCCATATCCGCCGCGATGCTCGGCGCACTCGCTCTGCCGGTGCTGTCCGCCACCACCGCCAACGCGGCACCGACCGCCGCCTCCGCTCTCCCCGCGAGCAGCTGCTCGTCCCTCCCGCCGCTGCCGTACGAAGTGCACACCAAGGCCGTGACCATCCGGTCCAAGGCCAGCTCGAAGTCCACGGCGCTCGGCGTGCTCTACAAGAGCCACAAGTTCAGCGTGTCCAAGAAGAGCGGCAACTGGCTCTACATCACGGACAAGACGACCGGCGTCAAGGGCTGGGTCTCCGGCACGTACGTCTACCGCGACGTCCGCATGTGCCTGAACTGACCGGAATCAGCACGCCTCGCTCAGTGGCCGAGGCGCTGAGTACAGCCGCCCCTCGCATTCCCCAGGCATCGGCCTATCCAGAACAGGAGATCCCTTTTGACCGACGGCATATCCGATGAGTCTGCGGATGTCGTGGGCGTGCTCACCGAACGGATCGAGGACCGCTTCGACATGGGCATGGACCAGCTGAGGGCCGCGGTCGACGCCGCTCCGACCGCCAACCCCGACGCCACCGACGTCGTCAAGTGGCACGGCCTTCTCGTCGAGGCCCAGTCCGTGCTGGAGCGCGCGGAGGACGACCTCCTCGCAGCCCTGCAGACCCAGCCCAGCGAGGTCGACGACCCGACGATGGGCCTCGCCCACCGGGTGAACGCCGCCGTCACCGCCCGCGACGGCCGGGCCATGGTCGTACGTTGGCTCCTCGACCCGGACGCTCCGGGAAAGAAGGACCTCGCCGCAGAGCGCCTGGCCCGCCTCCGGCCCCGAAGCGGCCCGGCGGTGCAGACCAGCGTTCCCCACCGTCCCGCAGGGACACCCGCGTCGGCGTCGGCGTGGCGGCCGGCAAGGTCCGCCCGATGAGCCGGGACAAGGCCAGCACCATGGACGACGACCTGCAGAAGGTCTTCGGCAAGCCGGTCCTCGACTTGTATGAGGCGGCTGCCGGCCACGATGCCTCACCCGCGCTCGCCCGTGCCCTGGAGCTGCGCTCGTTCCTGGCGCTCACCGAGGAGCAGGTCGCCCGCGTCCGCGACCGCGTCCACGCCGACATGGATCCGGACCGCAACGTGGGCGAACTGTCGGCGGACAAGCTCCGCTTCGACGCCCAGTGGCTGGAAGCAGCACTGGAGGCTCGCGACGCCTACCGCGCAGCCCTCGGCGAGCTGCTGCGCACCATGCCCCCGCCTGCCCAGCAGGCCCGGCCCATCCGCACGGCACAGCTCAGGGCCACCGCAACCCTGCCCCCGTCCGCCGCCCCGGCACCCCAGCGTGCCGGGGCGGCCCGGGCCCGCCGACCGTGAAAGCCCCCGATTGCCCCACCTCACGTCCACCGACATAGCCGGACGGATCGAGGACCTGTACGGCGCACCGCTCGCCGACCTCGAAGCCCATGCACAGGACCAGCCACCCGGCATGCTCTCCGCCCTGCTCGGCATGCACCGCGCCCTCGCCCTGGCCGAGCGCAGCATCGACTTCCACCGCGACCATCTGGCCCGGCTCATCCACCCCGAGCGGCAGATCGGCCCGCACGAGGTCTCCCACCTCCTGGACGGCACCCGTCGGCTCGCCGAAGCCGTCGCCGTCCGCGAGGCCCAGGCCACGTCGGTCGCCGCCGTCCTGCAGAGCCTGGCCCGCGTCCCGGTCCCGACGTCTGCCTCTCCGACTTCCTCGCCGCCTGCTCCGGCAGCGCCCCTGGTGGCGCAGAGCGCGTCGCACAGCCGCTGACCCGCCAGCGATGCCCCTTTCCTTTCACCCAGGAGTTCCTCCCTTGGCCATCACCGCTCTGCCCCCCGATGCCGACGCCGACATCGCCCGGGTCACCGAGGCCCTCGCCATGATCACCCCGCGCTGGAACGTGAGGATCCTGCTGGCCCTTTCCGGCCCGCCGCTGCGCTACAGCGAGCTGGCGGCCAAGGTGTCCTGGCTGCAGAACGGCCAGCTCCACCCCAAGCTCAGGGCGTTGTGCGACGCCGGACTCGTCGAACGCACCGAACACACCGCACGGCACGTGACCTACGGCCACACCGAGCGAGCCACTGCCCTGCTGCCGGTCCTGCCGATGATCGTCACCTGGGCCGAGGAGCACTTGGAGAAGGCCGACCGTACGCTGGCCGCGATCGAGCAGATCGAGGACAGCCTCACCCTGCTCACCCGGCGCCACGCCGCCGCCATCCTGTGGGTGCTCAAGTCGCGTAAGGAGGTCAGCGGCCGGGTTCTGGCCCGGATCGTGATGCCCAGCAGCGACTGGACCAACATCTATCCGCCGTTGCGCCAGCTCGTGGCCGACGGTCTGGCCGACACCGAGGGCAACGGCCGGCCCTACCGGCTGTCCGCCGCCGGCGACGCCCTGGGCCCCGTCCTCGGCACGCTGTCCGCCTGGTCCGCCGGGCAGCCCCTCGACCAGGCGGCCCGCCACCCCGTCTGGGGGCAGCCGCAGGCCAAGAGCGCGCCCAGGCCGTGGGTCAGCAGCCAGTCACGGCCGGCGCCCGCGGCGCTGCCACCCGCTCGGGCGGTTGGGTCGTCCCCGGCGTGGCACCACCGCGACCTCTTCTCGCACGCCGCCGCCGGCCGCCCGACGGTAGCCATCCCGGCGGGAGGCCCGCGCCGATGAGCACTTCCTTCACCCCTGCCGAAGCGCGTCACGCTGTCGAACTGCTGGCCTCGCGCTCCTTGATCCGTCTGGTCACCGAGATCGACGACAACGGCGCCATACCGCCGCGACGGCTCGCCGGCACCCTGCCCGACCTTTCCGCGCACCAACTGCGCAGTGCATCCGACGCGGCCCGCGCCCACGGCCTCGTCCGGGTCGCGCCCGGCGCCGGTCTGGAACTGACGGACTCCGGAATGGAGCTGGCCGACCTGTACGACGCGCTAGCCCGGTGGGCGCGGCGTCACTCGGTCCCCGCCGCCGTCTGCGAGTTCAGCAGCCGTGTCCGGCATGTCCTCGGCCTGCTGGCACCATCGCTCACCCCCGGGAATGCCGACCGCCCCGGACCCCTGCCTAACGTGCGCCCCATCAGTGTGGAGGCTGAGGCGGACCTGGCCTGTGCCCGCACGTCTCTGATCCAGTGGCTGGTTGGCAACCCCCAGGTGGCCAGAGCCGAGCCCGAGCGGGCCGCGTGAGCGCAGCGGTCACACCCCGGCACGCACGCCACACGGTCGGGCTGATGAGCAGTATCTACCTGCCGCGCACGGCGGATGCGTTGGCGTTCGCGATGTCCACCTACGGCATCCCGTTGCTCGTCTTGGCCACGACTGGCTCCGCCGTGCTGACGGGGGCCGCCTTCGCCCTGGAGTGGATCCCGCGGCTGGCGGCGTTCGGGTGGGCTGGATCGATCGTCGATCGGCGTGGCGCCGCGGTGGTCTTCCACCTCGGCTCCCTGGGACGGGCGGTGGCTCTCGCTGTCGGCGCGGTCCTGCTGTACCTCTACCCGTCCGGTGCTGTGGCGAGCGTGACGGTGATGGTGCTGGCGGCGGCGACCGGTGTGCTCACCGAGTTCAGTTACATCGCCGTCGAGACTGCAGGTGCCGCCGCCGGCCGCCGAGCGGGGCCTCGGGCTCACCGTGTCCAGGCTGTCCTGCTTGGCATCGACCAGACCGCGACCTTGGCCGGTCCGGCGCTCGCTGGCGTGTTGCTGCTCGCCGGACCGCCGTCGATGCTCGCGGTGGTCACCGTGTTCTCGCTGCTCGCCGCGCTGCTCGCGCTGCGCACACCGCCCTCGCCCGTTGCCCCGGCCCGCGCGGCGAAGGGGCGGCCCGGCGCAGGGCTCGTCACGGGGTGGCGCACCATCCGCGCGCTTCCCGCGCTCGGCTGGTTGGTGGCCGGGCTGACCGTGTCCAACCTGTCTATCGGCCTTCTCCAGGCCGCCGGTCCGGTGATCGTCGTCCAGCACTTCGGGCAGTCCACCACGGCCGTCGGCCTGGTGTGGTCCGCCGCAGCGGCGGCCACCCTGGTGGCCGTCACCGTCTGTCGGTTCGTGTTGGACCGCCTGGGCCTGTGGCCAGTGGGAGTCGCCTGCTCTGTCATTGCTTCGCTCGCCTGTCTCGCTGCCGCCCTGGCCCCCGATTACCTGTCCTACCTGGTCATGGTCGCGGTCCTGATGGCAGCCGATGGCGGCCTGGCGGTCGTCCTGCGCACCCTGCGCTTCCGCCTGATCCCCCCAGAGACGTTCGGCAGCACCCTGTCGGCCAGCATCCTCATCCTCCTGCTGCCCTTCCCCGTCGCCGGCGTGCTCACCGCCCTCACCCCGCCCGACGCGCTGGGCCACGTCATCACCGCATGCGCCGCCCTGCAAACCCTCGGCCTGTTCTGCGCCTTCGCCCGCCTGCGCACCGACCCCGCCCTGCGCACCTGACCAGCTGTCCCCAGCCCGTGGAGAACCCTTATGACCATCGCCGCCCTCGGGTCGCACCGAGCGACCGGCCGCACCATTACCGAGCAGTTCCACGCCTTCGATGCCCGCAACCCGCACGTGTACCGCGCTCTGGCACGCATGGCCGCCCGCCGCCTGGCCGCCGGCGCCACCCGGATCAGCCTCAAGGACCTCTTTGAAGACCTTCGCCGCCAACTCCCGTACGGCGTCGTCGGGCTGAACAACAACTTCACCGCTCTCTACGCCCGCCGTCTGATCGACGACCCCCCCCCACTGGGCCGGCGCGTTCGAGCTGCGCCGTCGCCGCGCCGCCTGAGACACCCCCCTTTTTTTCCTGCCCTGTCGTCCCTCGATACGGAGAACTCTTCTTGCCCGCTCGCCCCGTTGTACTTGTCGTCGCTCCCGGAGATGAGAACTACCGCGGCTACTGCCTTGAGCAGGTCGCCGACGCCTACGACGTCGTGCTGCTCACCGGCACCGAACCGTCGTGGGAGAAGCCGCACATCACCGATCACGCCGTCGTGGACCTCAGCGATCCTGCCGCGCTGCTGGCAGGGGGCCGCGCCCTGGCCGGACGCCACGACCTCGCTGGTGTCATGACCTGGGACGAGTGGAGCGTGGTCCCGACCGCCCGCCTCGCGCGCCAGCTCGGCTTGTCCACCACCGCACCCGAAGTGATGCAGGGGTGCCGCAACAAGGCCACCGCTCGCTCGCTGTTCGCCCGCCACGGCGTGCCTTCGGCCGCTTCGGTGAGCGTGCGTAGCCGTCAGGAGGCCGAAGCCGCCGCCGAACGGATCGGCTACCCCGTGGTGCTGAAGCCTGCCTCACACGCGGGTGCCATCGGCGTGCTCCGCGTCGACGACCGTGATCAGCTCACGGCCGCCTACCAGGCAGCCGAACGGACGGCCGGTCAGGGCACCGAGAACACCAGCGTCCTCGTCGAGGAGTACCTCGACGGGCCGGAGATCTCCGTGGAGTGCGCAACCTACCGCGGCGCCACCACGGTGGTCGCGGTCAACCGCAAGACCATCAGCCCTCCGCCGCACTTCGAGCAGCTGGCCCACAGCGTGGACGCCGACGACCCGCTCCTGGAGACCGTCGCGCCGGCCGCCAAGGCGGCGATCAACGCCCTCGGCATCACCGACGGCGTCAGCCACATCGAGATGCGCCTCGTCGACGGCAGACCCCGCCTCATCGAGGTCAACGCCCGCCTCGCCGGAGACATGATCGGCCACCTCGTGCGTCTCGCCACCGGCATCGACCTGCCTCGTGCCGCCGCCGACATCGCCTGCGACCGTGCCCCCGACCTCACGCCCACCAGGTCCTCGGCCGCCGCCATCCGGCTCCTCTACCCGGACACCTCCGGCACCCTCACCCACCTCACCTACGACGGGCCCCGACCGCATTGGCTGGACCGGCTGCACTTCCAGTGCCGCCCCGGCGACCAGCTCCTCCTCCCCGCTGACGGAGGAAACCTGTACACGGGGCGGCTCGGCTACCTCATCACCACCGCCGCCACCGGCCAGCAGGCGCGTGCACGCGCCCAGCAGACCGTTCGTGCCGTCACCGCGGTCCTCGACCGGGCCCCCGGCACCCGCAGTACCAAGGCGTGAGCGCGGTGTCTGCGGCTGACCGGCACAGCCGGACGCTTCTGACCGGGTACTTCCTCGGCCTCGGGGCCATCATGGCGGTGTGGGGCGCCCGGATGCCTGCTGTGCAGCAGGCTGCCCATCTCGGCACCGGAGGGCTGGCCCTGGTCCTGCTGGCCGCCGCCGTCGGCATGGTCGCAGGGCTTCAGCTCGGAGGTCGCTACGCCCGCCCGGCACGGCTACCGGCTCTGCTCAGCACTGGGGCCCTTGCCCTGGCCGGATGCCTCGTCCTCGTGGGCCAAGGCGAGAACCTGTCCGCGCTGCTGGCGTCGGCTCTCGCCTTCGGTCTCGCCCACGGCGTCCTTGATGTAGCCGCCAATACCGCGGCCGTCCGCTGCCAGAACGCCTTCGGCCGACCCATCATGTCTGGTCTTCACGCCGCCTACTCCCTCGGCGCCCTGGCTGGCGCAGCCCTGGCCGCTTTCACTGCCCAGGCCCCGCACAGCACTCTCTTCACCGCAACAGGTGCCCTCCTGGTCGGCATCGCGGTCGCTGCAATGCCGGTCACCCGAAGCCTGAGCGGCGCAGACCGCCCCGCAATGCCCGCCGGCGTCAGGGAGCTGCCCCTGCTTCCTCGTCGGGAAAGCTCTGGCTTCTGGCCGCGCTGGCAGCAGCGAGCCTGCTGGGGGAGGGCGCCGCCGCTGACTGGGCCGCCGTGCACCTGCACACCCTGGGCGCCCCGACGGCCGCGAGCGCCACCGCGTTCGCGCTCTACAGCGCGGCCATGGCCGCTGGACGGCTGACCGGTGACCGGCTCACCGCAGCCTTCGGCGCGCCGACGGTCGTACGGGCCGGTGCCGTTCTCGCCACGGCCGGACTGACCATCGGCGTCATCGGGAGCAGTACCCCGCTTGCGCTGACCGGCTGGACGCTCTTCGGACTCGGCCTGTCCACCGCCGTCCCCTCGCTCATCACCGCGGCCGGAGCCGGCGGCGCGAAGGCCGCGGCCACGGTCACCGCCACCGGCTACCTCGGCCTCCTCGCCGGACCGGCCCTCATCGGCGCCCTGGCCAGTGCCACCACCCTGTCCACGGCCCTGTTGCTGCCCGCCCTCCTCGCAGCAGCTGTCGCCGCCCTCGCCCACCGCGCCCTGGAGAACACCACCCCTTGACACCCGCCACCGCCCAGACGGGCCTAGACGCCGTCATCCTCGACTACAACGGCGTCATCGGCCTGCAACCCACCACTGACCAGTGGCTCCGCCTGGCCCGCACCGCCCTGTGGTCCGACGACGACCTCCCCGCCTTCCAGAACGCCTTCTGGAACGCCCGCTCCGCATACGACGCCGGCCAGCTCAGCGACCTCGCATACTGGGCCACGACCCTCGGCTACCCACCCCGGCGCCCGCCGGCTGCGTGAACTCCGCGACGCCGACACCGACATGTGGACGTCCACCGACGACCGCGTGGTCGAGGTCCTGGACTACGCTCACGAGTCCGGGCTGCCGCTGGTCCTGCTGTCGAACGCACCCCGCCACCTCAGCGATGTCCTCGACCGCCACCCGTGGCGCCGCCTGATGACCCACGCCTTCTACTCGGCCCGGCTCCACGTCTGCAAACCCGACCCGGCCGCCTACCAGCACGCGATGAACGCCACCGGCACCGCCGACGCCGACCGCGTCCTCTTCGTGGACGACCGGGCCGACAACTGCAACGCCGCCCGCCGCCTGGGTCTGCGCACTCTGCACTACACCGGCCGGCCCACCGACCTCGCAGCCGCCCTGCAGTCCCCGAACTGACCCGCCCGCCCTTCCCCCAGGACCCAGTGCCTCACGACGACCACGACACCATCGACGGCGACGTCTACGTCTCCCCACGCCACCTGGCCCGCGCTACCGCGGTCGGTGACCCTGGCCTCGACCCGCTACGCGACCTCGGCTGGGATCTGCACCACGACGACCTCGGCAACGCCTACCTCACGGCCCCCGACGGCAAGATCCGCCTCGGTTACCTCCCCGAAGGCGACGACGACGGACTGTGGCGCATCAACGCCTACAAGGACGCCTTCGGCCCACCGGCCTGGGGCGTCTGCTTCAACGACGCCGCGCCCACCGAATTCGTCACCGCCTTCACCACCGCCCTCGCCGAGGCGTACCGGCAGGGCCCGGACCACTACCTTGCCCGCCCGCTCGCCGGAAGCGCCGACCGCGACCCGTTCCTGGCCGTTGCCCCGCTCATCAACCGAGGCTGGCGCTTCGACCGCCCGGACCTGAGCACCTTCGCCATCACCTCACCCGACGGGCTCGCCAGGCTGGAGTACGCCACCGGAGACCTCGACCCGGCGATCGAACTGGATACCCGCGACGCTCGCTGGCACCTGTGGGCCGGCATCTCCTCAGCCCGGCCCTTCTGGTACGCCACGGCCAGCACCGACACCCCAGCGGCCCTTCTGCGGGCCGTGACCGAGGCCGTGGCCGACCCCGCACCCCTTTCTCGATGGCGGGACGACACCTACAGCTACGTCAAGGACCACGCCCAGCTCTCCCCGATCCTCCCGCCGAGTCCGCTGTCGCCCACCCCGCTCGACGTCCGGCGAGCCGCCGCGTCCCGCCACCCGGCCGCGCTTCCCGCGGCCAGCGTCCCGCGCTGGAGCACCACGAGCCGACCTGCCCTGCCCGGCCCACGCCGCTGACCCCAACCCACCCCGACCGGAGACCTACCCCTCGTGTCGTTGCAGGCCCCCGAGTTCTTCAGCGAGCTGTGCCTCCCTTTCCACGACCACGCCGTCGTGGGCAACACCTACTACGCCGCTCCCGTCCCGGGCACGCCGCTACGGCTGCGGATCGACTTCACCCGCACCATCCACGCGGACACCTACGGCGGGCTACGTGTCGCAGTCGTCCACCCGGAACGCGGGGAGATCGACGCGGTGGCGCTCAGCTTCGTGGACCACGGAACATTCCACCGCCGCGACGAAGCCACCCACACCCGTCCGAACACCAAGCAGTACGGCACCTTCGACACCTACCACCGCCCCGCCCGCCCGCCGTGGGACGGGGCCGTCACCACCGGGCTGCGCGATGCCATCCAGCGGTACACGGCCGTCTGGTTTCCCGGCGCCTGGGCCGCCTCCGCGCCCAAGCGAGCGGCCGGCCGCACGTCGCGCAGCACTCCGGCCCCGCCGACCGCCCCCGCCGGGACCCGCACCCGCTGACCCCCGACCGATCAAGGAGTCTTCTTCCTCGTGCACGCACGTCTCGTTCGATCCGCCGCCGCCCTCGTCGTCGCCGCGGCCGGAACCCTCACCTGGGCGCCGGTCGCGAGCGCCGAGCCCTCCGAACCGAGCCCCTCGGCCTCCGCCGAGACTCCGGCCCCGGACGCGGGCAGCGTCGAGATCACCACCAAGGACACGGCCGGAGACGCCCTGCCCGGCGCCGTGTTCTTGCTGCTCGACTCCGCTGGCCAGGAGGCCGGACGCGGGACGACCGACGCTCAGGGGAAGCTGATCTTCTCCGACCTCGCGCCCGGCGTCTACCGGCTCAAGGAGACGGCTTCCGGCAGCCCGCTCCACGAGGTCGTCGCCGACCAGGACGTCGTCACCCCGGGCGCGACCACGCGGCTGACGATCACCGACCCGTTCAAGGCCGCCAAGGTCCTCCTGCAGGCCAAGGACGACAAGACCGGCAAGCTGCTGGCTGGATCCACGGTCAACATCGGCAGCGGCGACAAAACCCTCCTGATGCTCACCACCGGCTCCGATGGCACGGCCAGCGGCAAGCTACCCATCAACTCCCGCACGGGCAACGAATTCTGGGTCAGGCAGGTGAAGGCACCTTCCGGCTACGACATCCACAAACCCGCGAAGGAGTTCACGGCCAAGCCGGGCGCCCCCGTGACCGTGATCGTCACCAACGCCAAGACCGCCACCACCCCGCCACCCACGGAAAAGCCGGCAGGCAAGCCCACGGAGAAGCCGACCACCAAGCCCACCGAGAAGCCGAGCGACAGGCCCTCCCCGGGCCAGCACGGCGAGGACGAGGATGTCCCGGTTCCGTCCGCTTCGGGTACCCCGACAGCCGACGAGACCGCATCGAGCACCGCGGCACCTGCCCCCGCGGGCTCGCTCGCGCACACAGGCGCCGACGCCACCCCGTGGCTGATCGGAGGCGCCGGAGTTCTGATGGCCGCAGGCGCAGGCGCCCTCGCCATGGCCCGCCGCCGGCGCACGGACAACTCCACCGACGATGGCTCCGCCTAGAGTTGGTCATCCGACTTACGGCACGAGGCCCCCGGAATCCACCCCGATTCCGGGGGCCTCGTCGGGATTCGGGCCGCCGTCGAGAGCTTGTGGTAGACGACCCGACGCCCGCTTGGGCGGCCATTCACCTGGAGCGGGCCGGGCGCCGCTGGGGCAGGTGTCCGTACCGGTCGTTGCCCCGCCGGTGCTCAGGTGTTGCACGGACGGGTGACCCGAGGGCGTGTCGACGAACTGCCTACGTCCCGGTGGGCGAGGCTCCGGCCATGGAGAAGGTAGGGATTTGGGTCGCAGACGATCGGTTCGACATCACTGAACTGAATATCGTGGTCGAAGGGCTGCCCGTCGTCAGTGCGTCAGCCGAGTTCGTGAACTCCTGGTCAGGCGATCTGGAAGAACTGGCAGCGGACCTGTTAGAACGGTTCACCGATGACGGGTCGTGGTGCCGGGTCGGCAACGACGTCCACTCGGTGACCGATGGTTCGGCCGAAGTTCGGCTGACTCCCCGGCCGGATGACCCGGGCTGGCACGCGGAGCTCTTTCACGCCGAGGGCTGGAAGAGTCGGCAAGGCGCGCGTATTCCTGCGGAATGCCGGTGGCAGTACGCCAAGTACGCCGACCGCCGGCACGAGGCCCGCGAGAGCTGCCTTCAGGCGTCGGATCTACGTGCGGCCGCGGCTAAGGACGGAGCTGCAGGTGTCGACAAGCTGGTGCGGCACCAGCAGGCACAGCTTGCCGAGTGGTACGCCGCCCTGGACGAGTTCACCTCCTCCGTGCACACCGCCGAGAGCCTTCCCGAGTGGGCCATCCTGGTGACCAAAGACGAACTCATGGACTGGCATCGGACCCGCGAGTACCTGACAAGCGCTGTTATGGAGTATCACCATGGCGACGTCGGGCCACGTCCCGACACTGTGTTCGGCAATCTGTGTTTCCGCTTCTCGACGGCCGAGTTGGAGCTGGCGCCCTCTCCAGCTCACTAGCCGAGATCACTTGAGATCCCACAGGAGTGGGTCCCCGACGCAACGGCTGTGCCACGCCATCAGATTCCTGACCGGGCGCCCGCAGGCGTGCCGGCGGCAGAGGTGAGGCGCTCGCCGAACACGTAGGGCACAGCGCACGCCGGGATTGGCCTCGCCGAGATGAGCGCAGTACTTGGCGATCGGTGCCAGCTAGGGCACCCAGTCACATCCTCGTGCCCAGTGGCACCACGCTTTGATCGTGCGCCACTGAATGTTGATCGACACGACAGAACCCCTCGCGTCGTTCTGCTCACGGCCGGTCGGGCCACAAGAGCGATGACGGGAGCCGTACGGAGGGCAGTCGCACCGCCTGGATCGGTCCGAGAGCAGTTGCTGCGGCGCGAAAGGCTTCGTCGTGAGTGCCAGAGCCAAGGATCTCTGCGGAGCAGGCCGGGCAGTCGCCGGGACGGCGGGCGTGACCGGTGCTGCGATCTCCAGAGCCCCGGACGTGGGCGAAGGCATCGTCAGGGAAGTCGGCCCGAACGGCGTGCCATACCCCGATGCGTTCGGCGTCGGGCAGCCCGGCTGCTACCGCCGGTCGCATCGGCGGCAGCAGGCGTTCGTGCTCCTGGACGAGGAAGATCCGGTCGGTGAAGTCGACGCTGTCCCCCTCTGGGCGTTCGTGGTCCAGCCATGCCCGGGCCTCCGCTCGGGTGCCCGGCCCCCACAGGTATTCCGTGGGGAAGCGTGTGGTCTCGTAACGGGTATCGAACTCCGCCCAGTGCTCGTCATTCCAGCGACTACCCGGGATGAAGGGGATGGCCCGTACCACGAGGTGCTGGTACTCGTCGTCCTCCTGATCGTCCAAGGAGTCGGGGGCGGTGAGCGCACCGGCGGGCTCCATTCGCGTCCGCCCGGAAGTGTTCCAGCTCAGCACGGCGATCTCTCGATGCAGAGGGGCCGGGTACAAGCGTCCGTCGGGAGTGGCTTGCCCCCACAGCTGGTTGATCAGTTCCGCCAGATCCCGCACCGTACGGGCAGCACCGACGGGGGTGTCGACATGATGGCCCGACGGATGGGCTACGTGGTTACGCAACTTGGCAAGCGCCTCTTCGACTGCCCGACTGCGCCGCCCGCGGAGCAGCCCCGCCGTCCGCGCCCACCGGCGGAGCCCGTGCAGCATCCCATTGAATTCGATTGCGTCGGTGCCGACAACCAGCTTCGCGCGTCGCCGCGTCATCCTGTCCGCGTGCTTCTTGACGTCGTCGTACGACGTGACGGTGTAGGAGACGTCTGCGGCCTGGGACACGCGGAAGGCGATGGTGCCGGCGCACCACTCCATGAAGCGGTCGCGCAACGCCTGCTCGTAGATGAGCAGGGCGTGGTCGCCGACCACGGTGTACACGTCGTAACACAGCACGCCGTAGGCGAAGACGGTGCGCAGCCGCTCGAAGGAGTCCCGTGTGCCAGGTGCGACACCTGCAGCCAGGTCGCAGTCGGCGATCTGCCGCTGTTGGAACTCCGCAGCGTCTTCGGGCTCCATGCGGCCGCCAAGCCCGTAGGGATTGAACGCCAGCGACAGGTCATCAGCGGTGCGCAAAGCCGCGAGCGGCCGGATTTCCATCTACCTCTCCTTCCGATGGGAAACGGGCCAGTTTGCACCTACAGGCTCCGTGGCCGCCACCCTCTTTTCCTTGGAGCGTCAGTTCGGCTGCTGATACGGCCGTTCGGCGCTGGCATTCGGCACAAGGGCGGATGCTTACCATCCGCTTGTGAAGGTTCACGGCATGGAAGATGACCTTGATTCTCCATTGCGAGCTGTATGCGCGTTGTAGCGCACTGAGCGCGCAATCCAAGGGCTCTTATGACCCCATACGGGAGAAGGGGTGCAATTAGGGACTTTTCGGGAAGGCGGCTCTCCGACTCGACCATGAGGCATATCGTCATCTCTGCGATGTCGGCCCGTCCGACGAGTGCAACTCCAAGCATCAGCACATGAGTTCGTGGTCATGCCACGCCCATCGATGCATTGGAGGCACACATGAACGACGGGGAGTCTCGCAACAAGGGGAAGGGACCAGCAAAGGTCTTAACGGCCTTCCTGTCAGCGCTGGCAGTTCGAGCAATTGCCGACTGGTTCAGCGACTGGAGGAGGCGCCACGGCCTGTAGCCGGTCCCCGGTCACCCTTCACTGACCGCGTACGCGGCCAGTTGGCCGGGCCTCACACACCCGGCCTCGCGGGGTCACGCCTTGCCGGGCGTGATCCCGCTCTTTCGATGGCAGCAAACTATGTACCCGACGCCGCTCATTCAATGGTGAGGCATGCGTCAAGTTATTCGCGTCGCCACCCCAAGCACTGTAGCGCTCTCCCCGCTCGCGCGGGGGTGGTCCGCGCTTCTTGCCGTTATGTCGAATCTGGCAGGTCGCGGCGTGGGTTCCCCGCGCACGTCGGGTGGGTCGCACCCCGCGCCCAGGGCCTCAAAGCACAGTTGTAAACCCAATTAAGCAATGGAGGTGGCGCTCAGCGTTGCCGCCAACCGCCGCATCTGGACCGCCTACGTCGCCGGACTGGGCTTCGCCGAGGTGGCGCTTCCCGGGCCGGGTTGAGCAGTCAAGACACTCTGTCGGCCTCGGGCCGCTGACCTTCTCGCCCTCAGCCTGCATTGCGGCGACAGCCTTGTTAACCACGGGAACGGCCTTCCTCGCAGTGCCCTGCCGTCAGGGCTCCCGCCCCGCCGCCTCCGCCGCTGCCAGGCCACCGGTCAGCGCGTCCGTCACTGCGTCGTTGTCAGTGTCCGGTCTGTGGCCGATCGGCCAGCGAGTGGCCATTGGCCGTGAGCTTCGGCCACGGGGATTGAGATCCCACAGAATGACTCGGAACGGCAGTTCGCCGGGGGCAGACAGCAAAGAGCGCGGAAAGACTGGCCAAGGTGTGCGAGCACATGTCAACGTAGACGACCTTGCAAGTAACCCCAGGTCAGAGAGGTGATTGCCCGTGACCGTGGCTCCCCTGGGTTCTGCTCTCTCCACCACCGTCGAAGCTCTGCGCCTGCGCGAGTGGCAGCTCGGCCCCGGCCAGCCCACGCTCGTCACGGATCAGTTCTCCGCGGAGGACTTCCATCTCATCGTGGACGACCGCGCGGACGTGCACATCAGCTCGAAGGACGGTGAAGTAGGCCGCCGACGAGGTGCCCGTGGCGCGGGTCCTTCTCCGACGGCCCCTTCCCGAACGGTGCGGGCCAGTTTCCCGGCACCCCGCTCTCCAGTGGTCATTTCCGGGTTGAGGCTGTGGCGCGGCCCGCGTGGATGTCCTGATGGCAGGGCAGGCAGACCACGAGGGTCTTGCGTCGCCGTTTCGCCATCAGCCGGACCCATGCGGACCGAGGCGGCTGACCTGGCCGTTTGAGGTCAGCGAGTTTGCGGACGTGGTGGACCTGTAGTCCGGTCCGCGTTCCGCAGAGCTCGCATTCTCCGGCCAGAAGCCGGTGCAGGAGCTCATTACGGCCTGCACGGCTCTCCGGGGGTGCGGTGTCAGCCAGTTTGGCGGTGCGCTGTCGCTTGAGCGGTATGCCGAAGCGAGCGATCAGCGGTTCCCTTCCTCCGTCTCGGTGGACCTTGACCTCGAAGCATGTCCTGGGCCCGTGAGGAGTGTCGATGGTCGTCTTGAGCTTGTGCGCCATCGCCCCAACGGAGGACTTGTGCTTGTTCGCCAGGGTCGCGAGCAGCGAGTACCCCATCACCCAACACAGCCGGTTGAACCGGAAGACGTCTTGAGCGAGGAGGTAGTAGTGAACCAATCCCCGGTACTCGCTTGGTACTGAGACACGATCGAATAGTCGCTGTCGTGGATCAGCACGCCACGGTGCACCGGCTTCCCGCGCTTCATGTACAGCGCGCAGCGTTGCCGGATTACCTGCCGAGGCACGAAGAGGCCGATGGTTCCGTTCACGCCCCGGAGACCGCCGGTGATCCTCGTGTCGGCGTACTGAGTCTTGATGTCGTAGCCGAGGAAGCGCGCCGGCTGGCTGGCGGCGTGCGTGATCAAAGTCTTGGACTCGGACAGCTCCAGCTTGAGGTCGTCGCGCAGGAACTGACGGATCCGGGCCTTGATTTCCTCTGCTTCGCGTTTGGGCCCAGCGAACCCGAGCAGCCAGTCGTCGGCGTACCTGACGTATCGCAGCCGCCGGTAATTCGGATCGTAGGGGTCTCCGACCGGCAGGCGACGTTTCTGCTTGCGCAGGTGTCGCACCGCTTCGCGGTCGCCGCGTTTGCGGGCCCGGTTCATCCTGTTGGCGACGCTTACGTACGCCGGGTTGCTCCGACGTCGCTTGCCCCGGTTGTAGTCCGGCATCAGGCGTTGTTCAACGAACTGGTCGAGCCGGTCCAGGTAGATGTTGGACAGGATCGGCGAAGCGACACCGCCTTGCGGCGCACCGCTGAGCGTGGCGTTCCACCGCCAGTCCTCCAGATACCCGGCCTTGAGCATCCGGCCGATCAGGTTCAGGAACCTGCCATCGTGGATCTTCTCCGCAAGGGTCTCGACCAGAATCTCGTGGTCGAGCGACCCGAAGCAGTCGGAGATGTCGCCCTCGATGAACCAGTGGGTTCCCTGCCAGTTGTCCACGATCTCGCGCAGGGCGGTGTGGCAACCCCGACGCGGGCGGAACCCGTGGGACCGGTCGGAGAACTGGACGTCGTAGTACGCCTCAAGGAGCAGGCGCACCACTTCGGCGACCAGCTTGTCCGACCAGGTTGGCAGGCCCAGCGGGCGCTTCTTCTTCGATCCTTTCTTCTCGATGTAGACCCGCCGTGTTGGCGCCCACCGGTACGACTCGCGGCGTAACGCCCCGATGATCGCGTCGATTTTGGCCAGTGACATGCCGTCCGCGGTCTCCCCGTTCACGCCCGGAGTCATCGCACCCGCGTTGGTGTGGATGCGTCCGTAAGCAAGGAGGAACAACTCGTGGTTGAACAACTGCCGGTACAGCCTTTCAAGTGGCAGGCCGTGCCTGCCGCGTTCCCGGATGACGCCCAGCACCGTTTCGGCGCTCTGCATTTCGCATACCTCCCTTCGCCGAGCGTCAAGAACACCTGTGCCCCTTCGCCCTGTGACCGGCTTTCCCGGTCTCCGTGGCAGGTCGCTGCTCCTGCGACTACTACGGGCACTCCGTCACCTTGGGGCTCGCGCCCTGTAGGTGATCCCGTGGTACGTCTTCGCTGTACGTATCGAGCGCGAGGTAGGCCGCCCACTCATCCCCTTGGCCGCCCTCATTGGGTGGCGGTCCACGATCCAGAGGGTGCCCCGGCCATCGACCGTAGCCAGGGCAGGAAGTGGCACCGGTTTCAAGCGTCATTCCGGCGGGTCGATAGTTTTACCACCTGGGGATTGGGCTTCAGGCAATCCAGCTTTGGCCATGTCGCGCGGGTCTCGCGGCACCCCGTCCGAGACGCCTCCAGACGGCCACCGTTGATCTGGCATGCTGCTGTCCCCTCGCGCTTTCGCGTCCAGGTAAGCCAGGAGACCCAAGAACCTCCCTCCTGTTCCTCCCGACTGCGTCGGGGATACAACGAAGCGCCTCACGGCGCACGCCGTTTCTACCTCGGCTGGTTCCCCAACGGCCGCCCCGGCACCGACGGCGAAGGATGGACGATTGCCGTCACAGGGACGGCGAAGGTGCGCGGCTACCGCCTGTCGTTCGACACCGAGACGCCGGCCGACATCGTCGCCGCCACCGTGGCGAGGGTGCTGGAGATCTCACGCCGCCTCTGACAGCGCGGCCACCGATACATAGTGCCCGTCCTGTGAGTGCTGGCCGTGCCGAAGGCTGGCCCGTCTCCACTGCCCCCGTTTCCACCGAATCCCAGGAGGCTGTCCGTGACGTCCCCGGAGATGACCGTCGGCGATCTCATCGACTTGTTGTCCGGCTGCGACCGGAGGGCTCCGGTCCGCCAGGCCATGAACCCGTTCTTCCCGATGGCGCACCGCTTGGCGCAGGTCCTGCAGTCGGTCGACGAGACCGGCCGGACAGTTGTCTACCTCGCCGAAGGGCGGGACGAGGACGCGCAGCTCGGCTACCTTCCGCCGGAGGTCGCCATCGCCCTGACGTGGCAGGGTCCCGTCCAGGCGCCCCCGCGCCGCCCTCGCCGCCGTGCCGGCGGCAACTAGACCCGCACCGAGCCCTTGGAGGCGCCCCTGTACCCCGACCTTCCACCTGACCCGTCCGCTCCGCGCGGCGGCCAGCCCGCGTTCTGGGTCGGCCCCCGGCACTTGGCTGGTGACGATGGACGCCTCTACGACGTCGTCGCCGACGCGCTCGCCGGTCTGGGTTGGACGAGCCTGACGATCGTCCGCGGACGGCACGAGCCGGGCGAGGAACCGGAGGACCGCCAGGTCCTGCGCAGCACCGTCCTGCACATCAGCCCCGATGCCTTGCGCTGGGCCCAGTGGGGGCTGGCGGACGAGCCGTTCCACCTGGGTGGGCTGCCGATCGCCTGGCAGATTTCCGCCCGAGCCGAGGCGAGCAGCCCGCTCGCCCAATGGTCGGCCTACTTCACCCGTGACGTCCCCGGCGAGGCTGTGGTCGACTTCCTCGTCGCGCTCGACGCAAGCGACCAGCCTGCCGTGCCGCTCGCCGGATCGGAGCTGGTCCTTGACGCTGTTGCCGCCCACGGCTGGTTCCGCGACATTGACCAACCCCAGGCGGTGGCGACGGACCCGACGTTCACCTCGCACATCAGCCTGGTGGAGGTGCCGCCCCTCATCCAGGACGGCGACCTATGGGCCCTGTCCGCCGAGGACGACGAGACGGGACCGGCCGGATGGCAGGCGTGGGCCGAGCCTATGCTCGGCGCCCCGCTCCTGTGGGTGGCCTCGTTCGCCGCCAGCGTCCCGCACGATCTCGTCGCCGCCTTCGCCGCCTCCCTCAGCTCGACCGCACCGGTCCTGCGGCGGGTCCTGCCCGAGGCCACCCAGGAGCGCCTCCTGCGCGCGCCGGCCATCTAACGTCCCGCGCACCACTCTCGACGATCGAAGTCCGGCATCCTCCCAGTTGGGGGTGCCGGACTTTTCTATTTTTCCCGGGTGAAGTGGCCGTCGGGTTGTCCATGCGCAGCCCATAACGCACTACTGCCCCCGACCCGCGGTGGTCGGAGGCAGCAGCGTGACGCGCGCAGGTCAGCTCGTTGCCGTGGCCTTGGCAAGGGCCTTGTCGAGGTGGCGGTCGACGAGGGCCGGGGAGCCGGAGACGACCAGCAGCAGGTTGCCGTCGCGGATCGCGGTCTGCTTGACCACGGTGCTCCGTCCCCCGGCGATGAATGTCAGGAGCAGGCTCCACTGCTCATCACCGCCGACGGTGGGTGCGGGCAGCTTCTGCGAGGTCACGTCGACCGGGGTGCCACCGGAGACGACCTGATAGGCCGGGCAGCCGGTCATGGCGTCGAAGATCCGGCCGATGCCGTTGGAGAGCTTCTTCACGCTGTCGCTGTACAGCTCCTCGGAGATCTCCGAGGAGCTGCCGCCGTAGGTGAAGTCCGCCTTCGCCTTATGCGGGAAGGTGAGCGTGCCGCCAGTTGCCGCGTCGCCGCCCAGCTCGCTCAGGGCCGGGCAGCCGATGACGGTGACGTCGTCGTGCTGGGCCGGACGCTCCGGCTTGGGAAGGTAGCCGCTGCCGAGGTCGCGCGGGTCGAGCAGGCGGGACTCGAGCGCGGCCGAGGACAGCGCGGCCGGCTCCTGGGCGGCGTCGGTCGGCTTTCCCGTACGGGAGGAGGAGGTCTTGTGCTTGGACCCGGTGGTGTCGGTGGAGCAGGCGGGCACGGCGAGGAGGGCGGCGGTGATGCCGAGTGCGGTGGTGGTGACGCGAACGCGCATGACGGAACTGACCCCTTGGTGCTAGGCGACGGGTGGTCAGTGCGGGCCCGCGGGCCCGGTGGTGTTGTAGGAGTGGTGGTCAGTGTCCGAGGTGGCGCAGGCAGTCCTCGAACGTGGCGTGCGTCGCGTCCGCTGGCCCGGAGTGCCGGTTGTACCAGGCGGTGTCGATGCGGGTCTCCTGCTGCTGGTGTCCGGCCCGGCAGCGCAGCCAGATCTCACCGCGGGTGGAGAGGATGAGCCAGTCCCGGTATGCGCCGCACTCGGCGCAGGTGGCCATCTCACCGTCGAGGACCAGGGGTTGCTTCCACGGCATCATCTTGCCTTCGACCTGGTCGTGGCTCGGTACCCGCAGTTCCGGCGGGAGGAAGTCGTCCACGATGGCGGCCGGCTCGGCGGACTCCGGTTCAGGCGCCGGCACTCCGAAGCCGGGCGGGACCTGGCCCTGCATCCGCGCGTGCAGCTCGGCGAACCGTTTCTGAGCTTCGCTCGGTTCCTTGGCCCTGCGGCGTATCCGGTGAAACACCCTGGCGTCCTCCTCTACCTCGGTTCCTCGTCCTGCGCGTTTCATGATCGTGCCCCACGCCGCTGGCGGTTTCAATTCACAAAGTCCACAGTCCCCTCCGGCGACGTCAGCAGGGGCACTCGCCTGCTCGGTAGCCCGGGTGACGAGTCGGCCATGATGCGTGTCTCGGTACGGCGCGGCGGTGTTGCCACGGCGGTGATGCCGGTGAGACCGCATACCGACATCTGGTGGTCTTACCGGGTGTAACGCGATGTCTCCTCTCCGCTGCGCCGCCTGCCGGGCGAGGCGGGCTTGGTGGTTGTCCCGCGCGTCGCGGACCGGTTCTCCGCAATGCTGGTTTCGGGAACGTACGAGGCATCGGCGGGCAGGTCTGCTGTCCGCCGCAGCCGCCACACGAGCACGTCGCTGACGGCGTCCGCGGTGCCGAGTTCCCGCCGAGCGGCAACGTCGGAGAGCAGAGCGGCCGGGTCGTGGCCGGCGGCTTCGGCTTCCGTGATGGTTGCGGCCAGGGCGTACCAGCCGGGTTCGGCGAGGATCTGCTCGGCCAGCTCCGGCAGTGTTTGGCGTAGCAACACCGTCTGCCGCTGGAGCATCGGCCGGCTCAGACGCCGGCCGCGCTGGTAGAGCACACCGAGCGGCTGGGCCGAGGCGGACCGGTAGGCGGCGCGCAGGTGCCCGGCTGCCCGGGCGGCGGCCTCTGCTTGCTGGGCGTGCCCCTTCCTGGCGTGCCAGTGCGCGGTGGCGGTGATCAGGAAGAACAGCATGTCGATCGCCATCGCCGTGGTGGCTCCGTCCTCACCGCGGCCGAGGGCCGGGCCGCCCTGGACGAGGTCGCGGGCGGCCTGTCGCAGGACTCGATCGTGCCCGCGTACGGCGCGGACGTGAGAGCGCGAGGCCCGTTCGAAAGCCGTTGCTGCGTCGCGCAGTTCGCGGCGGGTGTGAGCGGCAGACGCCTTCGCGAGGGCGTCCAGGACCTCGCCGACCGCGGCGATGTGGGCGGCAGCGACCCCGTCCTCGCCGTGCTCGACGACGAGCACGGCCTGCCACACGGCCGATGCCGTCCCGCGGCGCGCGGAGGCCGGACTGCCCGGCCCCGTACGAATCGCTTCCCCCCGCCGGGCCGCAGGCACATCCTGCGCATCACCGGACCAGCGCTCGCGGATGCGAGGCAAGGACAGGTCGGGAGCCAGGCGCGCGCCGGGGTAGAACACCGGCTCGCCGTCCTTGTTCAGGTCGTCGGGCAGGGCGACCTTGTATCCGAGCAGGTCACCGGACGGGGCCTCGCGCTTGCGGATCAGCAGGCCGGCGGTGGCGAGGCGGTCGAAGAACTCCTCTTCACTTCTGGCGCCGGCCACCGCTCGACGTACGCTCTCGCGCAGTTCTTCGCGCGCGGTGCGCTCGCGGCCCTGGCGCTGGGCCTTGTGGCGCTCGGCGCTGGTCGGGCGCCGCGCTGCGGTCCCATCCCCGGTGCTGAGCTGCTTGAGCCCGTACTCGGCCTCGATGAGGCGGGCTTCGGCCTGAGATCGCTTGGCGTCGTTGTTGAGCCGGGGGCGCCGGCCGTCCTCGCGGACAAGCGTGGCAATGATGTGGATGTGGTCGTCGGCGTGGCGCACGGCCGCCCAGCGGCATCCCGCCTCGTCGGCGGCCGGCGCGATGCCGGTCGCGGCGACCATGCGTCGGGCGATCTCGCCCCATTGCTCGTCGGAGAGAACCGGGTCATCCGGTGCGGCCCGGACCGAAAGGTGCCAGACGTGCTTCGCCGGGCGTCGCGACTCCGCGAGCGCCTGGACGGGCTGGTCCAGGAGCTGCTGCAGCTGTCGCTTCGTAGCTTGCGGATCGCGACCGGGATCGGGAGCGAAACTGTCCCAGGCCGCCACGAGATGCGGGTCGACATGCTCCTCGTGGGTCCCTTTGCCGTATAGGTAGTTGAGCAGGCCGAACGTGTTCGAGCCGCGTTTGTGGACGCGCGGGATCATCCGGTTCGCGTTTCGGTGTCGAGGTAGTGCTGGATGAAGGCGTCCACGCGCTGGGTGGCGCGCTGGACGGCGCCGAGTACGACTTCGGCGTACGGGACATCGGCACCAGAGTTGATGGCCTTGGCTACCTGGTTGACGTTGTTGCCGATGTGGCCGAGGTGCCGGCGCACAGCGAAGAGCTCGTTGTGGACTTCTCGTTGGGCGGCGATTTCCGCCGCCGTACGGTCGAGATCGTGGGCGGCTTTGAGAGCGGCGTGGGCGAGGAAACTGGCGACGCTCATGTTGCACACGGCGGCAGCACGGGAGAGGAGTTGGTACTCGTCGTCGTTCATGCGGCAGCTGGGCTGGCGCATGCGTTTGTTCTCGTCGCGCAGGCGCTCACGCTGCTGCACATGCGGCTTTGAAGGTCCGGTGTGCGTGCAGTGCGCACTATGGCAGGCGTGCTGGTCCTGCCCCTCAGGATGCGAGCCGCCCTCGGTCGCATCCTCACGGATCGGCGTCCCCCGGTGCCGATCCGCTCCCGCCACTCCAGGGGCGGGGGACGCAAGAGCATTGCTCCCCTCGGGAGCAATGCTCTTGCGATAACTTGCTCGCCCCGAGACCGAGTTGGAGTCGGGATTAGGTTCCGGGGTGGTGCCGTTCTTGCGTGCGTTCGTCATCGGGATTCGGGCCTCGTGGAGCGGGTGCGCTGCTGGATGGTTGCGGCCAGCGAGAGGACATCGGCTGGGCTGGCAAGGACGCCGACCGGTCCGTCGGGGCGGTCCTGGACGAGCCACTGCCCGGTCGGCGTGAGGACGACGGCGTGTAGGAGTTGCTGGCGGACCAGGACGTCCGCCCAGGCATCGGCCTCGGCGACGGTGGGCTCGGAAGAACGAGGGGGACGCGGGGTCACGGCGTACCTCCTAAGCGGGGCGGTGGCCCGACACGGAGCCGGGCCACGTTTGCGGGTACGGGCTTTGAACTGGGGTTTTGCCAGTTCAGCCGCACTCGGGGCAGCGCCCGACGTGGCTGTTGAGCGCGCGAGCCATCCGCTGTTTCGCCGAGGCAGCTTGCTTCGCACTGGACTTCGCCGCCGGCCTGCCCGCGTGCCGCTCGGAGTGAGCGAGCATGAACCCGATCTCTCGCTCGTACTCCGCGCGGACGGTGTCGAACTGGTGGCAGGTCTTCATCGGGCGGTGCTCCTCGTCGTCGTGATGTCCTGGTTCCGCAGCTCCTGGAGGACGAGGCCGAGTCGGTCGTTACCGACACCCGTCAGGCCCTGGCGGCGGATGATTTCGCGCAGCTGCACCCGGGTGATCGCTCCGTTGCCGTCCCGTTCGAGCAGGGCGGGAACATGGGGGCGCACTTCGTGGACAAGCTGGCGCTCGGACTCGCCCAGCTCGCGTGCCGGGCGCTCCGTCTGCGGAGAGCGGGACCGGGCACGGTTGTCCTTGTTCTTCGTCCGGGACTTCCTGGCCGGCTTCCGGCGGAGTGGGACCTTGTGTCCTCGGTCCTGGGTGGTCTCGGTCCCGGACTCGGTGGCGGTCGGTCCTCGGTCCTCGGCGCTCTCGGTCCCCGACTTCGCGAGGCTCGGTCCCCGATGAGAATCTGGGTCCTGAGCTGCTACCTCTCGCGCGTTGCGGTCGGTCCTCGTGGCCGCTGTGTCCCGCGCTGCGGCTTCTGGATCGGCGGGACCGGTCCCCGGGACCGCGCCGTCTTCAGGGGGCCTGGTCCCCGCGGTCGTTCCCGTTTCGTCGCCCTTGGTCCCCGCGCCGACCTTGGCTTCAGGGTCCGCCTCGTCGGGGACCGGTCCCCGAGGAGTCCTCGGTCCTCGGTCCGGGACCGGCTCGTCGGAACCGTCGGGACCGGGGACGGGGACCGGCACATTCGATCTCGGTTGTGCGGGGACCGTGGCCGCTGGTGCGCTGCTGTGCGCCGGGGACCAGGGAGAAGGGAGCGGCACCGTGGCGAGCGCGAGCGCGTGTCGCCGGGCGGCGAGCTGGTCGAGCAGCTGTGCTCGCTGGAGGGGGTCGGTGCCGACCGAAGCCCTGCCGACCGCCTTCGACAGGCGTCGGGTCAGCCGCCGGCCTCGACGGTTCCGCTGCTGCTCGGGTGTGCGCTCGGCGAGGCGGGCGGCGAGGGTGACCGCACGGGCGGTGGCCCGGTCCCGGGTGATCTGTGCGGCGTCGCGGTCTCGCGCAGCGATGCCGAGGCGAGACAGGAGACGCTCGCGTGCCTCCCGGCCCAGGATGGCGATCAGTCCTTTTGAGGCGGCACCGGGTGTGCGCAGGCGCAGTTCGATCCCCATGGCCAGGTGCCACAGCATCGCCGCCATGACTGGTCCGACGAAGGCGCGGACCGTGCCGCCGATGGGGCCGCTCTCTGCGTACGCGGGGATCACCTGCACCGTGGTGATCACCCAGACCAGCGTGCCCGGCAGGCCGGGGGCGCCCTGGACGGCGAGGTTCTGCCGCGCCATCAGTGCGGTGGCGAACAGGGCGAGTTCGGCGGCGGCGAACATGCCGGCGCGCTCGGCGGCGCCGGCCATGTCGAGGTAGTCGGCCGCGAACCGCCACGAGGTGTCGGCGCTGTAGGCGGTGCAGCCGAGGGCGGCGACAGCGGCGACCTTGACCGCCGGGCCGCCGAGACGCTTCTGCGAGCGAGAGCCCCGGCGCCGGATGGTCCAGGCAGTCAGCACGAGCGCGAGGGTGGCGGGCACGACGGCGGCGAGGAGGAGAGGGAGGTCCGAAGTAGCACCGAAGGCGAGGACGGGGTGGGTCATGCTGCCTTTCCGAGAGGGGCGTGCGTCGGGGGCGACGCTGCCGGGCGGCCTGCCGGCTGCTGCGTGACGGGAGCTGCGGACGCGGGGGTGCCCTTGGTCTTGGAGGTCTTCTTCCGCTTCTTCTTGGGGCGGGGCACGCCGTAGTTACGGTCGCGGTCGAGGACCTTGTTGGCGGCTTGCCGGAGCAGGTCTCGGGCGTGCTTGTGGCTGATCTGCAGGGCGGCGGCGAGCCGGTCGGGCTGCCAGCCCCGGACGTAGGCGTGGTCGATGACGACCTGCCGCTCGGCCTCGGTCAGGTGCACGGCGCGTCCCTGGAAGAAGGCGGTCACGCGCCGGTAGTCCAGGCGCTGGTGCAGTCCGTCGTGCAGCGGGCGCCGCTCGGCTTCGGTGAGGCCGCCCCAGACGCCCTCCTTGAGGACGTTCTCCAGGGCGAAGTCCAGGCACTCGCGGCGTACGGGGCACCAGCCGCACAGCTCCTTCGCCTCTGCGATCTCCTCGTGGTCCCGGGGCCCGGGGAAGAACACGGCGTCGGCGTCTTCGACGTCCATGCCGTGGCACGCTGCGCGGGCGTGCCAGCTGGTGTCTGCGATGCCGCGCAGGCCGGTGGCCGGCGCGTCGTGGGTGGTGATGTGGCGCAAGGCGGGTCTCCGATGTGCTGCCGCGGCGGCCGGCTAGGGCGGTGCTCGGCGGGGGCGGCGTCGGGTGCTGGCTGCGCGCAGGGCGTGCGTCGCAGCCGATGCGGGACGTGTCGGGTGGCGGTGCAGCGGACGGGGTGCACGCGCCGGGTGCGCCGGTCAGGCCAGGGCGGGCTGCTGGGCCTGCTCGGTGTGCTGGGCCTGCCGGGCGGTGGCGAGGTTGAGGCGGCCGGGGTGCGGGGTGGCGCGCGGGGCGGTTCCGCGGGCTCCGCCGTCGGGGCCGATCCTTCGGCGGCGGCATGGTTCGCCGGGCTGGGCCAGGCACCACTCGCACCGCACGCTCAGGGCATCGGGCAGTCCCTGCGCGACAGCGGCCTCACGGGCTGCGCGGGCGGGTCGGTAGGGCGCGAGGGCTGCTCGGGCGGCGGGCGGTATGCAGGAGCCGATCTCCCGCAGCCGCGCCTCCAGCTTCGGGTCGACTCCGTCGCGACCGTTGGTGATTGCTCGGGCCTGCGCGGGCTGGGCGGTGCCGGCGGCGACGGCACGGCGGGTGCCGGCCAGCTCTGCGGTCCAGGCGGCCTGGTCGTCCGGGTCGACGGACGGCGTGGGATCGGAGTGCCTCGCCAGGCGGTCGCGCCGGTAGCTCTCCCAGGGGCGGGCCACGTCCGCGGGCAGGATCTGGTACGGCGAGGTGCGGATGTGCTGGCGGGCGGCGACGCGGACGTCCCAGCCGTGCGGGGTGGCCATCGGCACGTCGCCGAGCAGCTCGTGCCACTGGGCGAGCTGGTCGCGCGCCTCGCCTTGGTCGGTGCGGATGGTGCGGGGGTCGAGTCGGCCGATGTAGGCCAGCAGGGCTGCGATTTCGCGGCGGTCCACGCTCAGCCCTCCGTTCCGGTCGGCTCGTCGAGGGCGGCAAGCAGGGCGGCGGTGTGGGCCTCCGTCCGCGTCATGCCCCCCGGTACGGCGGTGTTCTTGCCAGGCACGGCGTAGAGGTTCGGTCGGCTGGGAGCGTGCTCCCGGGCGACCCAGGAGCGCCAGTCGGCAGCCCAGGCTTCCGCCGCCCTCGGAGCATGGCCCGCCCGGTGTGCACGCCACTTCGCGTCGGCGGCCCGCAGGCCCTGCTCGCCGAGGCGATCGAGGTGTCCCTGCTGGCGGGCCCAGGTGTGGGTGGCGGAGTCGACCTGCCACTCGGCAGCCGGGAGGACGGCAGCACCACTACTGCTGTACCTCCGGTTCAAATCAGGTTCACTACGGTTCTGTGTGCCGGTAGCCGGTACATCGCTGTGCCGGTGGCCGGTACGTCGCTGTGCCGGTTTCCGCCTCGACCTGCCGGTTTCCGGTACCTGCGGATTTCGGACCCTCGCGGGGGATTCCGGCACCTCACGCGGGCGGATTCCGTACCGCCGCAGAGCCGAGAGCCGAAGCTTCGCAGGGCCAGCGGGCTCATCTGCCGCCGCCGTGTCGCTGTCCTCCTGCTCCTGCTGGGGCTGGGCGACCGCTTCGGCGGCGAGAGGCATCCGGTAGACCGTGCTGCGCTGCGGGCCGACGAGGTCATCGAGCAGTTCCAGCTCGCCGGCCAGGAGCAGGCGCTCGACGGCTTCGCGCACCGTGGAGACCGAGGCGCGGGTGCGCTTGGCCAGGCTGGACAGCGAGGCCCAGGAGATGCACTGCTCGTCGGCCACCCGGTCGGCGATCGACAGCAGGACCAGGCGCGCGGCCCCTCGGCTGGAGCTGTGCTCCCACACCCACTCGCGGGCTTCGCTGCTCATCGGCCGCTCCAGACGAGCGGGCGGGTCCGGCGGCTCGCCGGGGCCAGGGTGGTGCGGTCCGGCTCGGGGCGCTGAGGCGCCGAGGTGGTGGTGGCTGCCGCGCAGGCCAGGCGGAAGGGCCTTTTGCGCAGGGCAGGAGGCATGCGATACTCCCCTTTGCAGTGTTGCCACGCTGACGCGCCCCTCGGAAGGACTCAGCGTGTTGATGGTGGGCAATCTCCGCCCTTGCCGGGGCGGGTATGCCGCTTAGCGTTCGGCGTCCGCGAGTTACCGCTCTCGGGCGCCGTCGCTGTTTGCGGACCTTCGCGGTCCGGTCTGTGCTCGCGGTCTCCTCACGCTCGTCGCCGCAGGCGGGCTGCCCGGGGACGACGAACATACGCACGGACCGGTGTCAAGATCCAGACTTGGTTCTTAAACTCTGTACTGGTTGCAGAGAGTCGCCGAACCGTCGTGTGCCGCAGCCGTACCCACAGTGCCTGGCGGGGTCCGTCCTCGCATCGAAGCGCACCGTTGCCGCGGTTGCCCCGTACGTCGAGAGCGTGCCATTGTGTCCGAATTGGAGCGGGAGTCTGGTATCCCCCGCAGCGGAAATGCGATGTGGATGAGGTGTTTCCACGGTCGCCTCCGCGCTTTCCGATCGAAGATAAATACGGCCTGCCAGACGTGACTTATGTCGCTGGGTGAATGTGGCTTGCGCCACGTCGCCCGGCGTACTCCTGTCGGCAGAAACGGACAGGTCGACCTGAAACAGGCGGTACGCGCCACACGGAACGTGCTGGTGGGGAAGAACTTTCCATACGTGTGATCGGCGCGTCAAACTGGTGTTTATGGCGGGGTAGGGTGGCTGCAGTTGCGAGGAAGCCCGCCCTGGAAAGGATCATGAAAGAGTGGCCGAAGGTCAGGTGAGCCCCAAGGGGCTCATGGATCGCCTAAACCGCCTGTTCGACACTGTGCACCCGCCCGATCGCGGCCCTTACAGCAACGCTGAAGTGGCCGAACTGATGGAGAAGCGAGGGCTGGGCAAGCTGTCGGGGCAGTACCTGTGGCTCTTGCGGACCGGGCAGCGCGATAACCCGACGAAGCGTCATCTCGAAGCGCTCGCAGGGTTCTTCGGCGTGGATCCCGCCTATTGGTTCGACGATGCTGTCGCCGAAAAGACCGTGCAGGAAATTGAGTTGCTTGCGCTGCTTCGCGACGCGAAGATCAAGAACGTCCTTCTTCGTCTATCCGACGTCTCCGCAGACGGAAAGGATGCCGTCCTGGGGATCGTTGAGAGCGTGCGTAAATCCGAGGGGTTGCCGCCCTCAACTGGCGCTTAAACGGCTGCAGTTCAGTAAATGATCAAGGAAAGCAATGTGGTCTGCACGTAGGCTGCGCCGGCCTGACCTCTTGGCCGAGTTGAAGCTCCCGCACGTCACCAATATCCGCGACCTCAGCGACGAGGTCTCTCGCCGCACGGGACGGACGGTGGTCCTAGAGCCCCGGGAGCAGGCGCCCTCGGTGTGCGGGGCATGTGCCGTTACAGAGAGTGCCGTCCACGTTTTCTACGACCCGTGGACCAGCGTCCTGCACCAGGACCACATCATCGCCCACGAGTTCAGCCACCTACTCCTCGGCCACCACGAGAACCGACCGGTCTCCGCGCTGGCTCCGGCGTTCATCACCAGCGTGGACCCGGCCACCGTGCAGATGATGCTGGGGCGCACCAAGTACGACGAGGACGAGGAGCGAGACACCGAACTCCTCGCATCGCTGCTCCAGCGCCGGATCATCGACTGGTGGTTGCGCAGCGATGAGTCGTCCGGGGACGAAGTGCAGGATCGGGTGACGCACACGCTGCTGCGCCGACGGGAGGCCCGGCCGTGAAGGACCTGCTCCACCCGATCAGCCTCGTCGTCGCGACACTCGGCTTCCTCTGCCTCCTGCGGGACGTGCCCACCCGGCGCCGCGACCCCGCCTCCGCCGCGCTGGCCGCTGTCTTCCTGCTGTCAGGGCTCTCGTTCCTGTTCTCCATCACGCCGATGTGGAACTACCTCGACCGCGCGCTCGGCACCGTCAACATCTCCGTGCCCCTCGCCCAGGGCTGCGTGGTCGCCCTCCTGGCCTGCCAACAGGTGGTCCTCACCTACTGGGGAACCCCGCCCGAGGTAGCCCGCCGGCGCAGTCACCGCTGGCTCTGGGCCGGCTTCGCGGTGATCGCCGGGCTGCTGGTGCTGTTCGCCCTGCTGACGCCCAACGCGCCGCACCCGATCGACTTCACGCTCTACTACGCGCACGACGACTGGTACGCCGCGTACCTCACCCTGTACGTCACGGCCTACACCATCGGCGAGGTCTTCCTCGCCCGCGCCTGCTGGCGCCTGGCCCGCCGCAGCACTCGCGGGTCCGTCCGCGTCGGCCTGCGCATCGTCGCCCTCGGCGCGACCATCACCCTCGGATACAGCGCCGTCCGCATCGGCAACGTGATCGCCGGCGCCTTCAACACCTCCCTCACAGAATGGGAGGGCTTCGCCTGGGCCTGCGGCGATGTCGGCGCCATTCTCACGCTGATCGGCTGGCTCGTGCCCACCATCAGCGACCAGGCCCAGAGCGTCCGGTACCGGATCAAGCAGTACCGCAGCTACTACGGCCTGCGCCCCCTGTGGCTGGCCTTCTACAGGGAGGCACCCGAGATCGAGTTGCCGATCGACAGGGTCGACCCGGCCCAGAGGCGCCACTTCCGCCGCATCTCGATCCGGCTCTACCGCCGAGCAGTCGAGATCCGGGACGGCCGGTTCGTGATCCGCCAGTACCTCGATGCAGCCGTCCGCGAGGCCAGCGAAGCCCGTCACCGGGCTCGAGGGCTTCACGGAAAGGATCTGTCCGCGGCCGTCACGGCGGACCAGATCCTCGCCGGAATCGCCGCCCGCGCTGAAGGCACCCGGCTGGCGCCCGACCAGCTCACCGAGTTCGCCGACTCTGAACGCCAGACCAGCGGGCCCATGGACGACATCGACGCTCTACTCGACGTCGCGCGCCACCTGCCCCGCCAGCCCGCACGATCCCCCCACCTTGAGCGAGTCTCCGCATGACGACCGACCTCACCCACCAGCCCGCCCACGTCCAGCTCCAGGCCCTGGACCGCGGCGAGATCTCCAGCCGCGAACTGCTCGACCTGCACCTCGCCCAGATAGACGCCAGCCAGATCAACGCCGTCGTCACGCGCGACGACAGCGCGGCCCGAGCCGCAGCGCACGCAGCCGACGAACGCCGCGCCCGCAGCGAGAGCACCGGCGTTCTCAACGGCCTTCCCCTCACGATCAAGGACAGCTTCGAGACGGCCGGCCTGCGCACTACCAGCGGCGCCGAAGACCTCGCCGACCACGTCCCCACACGCGACGCCGACGCGGTCGCCCGGCTCCGCCACCAAGGCGCCGTCATCATGGGCAAGACCAACACCCCGGCGTACTGCCAGGACCTGCACACCGACAACGTCCTGTTCGGCCCCACGCTCAACCCGCACGACCCCAAGCACACCACCGGCGGCTCCTCCGGAGGCCCCGCCGCAGCAGTCGCCGCCCACCTGACCCCCGCCGACCTCGGCAGCGACCTCGCCGGCTCCCTGCGGCTCCCCGCCCACTACTGCGGCGTCTACGGCCTGCGCCCCACTCATGGACTCGTCCCAGCCCGCGGCCACATCCCCCGCCCGCCGGGATGGATCACCAGCAGCGACATGGTCACCCCCGGCCCCCTGGCCCGCCACCCCCGCGACCTCAACCTGCTCCTCGCCGCACTGACGACACCGTCACCCGACGAAAACAACCCCTGGAGCGTCACGCTGCCCACGGCGCGGCGCCAGACCGGCCAGCTCCGCGTGGCGGTTTGGGCCGACGACGCGAGCTGCCCCGTCGACCGCAACATCGCCGATGCTGTCGCCGCCCTCGAAGGGACACTCGCCTCCGCCGGCGCCAGTGTCCACCGCACCGCGGGGCCGGTCGGCTTCGCCAAATCCCTCCGCCTCTTCGAACAGCTCCTCCACGCCACCACGACGGCCGCCACCGACGATGCCGCCGGCGCGGCCGAACTCGCCGCCGCCCGTGACCTGCATACGGACGACGCGAGCCCACGGGCCGCCATCCTCCGCCACCGCACGCAGACACACCGCGCCTGGCTCCGCGCCAACGAGGAGCGCCTCCGGCTCCAGCAGACGTGGCACCGGTTCTTCGCCGACGGTCAGTACGACGTCCTCATTACGCCCGCCGCTCCCACCGCGGCGATCCCGGCCGGGAGCCGTTCTCTCACGGTCGACGGCGTCGAACGGAGCTTCTTCGACCAGACCGGCTGGGCCAACCTCACCAGCCACGTCGGTCTGCCCAGCCTGGTAATGCCTATTGCGCACGGCGCCGACGGCCTCCCGATCGGTGTGCAGCTCGTAGGACCGGCCTATTCGGACCGGACCCTGCTCGTGATGGCCGAGCACCTGGCGCCCCTGCTCGGAGGGACGGCCGAGGGCGTCATCGCACCACGGAGCGGATGACCTCTACGTCACCGTTGTAGGTGACTGCGTCTTCATCGGCGATAGGCGGTTCGAACCGAGCGAAGAAGTCGTCCAAGGCTTCGGGAGTGACAGTCAAGACATTGGCGTCTCGACGCTGGTTGCGTGCGGCGAGGCGCCGCAGGATGGCCTCCTTGGACGCTGGCAGGTAGACGAGCAGTGGGCGTCCTCCCACGGCCCGGACGGTCTTCTTCCACTCTTCGCGATCGGAACGACGCCAGAGGCCGTGGTCGAGGACGATGGACCGGCCGGCGCGCAGCAGCTCCGTAAGCTGCGCCCGTACGGTCTCGACCGCGGGTGCTTCGCGCTCGAAATATTCGTGCTCGGGGTAGTCGACGCCGTACCGGCCGTTGAGGCGGTGAACCTCCTCGTCAACGCTGAGACGGACAACGCCCCTCGCGGAGAGGGCCTGTGCAAGGTGCGTCTTGCCGGAGCCGGTAATCCCGATGAGCAGGACGGCGGTCGACTCGCTCACGATGTCGTGCTCCCTCGTGGTGCTCGTACCGGTGGGGTCGTTGGGGCTTACCCCTGGCTCTAGCGGCAGTGTGGAACAGACGGGCCGGACTGCCACCACGAGCGCATAGGGGCGGCTCCGCTGCCCTTGGCGAGGGATCCGTCCGGGTGGTGGTCGGGCAGGGGGCGGCCCGTCCGGGTCGATGTGCACGGTGTCCTCCGAGCTGAGCAGATCCTCGAAGGAGTGGTACGGGGTGATCCGCTTAACGACGACGTCGAGTTCCCGCCCGGTGTCCCGGTCGTTGAAGACGACCGCGTCACCGACTGCGACGGCGCGCTTCTGCGGGGTGGCCACCCTCACTTCGATCGTCTTGCGGCCTGCTTCCACTAGGCGGTAGTACCGCCCGAGCAGGTGCATGTGGTGCTCTTGTGGTTCACCTCCGATCGCCGGACTCGGGACGGCTGGGATCGCCTGCTGCGTGTCGTCAGGCACACGTGCCTCCGTTCGATGCGTTCCGTCCGTCGCGCCAACCGGGCCAGGGTCCGGTGGCCGCGCTCCTGTGTTTCCGGATCGGCGTGGGTGGCGATGAAGTGGACGAGGATGCCAGCGCGCTAGGGCAGTTCGATCGGTCCGTAGCGCGCGTGCGGCTCCTGCCGCATCAGCGCGTCGTACCGGTCCGCTACCGAGAAGTGCCAGAACTCGGTTCGATAGTTCGTAAAACCTGCGTTCTCCATGGCGTTGAGCAGCAGCATGCGGTGGTGGCGCGCACGATCGCTGACGTTCGTGGCGTGAGTGAAGCAGGCACCGTCGCTCTCCTCGGGGGAGGCATTGACGCGGGTGCCGAGGTCGAGTTCGTGACTGTCCTGGTCGGCGAGGGTTACGTCCACGGCCGCGCCCGCGGAGTGGGGCGCGATCTCCGGTGGTGACACGTACCGGCTGGCGGCCTGGCACAGCTGCTCAGCTGTCCAGCCGCGGTGAGCAGCGGCCAGCTCGTCCCGGTACTCGGTGAAGTAGCGCTGCTGTAGAGCCAGCGGCCGGTAGCCCTCGATGAACAGCAGGTCGGTGCCAGCGGGCAGGAGCGAGCGGGCGTGCTCCAGCCGGGCCAGGACGCCCTCGCGGACGTGGGCGAACGCGCCCAGCGGATCTTGCGCTTGCGGGGATCGACGCGGAAGCTGTGGTCACGCACGTCGACGAGCGGCTCCCCGCACTCGCGCACCGGGATCGCGGCGACCTGCGGATCGGACATCAACACCAGACTGCTCATCGAGTCTCCCTGCGACGGCTTGCACTGCGGCGGCGGGATTGGGGAGGCAGAGGCCAGGTCGCTTTCGCGCAGGATTCGCGCGATGGTGTCCTGCAGCGTGCTGTCGGCCGGGATCACGGTCTCCAGACCGCCGGGCAGCAGATCCAGCTCGCGGTACCAGGAGGCGAGGTGGCTGTCGGTGACTTGCGCCAAGTACGCGGCATCCGCCTTCGACGCGTGTCGGACAAACGTCGATTCCAGCGGCACGTCCAGGTAGTAACAGCAGGAGACGCCGCGGTGGTCCCGTACCAGAGACGTGATCATCTGGCTGTAGCGATCGGCGTACAAGATCCCCTCAAGCACCACGTGAAAGCCGGCGTTCAGTGCTTCGCGTGCGACCCGGCCCAGCAGGGCGATGCTGGCGCCGCGCGCGGTGTCGTGTTCCCTGAGCACGTTCCGGCGGATCACGTCCTGGCCCACGATCGCGATACCGCGGCCGTAGTGATCTCGCAGGCCCTGGGCCACGCGTGACTTGCCTGACGCCGAGTTGCCGCGGATCACCACCAGACGGGTGTTCTCACGGCCGGCCGCAGTTGCAGTGGGCACACGACGGTGTGCGCCGCTCGGGGTGCCGGTCATGCGGGCCAGCCCGTCTCGCTGTACAGGTCCCCGTTCTGGATCTTCGCGATGGCTTGGCGGGTATAGGAAACGAGGTTGTCGGGCAGCGCGGCCGGGTCCCAGAACTTCCACTGGGTGCACTTGTCCGGCTCACGCAGTTCCGGCTCGCCGCTCCAGGTGCGAGCGCGGAAGAACAGGCCCATGCGGGGCCGGTCCCCGGCCTTGTCGATGTGATGGATGACGTGGACGAGTTCGACGTGCTGGCGCTCGATGTGCAGGCCGGCTTCCTCCCGTGCCTCCCTGATCAGGCAGGTGATGGCGTTCTCCTGCTCGCAGTGGCCGGCCAGGGCGTGCCAGGTGGAGGGCGCGAACGCGGAGTCGGGGTGGCGCAGCCCGAGCAACACCGTCCCGTCGGGGCGCTCCAGGTAGAGGTGGACGCCGATGACGTTGAGGACCGTGCCGTGTGGGGAGGCTGGGCGACGCTCCTCGTGCGACGAGAGCCCGTTCTGCGACGCAGTGCTGGGAGCGCTGGCCGGGAGGCTGGCGGCGTGGCGCCGTACGAGGTCGCTGGTGGTGTCTGCGATGCGCAGGCGGTGGAGGTCGTCGGGGGCGAACCAGGCCAGCATCACCCCTTCCGTCAGGCTGAGTTCGCGGGGGTCGCCGTTCCAGCGGCCGGCGTAGATGGCGATGGGCACGCTCGCACCGGCGTCGTCGGAGGCGTACTCGGTGCCGAATGGTGTCAGGTCGGCGATGTGGAGACCGGTTTCCTCGGCCAGTTCGCGCCGGACGGTGTGTTCCAGGGTGGCGTCCTGGGGCTCTCGGCCGCCGCCCAGCAGTGACCACATGCCCGGCTCCCAGATCCGGCCGGGGAAGTAGTCGCGCAGGTGGAGCAGGTACTCGCCGCGGTCGTTGTAGATCAGGGCGGAGGCGTTGGCCCTCTCCGGTTCGGTCTCCGGCGTGAGCTTGAGCAGCTTCTCGCGCAGGGAGGGGGAGGACACCCGGTCCACGGGCCGCCACTCGATGCCGCCGACCTCTTCTTCCTGCAGCACCACCGGCGCCTCGGCCGCGGTGTGCAGGCTGAAGAGGAACCGGAAGTCGAAGTGCTGGTGGCCGGGTTCGCCTTTGCCCGGGTGGGCCTCGATGTCGTGGATGTCGATGTCGAACGGCACAGATTCGTAGCCGGGCCACGGTGCCACGGCCTGCGGCGGGATGCCGGTCTCCTCGTGCAGCTCGCGAAGCGCCGCTGCTGCCAGGGACTCATCCTCGGGCTCGGGGTGTCCACCGGGGGCGAGGACCTTCCCGCTCGCCAGGTGCAGCACGTGAAGGACGCGGCCGAGCGGGTCGACGACGATCGCGCCGCAGGTGACGTGGCCGGTGAAGGTGGAGCGGCTGGCGATGTCAGTGGGACGGTCGAGGGCGGCCAGGAGTCCGTCGAGCTGGTCGCGTTCGTGAGGGTGGCGGGCGAGGTAGGTCTCGACGGTGGTGCGGATGTGGTCGTGCGACAACGGCATGGGGTTACCTCAAAGGGGCGTGGAGCGGGACGTGTTGAGGCGGGGTGCTCGTTCGGGTCAGGTCAGCCGCATCCCTTCCGACGGGATCTCCTCGATGGCGGCGGGGCGAGCGGTGGGCAGGCCCCACCGCTCTCGTGCCGTCTCCGCCGCGAGCTGGGCTTGCCGCGCGCCGGGCGGGCCCCAGCCCAGCAGGGCGGCTGCCTGGGCGGGGGTGGCGAGCAGGCGGGCGAAGGGGTTGCCGGTGGCGGGGTCGACGGCCGCCGGCCCGATGGCGGTGACCCGGGCGGCCAGGCGGAGCCGGGCGTTGGCCCCCAGGCCGCCGTAGACCTCGCCGGTCTCGTCCAGCACCCAGCCCAGTCGCATCGGATCGGTCAGGGTGAGCTGGGCTTCCTCGGCGGCTTCGCGGTGCAAGGTGTCCTCGGGCGTCGCGTCGGTCTTCTCCACGGTGCCGCCGGGCAGCATCGGCAGCGCGCCCCGCGGGCCGGGGTTGGCCACGAGGACGACCCGGCCGTCGGGGACGAAGCACCACGCCCAGGCTTGCTGTACGGGTAGCCGCTCGGGGACGGGGCCGCGGTGGAGAGGGCTGTCCCACAAGGGCCGGTAGCGGACGTGGACGTCATGGCGGTCCAGCGCCGGGACGTCGTGGATGTGCCGGCCGTCGGCGAGGTGAGCGGTGGCGGTGTTCCCGAGCCGGGCACGGTAGGCGGCGAGCATGATCTGCCTGTCCACGGGGCGCAGCCGCTGCACCGCGTCCCGGGTCTCCAGGAAGGCGTACTCGGACAGCTCCTCGCGCGGCAGGCGGATCGCCTCCACCTGGTCGGGGCGGAGAGTTCCCCCGTCGAAGACGAACCGGACCTCGCCGGGGCATGCCGTGGCGGGCTGGAGGTCGGCGTGGTCCGGGGAGAAGGAGTGGACGGCGAGCACGGCCGACAGGGGCAGATCCAGGCCCAGTTCCTCGGTGATCTCGCGCCGGCAGGTGACGTGCGGGTGTTCGCCGGCTTCGACGACGCCTCCGGGCAGCAGCCACAAGTCGTCCTCGCGGTAGGTGGGGTGCACCAGCAGGATCCGGCCGACCTCGTCGGTGATGATCGCCGCGGCGCCGAGCCACGCCGCATGCCTGGATGCGGCGTACTGCGCAGCGGGCAGAGCGGCACGCGGTGAGACGTGATCCGAAGGGGAGACGGGAGAGGTCACGTATCTCTGCCTTCCGAGAAGGTGGACGGGGGAGTGGGCAGCGCTGAACGGCGAGGGGTGATCAGGGGGTGTCGCCGCTCATCCGGCGCTGCAGCTCCCACAGGGTCCGGAAGAGACCTGGCTCCCGGGTGAGCTGGGCGTAGGTGCCCTCCTGGACGATCTGCCCTTCGTCCAGGACCACGATCCGGTCGGCGACGGCCACGTTGGTGAGCCGGTGCGTGATCAGCAGGATGGCGCGGTCCTTGGCCAGTTCACGCAGGCCAGCGAAGATCCGGTGCTCCGCGCGGGCGTCGAGGGCGGCGGTGGGTTCATCCATCACCAGCAGCGCCGCCTGCCGGTGGAACGCGCGGGTGAGGACCAGGCGCTGCCACTGCCCGCCGGAGAGCTGCTGTCCGCCGAACCACTCGCTGGTCAGCAGGGTGTTCAGGCCGGAGCGCAGGCCCGGCAGCATCTCGGCGGCGCCGGACGCCTCGCATGCGGCGAGCAGGGCCGCGTCGCTGGTGTCGCCCTGCCCGAACGTGATGTTGTCGCGCATCGTCAGCGGCAGGTACGTGAACTTCTGCGGTACCAGCGCGACGTGCTCCCACGACCCCCACGGGTCCAGGTCCGCGGTGGAGGCGTGGTCCCAGGCCACGTCGCCCTCGGTGGGCAGCAGCAGCCCGCACAGCAGGCGCGAGAGGGTCGTTTTGCCGGAGCCGTTCTCCCCGACCAGCGCCACGGTCTCCCCGCGCCGCACGTGCAGGGAGACGTTGCTCAGGCTGTCCTTCGGGGCGCCGTCGTAGCGGTAGGTGGCGTCGCGGACCTCGAAACGCTCCGGGGCCGCGGTCAGGGGCGCGGTGCCGCGCGAGTCGGTCATGGCCTGGCCGTGGGCGTTGTCGAGGAAGTTCTGCCAGTCCTGCACGTACCAGCCAGTGCGCACCAGGCGGGCCCCGCCGTTGATGATGCCGCGCACCGAGCCGGTGGCGGTCTGGAGGGCGAAGACGGCGCCGCCGCCGGCCGCCAGGCTCATCCGGCCGGAGGCCAGGAGCCACAGCAGCGCCGCCCACACTGCGGTCGAGGCGATCCCGCCGGCCACTGCTCCGGCCAGCCCCATCCAGGCACCGGTGCTGGCGGCCTTGCGTTCGGCCGCGTTGACCGAGGCGGCCAGCTTCCGGTACCGGCCGATCAGGAAGGGGCCGGCCAGGCAGGCGCGCATCTCCTCGCTCGACTCCTGGTAGGCCATGTGCCAGCGCAGTTTGCCCAGCATCCGGCGCCGCCCGGAGGTCTCCAGCGCGGCGAGGTAGAGCACGCGGGCGGAGCGCACGTAGGCGGCGGCCTGCGGCAGGCAGGCGAGGAAGAGAAGGGGAAGGAGCAGGGGGTGCAGGACGGTCAGGACGGTGGCGCCGGCCGCGAGCGTGGCGGTCGCCGCGAGGACGTCTTGTGCTTCTTCGACGAGGTCGGGGGTGACCTGGGCGCCGCGGTCGGCGATGTCGTAGGCGTCGTTGTAGCCGGGCTTGTTGTTGGCTGCCAGTTCCGCGCCGAGTGCGGCCTCGATCATCGTCAGCTCCGCTGCCCGGCCGAGCACCGGGCGCAGACGGCCGGTCAGCCAGACGACGGTGATGCCCAGCAGCGCGCGCAGGCCGGTGGCGGCGGCGATCACGGCCAGCTGCGGGGCGGCGTCTTGCAGTCGCTCGGTGATGTCGCCCGAGGGGATCAGCGCGGTGATCGTGCCCGTGACGGCGAGGAGGCCGAGGGCCGCGAGGACGCCGGTCCCGATCTGGCATACCAGCAGGCCGATGGTCGCGCCGCGGTCCACGCGCCAGGCCATCTGCACCGAGCGCCGCACGAGCGAGGGCAGGCGCCGCGCCATGGTGCGGGAGGTCAGCAGAGATCCGGCCTGGAGCCGTGACTCGTCGCGGTAGAGGTATTCCTCCTCTCGAACACCGGCTCCCTGCGGTTCGTCCTCCGGTGCGGTCCCCTTTGGCGGTTGCGGCGGCTGATCCTGTGTAATGGCCGAGGTCATCGTTCCCCCTAGGACGGTCGCTGCAGCAGAGTCGTGAGGTCTAACGACACGGCTGCGATATCGAACACACGTCATTCGGTCGTGCTGGGGAGCCCGCTATTTCCTGCCTCAGGGAACCCCGCGGGCGCGGGAACCCTGGTCTGGCTTGGAGCGGCTGGAGGCAGGAAATGGCCGAAACGCCGACACTGCCAAACAGCGAGGGAAGTACGGCGGGCCATCCCGGTCGTCCCCTCCTAGCCGGGATCTGGTTCGGGCTGCAGCAGCCTTTCCAGCTCTGTCTCGGCGTGGCTGACCGCGCCCGTCAGAGCCTCATGGTGGTGGGCGGACAGGAGGCCGGATCCCAGTCCGGCCGCGGCGATCACCGCGTTGAGCGCGTCTGTCGCCCCGTCGTCCAGGGCAGATGCGGCGACGGGGTGGTGCAGTGCGTGTCGTGCGGCGTAGGCGTCGAGTCGGGCGACGCTGACGAGGGAGTCGAATACACGGGCGGCATGTCGTCCGCTGCGGTCCAGTTCCAGGGCTGACAGGCCCGTCCGGGTCTGGAAGGCGGCGGTCGGCAGATCGGGGTGGGCAAGAAGCTGGACGGCTGCGTCGAGGGTGCGGTCGAGGTCGGGTTCAGGGACGGGGGCGTCTGCGGGCCGGCAGTGGGCGTGCAGGAGGAGGGCGATGGCTCTCTCCCAAGGCTCCGTGGGCTGGGTGGTGTCGATCAGGTCGCGGGCCTGCTGGTCCAGGCCCTGCTCCATCAGGGCCATGATCTTGATCTGACGGCCGTCGAGGAGCCGGTTGCCAATGCCCCGATGTTGGGCCATGGCGTCGGCCGCGTCGGTCCACCGTCCGATTTGGGCGAGAGCGCGGGCGCCGTCCACGAGCAGGGTGACCCACAGCTCCTGGCACACCGTGCGGTGGTCCTCGTCCGTGCCGGTCAGAGCAGACAGGTCGACGGTGCGGCCGTCGATGTCGGTCTTGTTCCGGTGCCGGGCAGCGTCGTTGAGGCAGACCAACAAGCTGTAGGCAGTCTCGCCGTGGCCGGCTCGCGTCAGAAGCCGGGCGAGGTTGACGAGCGGCATCAGCGACATGACCGCGACCCGTCCGCTGAGGCGTCCGGCGTTGGCGAAGACCTGGTGCTGGCGCCAGCACAGGTCCTCGGCTAGATCGGGCAGGCCGACGTCGGAGGCGATGAGCGCGGCGTAGTTGAGGACCCCGCAGGCGCGGGCCACCAGGTCGTGGTGGCTCGCACCTGCGGGCGCGACGGTCAGCCCGGTGAGGTGGCTGATGCGCTCTTCCAAGGGGAGCGCGGGCGCCTTGGTGCGGCGGACCAGGGGGATGTGGCTGGCTATCGCGGGGATCACCGGCTCAGCCCTTGCGCGCCCAGTCGACGACCAGTCGGCTGTAGGGCTTGTCGACGACGAAGCGGTCGTCGTCTGCTGTCAGCCGGTCACGCGAGTCCGCGACGGCCATCCGGAAGCCCGGTGCGGGGGCGTCGTTGCCGCCACTCGCGTCCCAGGCACGGATCGCACTCACGACGCGCTCGGCGAGGCCAGCGCCACCCCCGCCGTGGCCGATCACGCCGACCTCCCAGTACCGGCCCTGCTCGTCCTCGCCCTCGCGAATGGTCAGGTACGCCAGCGATCCGCCGTCGAGGGCTGCCATGGAGCCCCACCCGAAGTGCGGGGTGAACCCGGGGCGCTGGCCCGGCAGCCGGGACAGGCCGTTGGGCAGCACACAGGCCAGGTACAGGTACAGCCACTCCCACGCCGAACCCTGCCGGAACTTCACCCCGGTGTAGATCTTGGCCGGCTGCTCGTCGAGGACGGAGCGCAGAGCCTCGCGGTCGACGTCCTGCTCGCTGAACGTCTCCAGGCGCACGTTGCCCTCGCCCGCCATCGGCACCAGCGTGTACACGTCGTCGCAGACGCCCTTGCGCAGCGGGATGAAGGTGGCCATCTCGCAGGAGACGGTCTTCCACATGTCGCCGTCGCGTTCGAAGGCGAAGGAGCGGGAGATGCTGCCGCGGATGCGCATCGGCAGGACCAGGCGCCCGCCAGGGGCGAGCTGGTCAAGGATCTTCACGGGGACGTCGCCGGCGCCGACGGTGAAGATGATCCGGTCGTAGGGGGCGTGCTCGGGCAGCCCGGCCGCGCCGTCAGCCATCACCGCGGTGGCATTGTCGACACCGGCCTCGGCGAGGTGCTTGCTCGCGCCGACGACGAGGTCCTTATCGACGTCGAGGGTCCACACCTGCCCGCCGGGCGAGACGATCTTGCCGAGGAGGGCGGCGTTGTAGCCGGTGGCGGCTCCGGCTTCCAGGACCTTGTGACCGCGCTGGGCGCCGAGCTGTTCGAGCTGGGTGGCGACGATGGACGGCGCGGAGATGCAGGAGATCATCTCCCCGTCTTCGTCGTGCTTGATCGGGACCGCGTCCTCCTTGTACGCGCTCTCCAGGTCGACGCCGGGCAGGAAGGCGTGCCGGTCGGTGCTACGGAAGGCGGCGATGGCCGCCTGGCTGCTCAGGTGGCCGCTGTCGACGAGCCGCTGGGCGAGGGCTTCGCGCAACTGGTTGGGGCCGGTTACGGGTGTCACGGTGGTCTCCATCCGAGGGAGGCTAGGGTCCGCGGAGGCGGACTTGCGGGTAGACACGTCAGCTCCTTCTCCGGTGGAGAAGGCGACGTGACGGCCGAGCCACGCGGTGGCGGCCTGCGCGTCGGCAGGTACGCCTGTGCGGTTGAACGCGAAGATCGCGTGATGGGCGATGACGCCCCGGATTCCGCGTATGAGTCGGCCGTCGGCGGCGAGTCGGCGCAGGCGTCGGCCGGCGTCCTCGAACGCGGCGACGCGCTCGCCCCACCCCGCTTCCGCGTCGGGGCGCAGGGCGGCGTCCGCGTTCATCAGCCGCCGCATCGCGGAGACGGCTTTCTCCAGCGCGAGCCCCTGGGGCGGGGTAACGGGGGGCCGCAGGGCAGCCCACCGGGCGTACACGTCTCCGGCTTCGAAGGGGTCCAGCCCGGCCCCGCGGATCATGGCGGACAGCAGCATCACGCTGCGCTCGCGGGCGCCGGGGGTGCCAGTCTCGGCGAGCGCGGCCGGGCTGTCGGCGCAGAACACGTCGTGCGCGACCTCCATGCCCTCGGGGCCGCCGAAGGCATGGGTCTCCGGCTCGTAGATCCCGCCCGTCCAGCCGGTGATCGCGCGGTCGGCGAGGAGCTGGTCCAGCAAGTCGCTGGCGGGCTGTTCGGTGCGCAGACGCACGCCGGCGTCCTTGCGCAGGAAGTGGAAGCGGCGCCCGGACAGGGCGGTCGCCAGGGCCCGGGCGGCGTCCGCGTGCTGGTCGGGGAAGGCCACAGAGGCGTGCCACCAGGACGTGTCCAGGGGGATCAGCAGGTTCTCGTCGTCAAAGGTCATAGGCAGAAAACTCCTTGCGAGGCGGCGGGGAGAGGGTCAGGTGAGCAGGAGGACGCGGGTCCATCCGGTGCTGTCGGTGGCGTGCAGGGCGAGTTGGGCTCCGGCGCGGCCTTCCATGAATCCGGGTTTGGGCAGGCGCTCCCAGTCGGCGGCCAGACGCCGGTGCAGGTCCTGAATGATCGGGGTGAAGCGTGAGGGTGCGGGGCTGTCGGCGGCGACCGCGCGGGTGAGGGTCAGCAGGCCGGCCCAGCCGTGGCACAGGGTCGAGTCGGTGATTCGGGCGAGCCGCAGCGGGTCGGTCAGGATGGCCTCGACGATGTCCTCGGCCGCTTGGCGCCGGGCGGGGTCGCCGAGGGCGAGCGCGGCGAGCTGCTGGGCGCGGGCGATGCCCGGCTGGCCGTAGCACCAGGACGGGCGGGCCGGTTCCGCCTTGGGAGGCTGGTCTGCCTCCAGGTGTGCTGGGGTGGACCAGTAGTGGGCGCCGTGCCGGTCGAGCCAGGTCGCGAACGTGCCGACCGCCTCCACTTGTCCGGGGACGCTGACTCCGGCGCGCAGGGCGAGGGAAAGCACAGCCAGAGGCCCCGCGATGCCGTGAGCCATGCCGTTGTTGCCGTGACCGCCGGCCATCGTCTTCCCGTCGGGGCCGACCAGTGACCACCACCCAGGCAGGATCCGGCCTTCACCACAGGCGCGGTGTGCGAGCGCGACGAGGCAGGCAAGCACGTCGGGCAGCCGGGGCGCGATCGGGCGGCGGGACAGCAGCAGTGCGGCGAGCCCGGTCAGGCCGCGGATGAGGTCCCACTCGGCGAGGTGGGGCAGCGTGCCGGCCGCCTGACGGCGGTGGGCGGCGGCGAGCCGGGCGTCCACGACGCGGTCGACGGCCGCACGGACGTCGTCGCTGGCCCCGTGGGCGCGGGCCAGGACGAACTCCAGGGCGGGGGCGCCGTGGAAGAGGCTGGCATTGCTGCCAGTGCTCACCCCTCGGACGGTGGCCTGGGCGAGGTGGCGGCGAGCGGTGGACAGGTCACGCCGCTCGATGTCGAGCAGGGCCATCCCAAGGGCGCCCTCGGACAGGTCCTGCATGCGGGGCACGGTCGTCGTGGTCATGAGCGCCTGGCCAGGGGGACAACGATGCTGTGGGCCCGGCCGCCGATCCACCTGTCGGCGTCCAGCGGGGGAGCATCATGCAGGGTGGCGATCCTGAAGGGGCTGGCGTCCAGGTGTGCGCGCAGGAGGTCCAGATCGACGTCGCGGGTGAGGTCGAGGGGCAGCTGCTGGTCGTCCTCGGCGAGCAGTACCCGCTCCGGCACCCGGAACCGGGCCCGCCAGGCGTGGAGTTGGTCCGCCCACTGCTGGAGCGTGGCGGTGCGAGCGGGCAGGGTGCGGCTGCGGATCTTCCACCGTGCGGCGGTGAGGATGGTGCGCCGGTAGGTGAGGGCCGGCGTGAAGGGCAGGGTCCAAGCGGCGCCCCAGTCGAACCAGGTCACCTGCGGAGACGCAGCCCGGCTGATCTCGCCGAGGAAGCGGGCCATCGGCGGGGTGTAGTTGTTCCACAGGAAGTTGATGGCGGTGGGGGCCAGCAGCTCCAGCGGCTTGCCCGTCGCGGACTCCACCAGCTTGGGGCGGCCGTCGGCGACGGTGACCGCGAGGTCGCGGGGGAAGAGGACGTGCGGGGCGGGGCGGCGGAATTCGCCGACACTGACGATCCGGGGCAGCGCCTGTGGCGCGCGGGTGAGCAGGTCGGCCGGCACCCGTCCGGCGTGGAAGGAGAGCTGCGCGAGTTCCGCCTTCGGATCGACGGTGGGCAGGTTCGTGTACGCCGCCTCGGTGCCGGGGAACAGATGCCAGAACCGGCCAGTCATCGATCCGGCCGAGCGGGAGACGGTCAGCACGCGCAGCCGGAAGTCGCCCCGGTCCAAGGCCGGAACAGAGGTGGCGTGGACCTGTGCGGCCAGTTCGAGGTGGGGCGCCAGGTCGTGAGGTTTGTCGCCGGCCGCTGCTTCCAGTTCCTCGATCATCGCTTCGGTCACCGCGACGGTGCGGTTGCCTTCGGCGGCGGCGGTGCCGGCCAGCTCCAGCAGCAGGCGGTCACGCCGGGACATCGGCCGGGGCGGTTCGCTCGCCGTGACGAACCCTGCAGGGAAGCCCAGGCCCCGGTCGTGATCCGTGGCCACGCCGACCGGCACCGTGGTGTACTCGCCGTAGCGCTCGGAGAACTGCTCGATCCACCGTCGCCAGGTCGGTGTTCCGGTCGGATGGGTGACCAGGCGGGCCAGGATGGTCGCCGCGGTCTCCACTTCGGTCAGCACCTGCTCGGGCAGCCGCACGTCGGCGTCCAGCCGCAGGTCGCACGTATCCCGCAGGCCGGCTGCCTGAGTGCGCGCCGCGGGCGGTAAGACGTCGGTGGGGTCGGCAACGGTGGCGGGTGCGCGCAGCGAGGAGCGCAGAAGCCGCACCCGCAGCAGTTCACCGAGAAGCCGGTCGCGCGCGGTGCAGCTCACATCGGGGAACTCCGCAGCCAGCTTGTCGGACAACTGGCGGTACCCGATCGGCGATCGGGCCAGGTCGAGGACGAGACGCAGTGCGGGGCTGAGGGCGAGGCGGAACTCGGAGTCGCCCTCGGAGGGGACGTGGATGTGTTTGTCACGCTGTCGGATCAGGGTGTTGACGCAAACCTCGGCGTCGGCCATGCGGGCGGTGTCGCTCTCCCAGGCGCTGAGCATCTCCTCGAGCCCGGCCGGCTCAGGGCGCGTCACAGCCTGGTGCTCGTCGCCGATGCGGACAAACGTGGTCTGGTCGAAGCCGAGCGGGGCGACGCCGGCGAACAGGCCGAAGGGGGTGGAGCGGCGGGCGTAGCGGATCGCGTAGCGGGCGGTGGCCAGCGCCGCCCGGCGCATCCGGCGTACCTTCGGCGTGCGGCCGTTGACGATGGCGTGCACTTGGTCCGCCAGGTGAGGGCTCGCCTGCGACACGGTCCGGCGGAAGTCGCTGTCGGACCACACCGTGCTCAGCCACGCGCGCCACTCTTCCACGGGCGCCGTGGTCGCCGGCCAGGGCGGCATGGCGGGCTCGGTCGTGTGTACCGCGGCGCGCAGCATGGCCTGTCCCGCGCCCTCGTACAGGCTGGGCCGTTGCCGTGTCATCTGGGCTCTCCTCATCTTCTGCGGGGCGGGCGGGGCGGGGGGGGCGGGGGGGGGGCCCGGCGGCCCCCCCGCCCCC
>NZ_JBEZWN010000026.1:0-97037 GCF_040637495.1 Streptomyces sp. NPDC029044
CTATGGCGACTTCGGGGGGCAGGCGGGGTGCGGGGGGCCCTGGCGGGGGGGTGGACGGGGGGCGGCCGGGGGGGGGGGCGGCCGGGGGGGCCGCGGCGCGCCACCCCCGGCCGGCGGGCCCCCCCCCCCCCCGGGGGCACCCCCTCCTGCCTTCCACCGGTCAGTGGCCGCGCTCGGCGCCGCCGTTGACCTGGATGATCTGCGAGGTGATGTGCCCGGCCCCCGGGGAGGCCAGCCAGTGCAGGGTTTCGGCGACGTCCCCCGGGGTGCCGGCCCGGCCGTTCGAGGTCTCATCGATGAGCCGGGCCCGCCGCTCCTCCGCCATCGCGTCCCCGAAGAACTCGGTGTCCTCGATGTACCCGGGCGCCACGACGTTCGCGGTGATGCCACGCGGTCCCAGCTCCCGGGCCAGGTCGTGGGCGTAAGGGTGCAGCCCCGCCTTGGCCGCCGCGTACGCCCCGCTCCCGGACCCGCGGTAGGCGGCGATGGAGCTGAGAAACAGCACGCGTCCGCCGGGCTCGGCGAGCCGCGGCTTCAGCGCCTCGGTGAGCAGCACCGCCGTCAGGGTGTTGAGGCGGAAGTTCACATTCCAGGTGTGCGCGACGGCCGCGAGCGGATCGTCACCCGGGGCGTCCGGTTCGAGCAGCCCGTTGCCCCCGGCGCTGTGCACGAGCACGTCCACAGCCCCCAACTCCCGTTCCACGAAGGCGGCGACACCCCGCACGTCCTCCGGCTCGGCGAGATCGGCCGCGTACGTCAGCGCGCCGGGCACCTCGGCCTTCTCCAGCACCTCGGCCCGCCGCCCGAGCAGCAGCACCCGATCGCCGTCCGCGGCGAACACCCGGGCCGCCGCGAGCCCAATTCCCGTACCGCCACCACTGATTACTACATTCCGTGCCATACGGACGACCCTACGACGCCCCGGCCGCCCGCCGTCAAACCGGCAGCCGCAGCCGCCGGTGACTCACCGCAGGCTGCGGACGTCGAGGTGCCGCAGAACCCGGTCGACCACCTCGGGATCCGCCCCGGGCTCGCTGCGCGCCGCCAGTACCTCGTGCCGCGCGGCGCTCAGCATCTCCTGCTGGATCCGCCGCACCCGCTTCACCCGCCGGGCCCCCTCCCGGTACGCCTCCCGCCGCTCGTCCTCCGCCAGTTCGGGACTGATCCGCACCCCGATGTCGTAGGCCCGCCGCAGCATCTGCTCGGACAGCTCCTCCGGCAGTTCCTCGGTCCCCTCGATCTCCCGCAGCCGCTGCTTCGCCGCCTTGGCCGCCCGGATCGCCAGGTCCTTGGCGAACTCCTTCTCCTTGTCCGTGTCGGCCTTCACCCCAAGCCACCGCACCAGCCACGGCAGCGTCAGCCCTTGCAGGACCAGCGTCGCCATGATCACCCCGAAGGCGATGAAGATGATCTCGTCCCGGCTCGGGAACGGCGCGCCGGCATCGGTCTCCAGCGGAATGGCCAGCACCAGCGCGACCGAGGCGACCCCGCGCATCCCCGACCACCACATCACCACGGTCTCGCGCCAGCTCACCGGGATGTCCTCGTCGTAGTCCCGCCGCGCGTGCAGCCGTTTGGTCAGCCAGGTCGCCGGCAGCAGCCACAGCAGCCGGGCGAACACGACGACGACCACCACCACCGCCGCCCAGCCCAGCAGCTCGCCCCACCGCCCCGAGGCCGTGCGGATGGCGTTGTGCAGTTCGAGACCGACCAGCCCGAACGCGACGCCGGTGACCAGCGTGTCGACGATGTTCCAGAACGTGTGGCCGGCCAGCCGTGTCATGACGTCGTCGGCGTCGGAGCCGTACTCCGCGAGGAACAGCGCGGTGGTGAGCACGGCGAGCACGCCGGACCCGTGCAGCTCCTCGGCCATGACGTAGGAGGCGTACGGCACGAGCAGGGTCAGCCCGATCTGCAGGGTGGCGTCGCCGAGGATTTCCATCAGCTTGTTCGCGCCCCAGCCCAGCGCGAGGCCCACGGCCACCGCCACCACGGCCGACAGCACCAGGTCGAGCCCGGCCTTCCAGGGCGAGAACGTCCCGCTGACGGCGGCGGCGATCGCCACGTGGTAGAGGACGATGGCCGTCACGTCGTTGAAGAGGCCCTCGCCCTCCAGGATCGACACCAGGCGGCGGGGCAGTCCCAGCTGTCCGGCCACGGCGGTCGCCGCGACCGGGTCCGGCGGCGCGACCAGCGCGCCCAGCGCGAACGCCGCGGCGAGCGGCAGCCCCGGCACGATCGCGTCGGCCACGGCGGCCACGCAGGCCATGGTGACGAACACCAGCGCCACGGCCAACAGGAAGATCGGCCTCTTGTTCGCCGCGAACTGCCGCCAGGAGGTGCGCCGCACGGCGGCGTACAGCAGGGGCGGCAGCAGCAGCGGCAGGATCAGGTCCGGCGCGATCTCGACGTTCGGCACGAACGGCAGCAGCGCGAGGACTATCCCCAGGAGCGTCATCAGCACCGGGGCGGGCATCTTGAGCCGGTCGCCCAAGGGGACACTGATCACGGCCCCGAGCAGCAGCACGAACAGCAGGGCCAACTGATCCACGGTCAGCGCTCCACAACGGTCAAATGTTCACACGACTGACCTCAAGCCTGCCACGCAACTCCCGGGACAAACCGTTTCGGCACCCACCACGAGGGGCTAAAGCGAACGCCGCATCCCCTGGTGCGGAATCCCCGCCTCCAAGTACTCGGGCCCGTAGGGCTCATAGCCGAGCCGCGCGTAGAAGCCGAGCGCGTGCGTCTGCGCGTGCAGGTCCACGGCCGCGAGCCCCCGCGCGCGGGCCGCGTCCTCGATGGCCCGCACCAGGGCGGCACCGACGCCGAGCCCGCGTGCGGCTCCCGTCACGGCGAGCCGGCCGAGGGAGCCCACGGACGGGCCGGCGCCGGTCTGGGCCACGGCCGCCTCCCCGTGCAGCAGCCGCCCCGTCCCGAGCGGCACGCCGTCCTGGCGGACCGCCAGCACATGGACCGCGCCGGCGTCGTACGCGTCGTACTCGATGTCCTCCGGTACGCCCTGCTCGCCGACGAAGACCTCCTTGCGCACCGCGAAGCACGCCTCACGGTCGGCCGGGTCCTCGGCGATCCGCACCACGTACGGGGTGCTCACGCGTACGTCTCCTCGCGGACCTGCTCCAGGGCCTTGTGCAGGTCCTCCGGGTAGTCGCAGGAGAACTCCGCCCACTGACCGTCCCCGGGGTGCTCGAAGCCGAGCCGTACCGCGTGCAGCCACTGGCGGGTCAGGCCCAGGCGCTTGGCGAGCGTCGGGTCGGCGCCGTAGGTGAGGTCGCCGACGCAGGGGTGCCGGTGGGCGGCCATGTGGACGCGGATCTGGTGCGTGCGGCCGGTCTCCAGCTTCACGTCGAGCAGCGAGGCAGCGCGGAACGCCTCGATGAGGTCGTAGTGCGTGACGGACGGCTTGCCCTCGGCGGTGACCGCCCACTTGTAGTCGTGCTGGGGGTGCCGGCCGATGGGCGCGTCGATGGTGCCGCTCGTCGGGTCGGGGTGGCCCTGGACGAGCGTGTGGTAGCGCTTGTCGACCGTGCGCTCCTTGAACTGGCGCTTGAGCGAGGTGTAGGCGCGCTCCGACTTGGCGACCACCATGAGGCCCGAGGTGCCCACGTCGAGCCGGTGCACGATGCCCTGGCGCTCGGCGGCGCCGGAGGTGGAGATCCGGTACCCGGCGGCGGCCAGGCCCCCGATGACGGTCGGCCCGCTCCAGCCCGGCGAGGGGTGCGCGGCCACGCCGACCGGCTTGACGATGACGACCACGTCATCGTCGTCGTGGACGATCTCCATGCCCTCGACCGGCTCGGCGACGACCTGCACCGGCGCGGGCGCCTGCGGCATCTCGACCTCCAGCCAGGCGCCGCCGTGCACGCGCTCCGACTTGCCGACCACCGACCCGTCGACCGTGACCTTCCCCGCGGCGGCGAGCTCGGCCGCCTTGGTACGGGAGAAGCCGAACATGCGGGAGATGGCGGCGTCGACGCGCTCGCCCTCCAGGCCGTCGGGCACGGGCAGGGTACGGATCTCGGGAAGCGTGCTCACCCGTCGAGTATGCCGGACGGCTCCGACAGGGCCGTACGCGCGCTCAGTCCTTGTGGACGGTCCCGTCCGGGTCGAGGCCCTTGAACGACAGCAGCACGATCAGGATGCCGCCGCACACGATCGCCGAGTCGGCCAGGTTGAAGACGGCGAAGTGCTTGGGTGCGATGAAGTCCACGACCGCGCCCTCGAAGACGCCCGGCGCCCGGAAGATCCGGTCGGTGAGGTTGCCCAGCGCCCCGCCGAGCAGCAGGCCGAGCGCGATCGCCCAGGGCAGGCTGTAGAGCTTGCGGGCGAGGCGGGCGATCACCACGATCACCGCCGCCGCGATCATCGTGAAGATCACGGTGAAGGCCTCACCGAAGCCGAAGGCCGCGCCCGCGTTGCGGATCGCCTCGAACTTCAGCCAGTCGCCGATGATCTCGATGGGCGGGTGGTGCTCCAGCTTGGCCACCACGATCAGCTTGCTGATCAGGTCGAGGGCGTACGCGATCGAGGCGACGGCGAACAGCACCGCGATCCGGCGCCGGCCCTGGGGCCGCCCGGCTGCGGACTCACCGGGCGGGGTGCCCTCGGAGTCGGGTCGCTCCTTGCCGCCCCCGGCCGCGTCCGGTGTGTCCGGCGTACCGATGATGCGCTCCGCCTCTGCCACGTGAGTCCCTCAACCTAGGTGCCTGACTGAGGACGAGGGTACGGCACACCCCGCAGGTCGCACGTGCTCAGGAGGCATTCGGCGGCCGGTCAGTACCGGCGCTCCTGCTTCTGCTTGCACTCCACGCAGAGCGTGGCCCGGGGGAAGGCCTGCATCCGGGCCTTGCCGATGGCGTTGCCGCAGTTCTCGCACAGGCCGTAGGTGCCCGCGTGCAGGCGCTCCAGGGCGCGCTCGGTCTGGAGGAGCATCTCCCGCGCGTTGGCGGCCAGGGCCAGCTCGTGCTCACGGGTGATGTTCTTGGTGCCGGTGTCCGCCTGGTCGTCGCCCGCGCCGTCCCCGGAGTCCCGCATCAGACCGGCCAGCGACCGCTCCGACGACGTGATCTCCTCACGCAGCCGGGTCTCCTCGGACGTCAGCTCGGACCGCGCCTCCTCGACCTCCTCCGCCGTCCAGGGGTCCTCGCCCGGGCGTACCGCGAGCTCACCGGGCTCCGCCGCGGCGATCCGTGCCTTGGGAACGGCGGTCTTCGCCGCCGTGGCCGTGCCAGGAGTCTTCTTCGCAACCACCGTCGTCGCTCCCGTCTGCTGCGCGGCCTCGGCCGCACCCGCCTTCTTGGCCGTGCTGCTCGCGGCCGTGTCCTGTGTGACCGCGCCGGTCCGGGCAGCGCCCTTCCCGGCCGCGCTCCTGGTGGTGGTGCTCTTGCCTCCGGCGGTCTTGCGGGCCGGGGCCTTCTTGGCGGCGGCCTTCGTGACCGCCGCCGCCTTTCCCGCCGTGGCGGTCTTGCCGGCGGCGGCCTTCCCGGCGGTGGCCTTTCCGGCAGTGGCCTTCCCGGCTCGGGCCTTTTCCGCCGAGGCGGCCTTCCGGACGGCCGCCTTCTTCTCCGCCGCCTTCCCGGCCGGTGCCCTGGCGGCCGATCCCTCGGCCGACTCCCCTGCGGCTCCGGCCGATGCCTCATGGGCCGGAGCCTGGGCCCGTGTCCTCTTCACCGGTGCCTCGGCCGGTGCCCCGTCCGTCGACGCCCTGGCCGAACCCTCATGGCCCGACACCTTGGCCCGTGTCCTCTTCGCCGGCGCCTCGGCCAATGGCCCGTCCTCCGACGCCTTGGCGTGTGCACGCTTCGCCGACGCCTGGACGTGCGCCCGCTTCGCCGGCGCCTTCACCGCCGACGCCTTGGCCGAACCCTCATGGCCCGACGCCTTGGCCCGTGTCCTCTTCGCCGGTGCCTCGGTCGGTGGCCCGTCCTGCGACGCCTTGGCGCGTTCCTTCCCGGCCCGCGCCTTGGCCCGTGTCCCCTTCGCCGACGCCTCGGCCGGTGCCCCGTCCTCCGACGCCTTGGCGCGTGCACGCTTCGCCGACGCCTGGGCGTGCGCCCCCTTCGCCGACGCCTCGGCCGGTGGCCCGTCCTCCGACGCCTTAGCGTGTGCACGCTTCGCCGACGCCTGGGCGTCCGCCCGCTTCGCCGGCGCCTCGGCCGGTGCCCCGTCCTCCGACGCCTTGGCGCGTTCCTTCCCGGCCGGCGACTTGGCCGTTGCCGCCCGGGGAGCGCTCTGCCCGGCCCCGGTCACCTCAGCCCCTGGCGGCTCGGGCCCTGACGCCCTGGTCTCGGACGACCTGGTGTCCGACGACCGGGTGCCCGACAACCGGGTCCCGGACGACCTGGTGCCCGACGACCTGGCCCCGGAGGATCCGGTGCCCGACGACCCGGCCCCGGAGGATCCGGTCCCGGATGGCTTGGCCTCGGCCGGTCCTGCCGCGGCCTCCTGGCTCACGGCCCTCCCGCCCGCGGCCTTCCCCTTCGGCGTCCTCTCCCCGGCCGTCCTCCCCCGGCCCTCCTGCACCGCCCGCCCAGCCGATCTGCCCTGCGTGGACTTCTTCCCGCCCACGTCCTTGGCCGCGCCGCCGGAGGCCTCCGCGGACCTGCCGGACGCCGACTGCTGTACGGCGGTCTTCTTCGCCACCATGGCCGCGGCCCCTTCACATATTGTGATCTTGCTCGCGAATCGTGCTGGGACGATAAATCGACTCGAGTCCCGCGGCAACGGGGCACACCGCCTGATTCGCCCGCCTCGCGCATGCCGCGGCGAACCTGCATCCGTTGTGCCCAGCTCCCCGCCCGGTAATCCGCCGAGCCGGACGTCCCAGGATCCGAACACCTATACCACCCCATTAGGGTCATCAAACCCATTTCGCACCCCTCCCGATACCCGCAAGGCCCGGCGCCCGGAAAACCGGTCGGCCGCCGTCCGCGCGGCGCCGTACACTGGGCGGAGCGAAAAGCGTGGATGGGGACGAGTAGCGGCGTACGCAGCCCAGAGCGACCCGGGGACGGTGTGAGCCCGGGGGCGAGCGCGACGTGAAGATCACCCCGGAGCCGCCGGAAGAACGCCGCAGCCGAGCGCAGCGGTCGGTAGACCCGGCATCGCGACCCCAATGAGGGGGCTCACCGGCGCACACCCCGTGCCGGAGGGCCAAGGAGGGTGGTACCGCGGGAGCGCGCCGAAGGCGGCGCAGGCAGACGTAGCTCTCGTCCCTCCGGACGGAAGGCAGCAAGTCCGCCGGAGGAAGCCCGCTGATGACATCGCCGACGTACCGCCAGGTGCCCGCCCAGGTCGACCTGCCCGCCCTAGAGCACGCCGTGCTCGACTTCTGGCGCGAGCAGAAGATCTTCGCCAAGACCCTGGAGCAGTCCGAGGGCCGCCCCGAATGGGTGTTCTACGAGGGCCCGCCCACCGCCAACGGCATGCCGGGTGCCCACCACATCGAGGCCCGCGTCTTCAAGGACGTCTTCCCCCGCTTCCGCACCATGCGCGGCTACCACGTCGCCCGCAAGGCCGGCTGGGACTGCCACGGCCTCCCGGTGGAGCTCGCCGTCGAGAAGGAGCTCGGCTTCTCCGGCAAGCAGGACATCGAGGCGTACGGCATCGCGGAGTTCAACGAGAAGTGCCGCGAGTCGGTGACCCGGCACACGGACGCCTTCGAGGCGCTCACGACCCGCATGGGCTACTGGACCGACCTCCAGGACCCGTACCGCACGATGGACCCGGAGTACATCGAGTCGGTCTGGTGGTCGCTGAAGGAGATCTTCAACAAGGGCCTGCTGGTCCAGGACCACCGCGTCGCCCCCTGGTGCCCCCGCTGCGGCACGGGCCTGTCCGACCACGAGCTGGCGCAGGGCTACGAGACGGTCGTCGACCCGTCGGTCTTCGTCCGCTTCCCGCTCACCTCCGGTCCGCTGGCCGGCGAGGCCGCGCTCCTGGTGTGGACGACCACGCCCTGGACCCTGGTCTCCAACACGGCGGTCGCCGCGCACCCCGAGGTCACCTACGTCGTGGCGACCGACGGCGAGGAGAAGCTCGTCGTCGCGGAGCCGCTGGTCGCCAAGGCCCTCGGCGAGGGCTGGGAGACCACCGGCCAGACCTTCACCGGCGCCGAGATGGAGCGCTGGACCTACCAGCGCCCCCTCGAGCTGGTCGAGTTCCCGGCCGATGCCCACTTCGTCGTCAACGCCGAGTACGTCACCACCGAGGACGGCACGGGCCTGGTCCACCAGTCCCCCGCCTTCGGTGAGGACGACCTCAAGGTCTGCCGCTCCTACGGCCTGCCGGTCGTGAACCCGGTCCGCCCGGACGGCACCTTCGAGGAGGACGTCCCGCTGGTCGGCGGCGTCTTCTTCAAGAAGGCCGACGAGAAGCTCACCGCCGACCTCGACGAGCGCGGCCTGCTCTTCAAGCACATCCCGTACGAGCACAGCTACCCGCACTGCTGGCGCTGCCACACCGCGCTGCTCTACTACGCGCAGCCCTCCTGGTACATCCGCACCACGGAGGTCAAGGACCGCCTCCTCGCGGAGAACGAGGGCACCAACTGGTTCCCGGACACGGTCAAGAACGGCCGGTACGGCGACTGGCTGAACAACAACATCGACTGGGCGCTGTCCCGCAACCGCTACTGGGGTACCCCCCTGCCGATCTGGCGCTGCGAGGACGACCACCTCACCTGCGCCGGATCCCTCGCGGAGCTGTCCGAGCTGACCGGCACGGACCAGTCGGGCCTGGACCCGCACCGCCCGTTCATCGACGATGTCACCTTCGCCTGCCCGCAGGGAGGCTGCGGCAAGACCGCCACGCGCGTGCCGGAGGTGATCGACGCCTGGTACGACTCGGGTTCGATGCCGTTCGCGCAGTGGGGCTACCCGTACAAGAACAAGGAGCTGTTCGAGGCCCGCTACCCGGCGCAGTTCATCTGCGAGGCCATCGACCAGACCCGCGGCTGGTTCTACACGCTGATGGCGGTCGGCACGCTGGTCTTCGACAAGTCGTCGTACGAGAACGTCGTCTGCCTCGGCCACATCCTCGCCGAGGACGGCCGCAAGATGTCCAAGCACCTGGGCAACACCCTCGACCCGATCCCGCTCATGGACCGGCACGGCGCCGACGCGGTCCGCTGGTTCATGGCGGCCGGCGGCTCCCCGTGGGCGGCCCGCCGCGTGGGCCACGGCACGATCCAGGAGGTCGTCCGCAAGACCCTCCTGACGTACTGGAACACGGTCGCCTTCCAGGCCCTGTACGCCCGTACGTCGAACTGGGCCCCGTCCGAGGCCGACCCGGCCCCGGCCGACCGCCCGGTCCTGGACCGCTGGCTGCTGTCCGAACTGCACGCCCTCACCGACCAGGTCACCCGGGCGCTGGACGCCTACGACACCCAGCGCGCCGGCAAGCTGCTGTCCGCGTTCGTCGACGACCTGTCGAACTGGTACGTGCGCCGCTCGCGCCGCCGCTTCTGGCAGGGCGACAAGGCGGCGCTGCGCACGCTGCACGAGGTCGTCGGGACGGTCACGCAGCTGATGTCCCCGCTGACCCCGTTCATCACCGAGCGGGTCTGGCAGGACCTGATCGTCCCGGTGACCCCGGGCGCTCCGGAGTCGGTCCACCTGTCGTCCTGGCCGGAGGCGGACCTCACCGCCATCGACCCGGAGCTGTCCAAGCAGATGGTGCTGGTGCGGCGCCTGGTGGAGCTGGGCCGTGCCACGCGGGCGGAGTCGGGCGTCAAGACGCGCCAGCCGCTGTCCCGCGCGCTGATCGCGGCGACGGGCTTCGACACGCTGGACTCCGGACTGCGCACGCAGATCACGGAGGAGCTGAACGTCGAGTCGCTGGCGACCCTGAGCGAGGTCGGCGGCAGCCTGGTCGACACCACGGCGAAGGCCAACTTCCGCGCGCTGGGCAAGCGGTTCGGCAAGCGCGTCCAGGACGTGGCCAAGGCCGTGGCGAACGCGGACGCGGCCGCCCTGTCGCTGGCCCTGCGCGAGGGCACGGCCTCGGTCGAGGTCGACGGTGAGACCATCACGCTCGCCCCCGACGAGGTCATCATCACCGAGACCCCCCGCGAGGGCTGGTCGGTGGCCTCCGACTCGGGCGCCACGGTGGCCCTGGACCTGGAGATCACCGAGGAGCTCCGCCGCGCGGGCCTCGCCCGTGACGCGATCCGCCTGATCCAAGAGGCCCGCAAGAACAGCGGCCTCGACGTGGCCGACCGCATCGCACTGCGCTGGACGGCCACGGACCAGGCGACGGTGGCGGCCCTGACCGACCACGCCGGCCTGATCGCCGACGAGGTGCTGGCGACCGACTTCGCGCAGGGCGAGGCGGAGGACGGCTACGGCGCGCCGTTCACGGACGAGGGCCTCACCCTCACGTTCCGCCTGCGCAAGGCGTAACCCTCAGGCCGAAGGCCCGGTCCCGCCAAAGATCTTGGCGGGACCGGGCCTTCGGCGTTGCGTACGCACGAACAGGGTGACGCGGACACGAACGCGCGTGGCAAAAGGGCGGGCCCCGGGTTCACACCCGGGGCCCGCCCTGAACGCTGCCGACGTCTATGCCGTACTACTGGCCATCAGGCCGTCAGTTGTCATCCTCGTCGATCAGGAAGCCCCGCATGGGCGAGGGCGCCTGGCCCATCGGCGACGGGCCCTGCGGGCGTACCGGCGCCATCGGCTGGGTCATCGCCGGCGACATCTGCTGCTGGCCGCCGTAGGACGGAGCAGCCGGCGCGGGAGCGCCGCCCATCGTCGGGTTGCCGCCGCCGTAGGACGGGGCGCTCGCGCCGGCCGGAGCCATGGAGGGCGCCGGGGACGGCGGGAGGGACGCGGCCGCCGGAGTGCGCGGCGGGGCCAGCGAGTCGTCGGCCTGGGTCTCCAGCTGACGCAGCTGCGACTCCAGGTACGACTTCAGGCGCGTGCGGTACTCGCGCTCGAAGCCGCGCAGGTCCTCGACCTTGCGCTCCAGCGTGGCGCGGGCGGACTCCAGGGAGCCCATCGCGACGCGGTGCTTCTCCTGCGCGTCCCGCTCCAGGGCGTCGGCCTTGGCACGGGCGTCACGCTCCAGACCCTCGGCACGCGAACGCGCCTCGCCGACGATCTTGTTGGCCTCGGAACGGGCCTCGGCGATCGCCTGGTCGGCGGTCTGCTGGGCCAGCGAGAGGACACGGGCGGCGCTGTCGCCACCGGGGCCTCCCTGACCGGGGCCGCCCATCGGACCGCCCATGGGGCCGGGGCCGCCCATGGGGCCGCCCATCTGCTGCTGCATCGGGGGCTGGCCCATCGGACCCGGACCCTGGCCCATGGGGCCGGGACCCTGGGGTCCACCCTGACCGCCGGGGCCGGCGGGCAGCTGCGGGGCACCGCTCGGCAGCTGGGGCGGACCACCCATGGGGCCACCCATCTGCTGCTGCGGCGGGCCCGATATGCCGGCGGGGACAGGACCACCCGGACCGCGCATACCCTGCTGCTGCTGTTGCTGCTGATCCTGCTGCGGCTCCGGAGGCTTGCGCATGTTCTGCTGGTTCTGCGCAGCAGCGCGCGTGGCCGCGGCCAGTTTGGCGCGCAGGTCCTCGTTCTCGCGGAGCAGGCGGGTCAGTTCGGCTTCGACCTCATCGAGGAAGGCATCGACCTCGTCCTCGTCATAGCCTTCTCGGAGGCGGACGGTCGTGAACTGCTTGTTCCGCACGTCCTCGGGGGTCAACGGCATCTCTTCACCTCAACGTAGTCGTCGGCATTCGGCAAGACCGTATCTGTCACATCGCTCACATCGCGTTCCGCACGACGGTGATCAGGATGTAAACGATGATCATCAAAACGAAGAAGGACAGGTCGAGCGCCACGCCCCCGAGACGCAGCGGCGGGATGACCCGCCGCAGAAGCTTGAGCGGTGGATCAGTGGCAGTGTAGGTGGCCTCCAGAACGACCACCATCGCCTTGCCGGGTTGCCATGAGCGGGCGAACTGGAAGACGTAGTCCATGACCAACCGGAAAATGAGCACGATGAGGAAGACCATCAGCGCGATGTAGAGAACCTGCAGAACCACGCCCATGACCTGTTGCTTCCCTCTCCCCTGTGCCTTGCTGTGTACTGCTGTGCACTGCTGTTTCCGGTGGTGCGTCTCAGCTCTGGTTGAAGAACCCGCCCTCTGCGATGCGGGCCTTGTCCTCCGCCGTGACATCGACGTTAGCAGGCGACAACAGGAACACCTTCTGCGTCACCCGCTCGATACTGCCGTGAAGACCAAACACCAGACCGGCCGCAAAGTCGACAAGTCGCTTCGCATCTGTGTCGTCCATCTCAGTCAAGTTCATGATCACCGGGGTGCCTTCACGGAAGTGTTCCCCGATGGTACGGGCCTCGTTGTAGGTCCGTGGGTGAAGCGTGGTGATCCGGTAAGGCTCTCGTTCGGACACGACCTTGGGCATGATCACCGGTGCGTTCTTCTCCAGACTTGCGCGTTCTTGTGTGATGGATGCCACGGGCGCGATGCGCGCCGGGCGGCTGGATTCCGCGGGGAGCGAAGCGGAGCGGGCGGCCGGTTCGCGGGGCGCGGGCGGCTGTACGACTCGTACCTCTTCGTCCCTTTGGGGCTGATGTGAGACGTGCGGCTGGTGTGACGGCTCGTGCCGTCGGTGGTCCCGCTCGGGCTCCGGGTCCAGTTCGGGTTCGAAGTCGTCGTCGGGGTCGAATCCGCGGCCGTCGTACCCATCGTCCTCCACGAGGCCGAGGTAGACCGCCATCTTGCGCATCGCGCCGGCCATGCTCTGAGTCCTCCGCTCTGTGGTGGATCGGCTGACGACTGCCAAGTGCCCGCGATCCACGAGGTCCTTGAATCCGCCTTTCGGCGGCAATGACCATATTTTCTGCTGTGGTCCGACTTCTTGGCGACGTTACCCGAGCCTGGGGCGGACTCCGAGTACCGCGCTGCCGACGCGCACATGTGTCGCTCCGGCCGCAACGGCCTGTTCGAGGTCCGTACTCATCCCTGCCGAGACCATGGTGGCAGCCGGATGACTCCGGCGCAGGTCGGTCGACAAAACCATCAGCCGCTCGAAGGCCGCCTGTTCGCGTCCCGCGTACTCACCGGTGAGCGGCGCGACGGTCATCAGTCCGTCGAGCCGGAGCCCCGGCGCCGCCGCCACGAGATCGGCCAACTCCCCGATCCCGCCGGGCCCCGTCCCACCCCGCTCGCCCCGGCCGCTCTCACCGGCGTCGAGTGCGACCTGGAGGAGACATCCCAGCTCGCGCCCGGCCCGGACGGCCTCCTTCGACAGGGCCGTGACGAGCCTGGAACGGTCGACGGACTGCACGAAATCCGCGTAACCGACCACCGATCGCACCTTGTTGGTCTGGAGTTGACCCACGAAATGCCAGGTGAGGGGCAGATCCGAGCAGGCCTCGGCCTTGGGCGCCGCGTCCTGGTCGCGGTTCTCCGCGACGTGCCGCACGCCGAGTTCGGCGAGGATCCGCACATCGCTCGCGGGATAGGTCTTGGTGACCACGATGAGGGTCACCTCGTCACGCGCCCGCCCCGCCGCGGTGCACGCGTCGGCGATACGCCGTTCCACTTTCGCCAGATTCGCGGCGAGTTCGTCCTTGCGTTCCGTCATGTCCTGTCAGTCCAGCCACACATAACCCGCGAGCCGACCGGTGGTGCGGTCGCGGCGGTACGAGAAGTGATCGCGCGACTCCAGCGTGCACACCGGCGACTGCTCCCGGTCGCGCACCCCGAGCCGATCCAGCTGGGCGTGCACTCCGGCGCTCACGTCGACCGCCGGCGTGCCCCAACTCGTCTCGGCGTACGCCGCCGGCTCGACGGCGGACACCTCGGCGCGCATCGCCTCGGGCACTTCGTAACACCGGCCGCAGACGGTGGGCCCGGTGCGGGCGATGATCCGGGAGGGCTCGGCGCCCAGCTCCGTCATCGCGCGCAGCGCGGCCGGGACCACTCCGGCGATCATGCCGGGCCGGCCCGCGTGGGCCGCGGCGGCGACCCCGGCGACGGGGTCGGCGAGCAGCACCGGCACGCAGTCGGCGGTGAGTACGGCGAGGGCGAGCCCCCGGCGCGTGGTGACGATCGCGTCGACCGACGGGACCGGGGCCGAAGATCCCCACGGCCCGTCCACCATCGCGACGTCGGCCCCGTGCACCTGGTTCATCCAGACCACCCGGTCCGGCTCGAGGCCGAGGGACTTGGCGGCCAGGTCACGGTTGGTGCGTACGGCGTCGGGGTCGTCACCGACCGCCCCGCCGAGGTTGAGCTCCTCATACGGAGCGGCGCTCACCCCGCCCCACCGGTCGGTGAAGCCGAAGTGCGCGCCGCTCGCGCTTTCGCGCTGTCCTATCACGACTGAAGGATCACTTGAGGAAGTCCGGTACGTCCAGTTCCTCGGCCGCGCTGTCCGAGTAGGTCCGCGGCGCCGGCGTGACCGGCGGAGCGACCGGGATGTCCTTGACCGGCTCCGGAGCGGGCTCCGGGTCCTCCTTCGGGGTCACGCTGCCGAGCGATCCGAAGGACGGGCGGCTCTCGGTCTGCCGCGCCGGGGCCGGCTCCTCCCGCTTGGCCGAGGAGGAACCGAGGACGTTGTCCCGCTTGGCGGGCGGCTGGCCGCCGTCGAAGCCGGCCGCGATCACGGTGACCCGGACCTCGTCGCCGAGGGCGTCGTCGATCACCGCGCCGAAGATGATGTTGGCTTCGGGGTGGGCGGCCTCGCTCACCAACTGGGCGGCCTCGTTGATCTCGAACAGACCGAGGTCGGAGCCGCCGGAGATGGAGAGCAGGACACCGCGGGCGCCGTCGATGGACGCCTCCAGCAGCGGCGAGGAGATCGCCATCTCGGCCGCGGCCACCGCGCGGTCGTCGCCGCGGGCCGAGCCGATGCCCATCAGGGCCGAGCCGGCCTCGGACATGACCGACTTGACGTCGGCGAAGTCGAGGTTGATGAGGCCCGGGGTGGTGATGAGGTCGGTGATGCCCTGAACACCCGAGAGGAGGACCTGGTCGGCCGACTTGAAGGCGTCCAGCACCGAGACCTGGCGGTCCGAGATGGACAGCAGCCGGTCGTTCGGGATGACGATGAGGGTGTCGACCTCTTCGCGGAGTTCGGCGATGCCGTCCTCGGCCTGGTTCGCGCGGCGCCGTCCCTCGAAGGTGAACGGGCGCGTGACCACGCCGATGGTGAGGGCACCGAGCGAGCGGGCGATGTTGGCCACGACGGGCGCGCCGCCGGTGCCGGTGCCGCCGCCTTCACCGGCTGTCACGAAGACCATGTCGGCCCCCTTGAGGACCTCCTCGATCTCCTCGCGGTGGTCCTCGGCGGCCTTGCGGCCGACGGCCGGGTTGGCTCCGGCGCCGAGTCCGCGGGTGAGTTCACGGCCGACGTCCAGCTTGACGTCGGCGTCGCTCATCAACAGAGCTTGCGCGTCGGTGTTGATGGCGATGAACTCGACGCCCTTGAGACCGACCTCGATCATCCGGTTGATGGCATTGACACCACCGCCGCCGACACCGATGACTTTGATGACTGCGAGGTAGTTCTGCGGTGCTGCCACGTCGAAGGCCTCTCGCCTCGAGTTACGTGTCGCCGAATCACCGTGACGCACTGCGCCCCGCGACCCGACGACTGATGCCGAATGGGACGGTCCGTATCGCCGACCCGAACCCTAACCCTGAAGTTTAGGGTTACCAGTGTGTCTGTTCCTTGGAGTCTTCTGAACAGGACACTAAGTCGACAAGTGGCGCACGTTCAACGAACACGCCGAACCTCCCGTTTTTCTTTTCACCCTATGTGATCAGCCGTAGCACTGCCCAACCAGGGTGCTGGCCTGCGCTGATGTGCGTCAACTCCGCGATGACGCCGGGGCGGTGGGCACACTCACGTCGAAGTACCCCGCATCGGGCGTTGCTTTCATCAGGGCGGTGAGGGTACGGGCCTTCGCGGCACCCTTCTCGCTGCTCCCCCAGACGACCGTGCGTCCGTCCCTCAACTCCAGCGAGATGTCGTCGTAGGAACGGACCTTGACGGTCCGTGTCTCGCGGGCGACGGCGGCCGGAACCGCGCGGGCGACACCGACCGCCTCGCGCACCAGCCGGGACTCCCCGAAGCGGCGCAGGCTGGCGGCTGCGGAGCCGGACCGGGAGAGCGTCAATTCCAGTGCCGGAACGCCTTTCGGGGCTTCAGAAACCGTGGCGAAGCGGACACCTTCATCGTCCACTTCGACGAACTTTTCACCCTTGTGGACAATCAGAACCGGAGTCCGCTCCACCACTTTCAGGTCGATTCCATGAGGCCAGGAGCGGACCACGTCAACCGCGTCAATTCGGGGCAATTTCCGGCGCAATCGTGTCTCGATCGCACCGGTGTCGACGGAAATCAGCGGCTTCCCGAGCGGAACCTCAGCGGCGGACTCGACCTGATCGGGCGTCAGGACCCGGGTGCCGGACACGGAGACGTGCTCGGCGCGCAGCCAGTCGGAGCCGTAGAAGAGCCAGATCGTCGGGATGCCGAGGAAGACCAGGGCGAGGCCCAGGAGGACGAGCGCGCGGAGTCTGGCCCGCCTCGACCGCAGGCGGGGCGGCGGGCCGGACGACTCCTGCTGGCGTTCACCGCGTTCGGCGGTGGTCGATCCGGCCACGCTCCCTGCCTTCCGTCATACAGTCCTATCGGTGTGCACGACTGGCGGCGATCGCCTCGTACACCATGCCGACGAGCAGCTCGTCGGCGTCCCGGCGGCCGAACTCGGCGGCGGCGCGGGACATCTGGTACAGCCGGTGCGGATCGGCGAGCACGGGCAGGACGTTCTGCTGGACCCACTCGGGGGTCAGCTCCGCGTCGTCGACCAGCAGTCCGCCGCCGGCCTTGACCACCGGCTGGGCGTTGAGCCGCTGTTCGCCGTTGCCGATGGGCAGCGGGACGTAGGCGGCCGGGAGCCCGACGGCGGAGAGTTCGGCGACGGTCATCGCACCCGCGCGGCAGAGCATCATGTCGGCCGCGGCGTACGCGAGGTCCATCCGGTCCAGGTAACTTACCGGGATATACGGGGGCATTCCCGGCATCTGGTGGACCTGCGGCAGTTCGTTCTTCGGGCCGACCGCGTGCAGGATCTGGATCCCGGCCTGCTGGAGCCAGGGCGCGACCTGCTGGACGACCTCGTTCAGGCGGCGGGCGCCCTGGGAGCCGCCGGTGACCAGCAGGGTGGGCAGGTTCGGGTCGAGGCCGAACGCGGCCCGGGCCTCGGGGCGTACGGCGGCCCGGTCGAGCGTGGCGATGGAGCGGCGCAGCGGGATACCGATGTAGCGGGCGCCCCGCAGCTTGCTGTCGGGCGTGGAGACGGCGACCTGGCTGGCGTACCGCGAGCCGATCTTGTTGGCCAGGCCCGGGCGGGCGTTGGCCTCGTGGATCACGATCGGCACGCCCAGGCGCTTGGCCGCGAGGTAGCCGGGCAGGGCGACGTAGCCGCCGAAGCCGACCACGGCGTCGGCCCTGGTGCGCTCCAGGATCTGCTCGGTCGCCTTGATGGTGCCGCGCAGCCGGCCCGGGACGGTGATCAGTTCGGGGGTGGGCTTGCGCGGCAGCGGAACGGCGGGGATCAGCGCGAGTTCGTACCCGCGCTCGGGTACGAGACGGGTCTCGAGGCCGCGCTCCGTGCCCAGGGCCGTGATGCCCACGCTCGGGTCCTGCCTGCGCAGGGCGTCCGCGAGGGCGAGCGCGGGCTCGATGTGGCCCGCGGTTCCTCCGCCGGCGAGTACGACATGCACCGAAATTCACCGCTCTCCGGACGAGCGCGCCACCGAGGCACGCCGTCGCATCGTGTTCCATCTCCGGGGACTCCGACCGGAACCGGTGCCCCCCGCCCCCCGCTTTCTACCAAAGCGGGGTTGCCGCATCGCAAGCGCCATCCGCGCAGCGGGGTCCTGACGCGCGAAGGCGATCAGCAACCCGATGGCGAACATGGTCGGCAACAGGGCGGATCCTCCGTAGGAGAACAGCGGGAGAGGGACGCCGGCGATCGGCAGCAGACCGAGCACCGCACCGATGTTGATCACGGCCTGGGCCGTGATCCAGGTGGTCACGCCTCCCGCGGCATACCTCACGAAGGGGTCCTCCGTGCGTCCGGCCACGCGGATACCCGCATAGCCTAGAGCCGCGAAGAGGGCGAGTACCGACAGCGTCCCCGCCAGGCCCAGTTCCTCACCGGTGACGGCGAAGATGAAGTCGGTGTGGGCTTCGGGTAGTTGGCCCCATTTCTCCACACTCGCACCGAGCCCGGAGCCGAAGATTCCGCCCGAGGCGAGGGCGTAGATCCCGTGCACGGCCTGCCAGCAGTCGACAGGTCCCGACTGGGGCTCGGTGGCGCCCAGGCACTGGAGCCGGGCCATGCGGTTGGGGCTGGTCTTGATGAGGATCAGGCCGAGGACGGCGGCGATCGACAGCACCCCGGCGAACAGCCGCGTGGGGGCGCCGGCCAGCCAGAGCAGGCCGAACAGGATGGCCGTGAGGATGATCGCGGTGCCCATGTCGCCGCCGATCATGATCAGGCCGAGCAGCATGAACGCGGCCGGCACCAGCGGCACGAGCATGTGCTTCCACTGGGTCAGCAGCTTCCTGTCCTGCTTGCGGGCGAGCAGGTCGGCGCCCCACAGCACGAGGGCGAGCTTGCCGAACTCGCTGGGCTGGATCTGGAAGGAGCCGCCGAGGGAGATCCAGTTCTGGTTGCCGTTGACCGACACCCCTATCCCCGGGATCTGCACCAGGACCATGAGGAAGACGGCGCCCGCGAGGATGGGGTAGGCGAGCGCCCGGTGCAGTCTCACCGGCATCCGCGAGGCCGCGAGCAGCAGACCGGTGCCGATCCCCGCCGCGAGCAGCTGCTTGCGGAAGAAGTACGAACCGGGCAGCGACATCTGAAGCGCGGTGATCTGGGAGGCCGAGTAGACCATCACCAGACCCAGCACGGTGATCAGCAGACTGCCGCCGAGGATCAGGTAGTAGGCGGTCAGCGGTCGGTCCCAGCCCCTGCGTGCGCGGGCGTAGAGGCTCAGGGCGCGGTTCTCCCGCGCGAGCCGGGGCGCGGCGGGGCGCTTGGGGGCGCGCGGGGTCGGAGGCCGTCCGGTGCGGCTGGTGGGCACAGCGGCTCACCCTGCCATGCCGGAGGGGGGCGTTGCGCGGTGCACGCCCCCTGGCCGCTCGGGCACCAGCCACATCCGTGTCACGCGTCCCTCCCAGGTACGCCCGGCACCGCCGCCGGGCGAGGCGGACCCGGGTCAGCCGTCGGCGGAGCCGAGCTCACGGACGGCGTCCGCGAAAGCGTCCCCGCGCTTGTTGTAGTTGGCGAACATGTCCATGGAGGCACAGGCCGGAGCCAGCAGCACCGTGTCGCCCGCCTGAGCGAGTTTCCGCGCCTCCCGGACCGCCGCGCGCATCGCCCCAGTGTCGGTCCGGTCGAGGTCGACGACGGGTACCTGCGGGGCGTGTCGCGCGAGGGCTTCCCGGATGAGCGCGCGGTCCGCGCCGATCAGCACGGCGCCCCGCAGCCGCTTCGCCGACTTGGCGACCAGCTCGTCGAAGGTCGCGCCCTTCGCGAGCCCGCCCGCGATCCACACGATCGGCTCGTACGCCGCCAACGAGGCTTCCGCCGCATGCGTGTTGGTGGCCTTGGAGTCGTCGACGTAGGCGACCCCGTCCACGTCCGCCACGTGCGCGATGCGGTGGGCGTCCGGGGTGAACGCCCGCAGGCCGTCCCGCACGGCCCTGGCGGGCACGCCGTAGGCGCGGGCGAGGGCCGCCGCCGCGAGGGCGTTGGCGATGTTGTGCGGGGCCGGCGGGTTGACGTCGCCGACCTCGGCGAGTTCCTGGGCGTTCTTGTGCCGGTCCTCGACGAAGGCGCGGTCGACCAGGATGCCCTCCACGACGCCGAGTTGGGACGGCGCCGGGGTGCCGAGGGTAAAGCCGACGGCCCGGCAGCCCTCCTCGACGTCGGCCGCGCGGACCAGGTCCTCGGTCGCCTTGTCGGCGACGTTGTAGACGCAGGCGACGCGATTGCCCTCGTAGATACGGCCCTTGTCGGCGGCGTACGCCTCCATGGAGCCGTGCCAGTCGAGGTGGTCGGGGGCGAGGTTCAGCACGGCCGCCGAGTGGGCGCGCAGGGAGGGCGCCCAGTGCAGCTGGTAGCTGGAGAGTTCCACGGCCAGGACGTCGTACTGCTCCTCGCCGAGCACCGCGTCCAGCAGGGAGACGCCGATGTTGCCGACGGCGGCCGTGCGCAGGCCCGCCGCCTTCAGGATCGACGTCAGCATCTGGACGGTGGTGGTCTTGCCGTTGGTGCCGGTGACGGCGAGCCAGTCGGCGGCGTCGGGGCCGCGCAGGCGCCAGGCCAGTTCGACATCGCCCCAGACGGGCACGCCCTGCTGCTCCGCCGCAGCGAACAGCGGCTTGTCCGGCTTCCAGCCGGGCGCGGTGACGATCAGCTCGGTGCCCTCCGGCAGGGTGTCGCCGTCACCGAGGCGCACAGTGACGCCGAGCGCCTCCAGTTCGGCCGCCTGCGCCCGCGCGCGCTCGTCGGCGCCGTCGTTGACGACCGTGACGGTCGCGCCGAGGCCGTGCAGCACCTTGGCCGCCGGGACGCCGGAGACGCCGAGCCCGGCGACGGTGACGTGCTTGCCCTGGAAGTCGAAGGGCTCCGAGGAAGTCACTTGTCCGCTGCCCATCCTGCGTAGAAGAGGCCGAGTCCGACGATCACACAAATGCCCTGGATGATCCAGAAGCGGACCACGACGAGCACCTCGGACCAGCCCTTGAGTTCGAAGTGGTGCTGGAGTGGCGCCATCCGGAAGACGCGCTTCCCGGTGAGGCGGAAGGAACCGACCTGGATCACCACGGACATGGTGATCAGGACGAACAGGCCGCCGAGGATGGCGAGGAGCAGTTCGGTGCGGGAGCAGATCGCGAGGCCGGCGAGCACACCGCCGAGGGCGAGCGAACCGGTGTCGCCCATGAAGATCTTGGCCGGCGAGGTGTTCCACCACAGGAAGCCAAGACAGGCACCCATCAGCGCGGAGGCCACCACCGCGAGGTCGAGCGGGTCGCGCACCTCGTAACACGCGCCCGGGTTGGTCAGCGTCTGCGCGTTGGCGCAGGACTCCTGGAACTGCCAGACACCGATGAAGGTGTAGGCACCGAAGACGAGCACCGAGGCGCCGGTGGCCAGACCGTCCAGACCGTCGGTCAGGTTCACGCCGTTCGACATCGCGAGAATCATGAACAGCGCCCAGACCACGAACAGCACAGGGCCGATCGTCCAGCCGAAGTCCGTGATGAACGACAGCTTGGTGGAGGCCGGGGTGTTGCCGCGGTTGTCCGCGAACTGCAGCGACAGCACGGCGAAGCCGATGCCGACGATCAGCTGGCCGGCCATCTTCGCCTTGGCGCGCAGACCGAGCGAACGCCGCTTGACGATCTTGATGTAGTCGTCGAGGAAGCCGACCAGGCCCATGCCGACCATCAGGCCGAGCACCAGCAGGCCCGAGAAGGTCGGCGCCGCGTCGACATCCGGGTCCAGATAACCCGTGATCACCTTGGCCAGGAAGTACGCGGCGACCGTCGCCAGGATGAAGGCGATGCCGCCCATGGTCGGCGTACCGCGCTTGCTGGCGTGCTCGCGCGGGCCGTCGTCGCGGATGTACTGGCCGTAGCCCTTGCGCGCGAGGAGCTTGATCAGCAGCGGGGTGCCGACCAGCGTGAGAAAGAGACCAATGACTCCTGCGAACAGGATCTGCTTCATCATCGGGCGGAAACCTCACCCTCGGCACCGGTCTCGACGAGCGCCTGCGCCACGCTCTCCAGACCGACCGAACGGGACGCCTTCACGAGCACGACGTCCCCCGGGCGCAACTCGCTGCGCAACAGGTCGACCGCCGCCTGTGCGTCGGACACGTGCACCGACTCCTCACCCCACGAACCCTCGTTATATGCGCCCAGTTGCAGCCAGGCGGCTTCCCTGCCACCGACCGCGACGAGCTTGCTGACGTTGAGCCGGACGGCGAGCCGCCCGACCGCGTCGTGCTCGGCGAGAGCCTCGTCCCCGAGCTCGGCCATCTTGCCGAGCACCGCCCACGTACGACGCCCCTTGCCCATCGCCGCGAGCGCGCGCAGAGCGGCTCGCATGGACTCGGGGTTCGCGTTGTAGGCGTCGTTGACGACCGTCACGCCGTCCGGGCGCTCGGTGACCTCCATCCGCCAGCGGGAGAGGGAGCCCGCCTCGGAGAGCGCGACGGCGATCTCGTCAGCGGACATGCCCAACTCGTGGGCGACGGCGGCCGCGGCGAGCGCGTTCGACACGTGGTGCTCACCGTACAGGCGCATGGTCACATCGCTTGCACCGGAGGGTGTGTGAAGCCTGAACGAGGGCTGTCCGGCGTCCGTGAGTCGCACGTTCTCGGCACGAACGTCCGCTTCGCCGGACTCTCCGAAGAACAGCACTTTCGCCTTCGTACGGGAGGCCATGGCCCGGACGTAGGGGTCGTCCGCGTTGAGGATCGCGGTGCCGCCGTCGGCCTCGGACGGCAGTGCCTCCACCAGTTCGCCCTTGGCCTGTGCGATCTGCTCGCGGCCGCCGAACTCGCCGATGTGGGCGCTGCCCACGTTGAGGACCAGGCCGACCTTGGGGGGTGTCAGGCCGGCGAGGTAACTGATGTGCCCGATGCCGCGGGCACCCATCTCCAGGACCAGGAACCTGGTCTCCTCGGTGGCGCTCAGCGCGGTCAGCGGCAGCCCGATCTCGTTGTTGAGCGAGCCGGGCGTGAACACCGTCGGCGCCTTGCGCTGGAGCACCTGCGCGATGAGGTCCTTGGTGCTGGTCTTGCCCGCCGAGCCGGTGAGGGCGACGAGGGTGGCGCCGAGACGCCGTACGACGTGCCGGGCGAGGGCGCCGAGGGCGGCCTGGACGTCGTCCACGACGATCGCCGGCACGCCGACGGGGCGGGTGCCGAGCACGGCCACCGCTCCCGCCTCGACGACCGCCGCCGCGAAGTCATGGCCGTCCACGCGCTCCCCGGCGAAGGCCACGAACAGGCTGCCCGGCCCCGCCTCGCGGGAGTCCCGGACGACCGGGCCGGTGACCTGGGCGGACGGATCCGGTATGTCGTGCGTCTGCCCGCCGACGACTTCTGCGATCTCGGCGAGGGAGAGGGCGATCACAAGTTCATCCCCTGGGTCTTCTGGATTTTCATCCCTGGGTCTTCTGGATGGCTTCGCGCAGCACCTGGCGGTCGTCGAAGGGACGGACCACCCCGGCGATGTCCTGGCCCTGCTCGTGGCCCTTGCCCGCCACCAGCACGGTGTCGCCGGGTTCGGCGCGGGCGACGGCGGCGGCGATCGCGGCGGCCCGGTCCTCGAAGACCTGCACCTCGCCGCGCTCGTGGGCGGGCACGGAGGCCGCGCCCTGGAGCATCGTGGCGAGGATCGCGAGGGGGTCCTCGCCGCGGGGGTTGTCGGAGGTCAGTGTGGCGGTGTCGGCGAGCCGGGCCGCCGCGGCGCCCATCGGCTCGCGCTTGGTCGTGTCGCGGTCGCCGCCGCAGCCGAGGACGATGTGCAGCCTGCCCTCGGTGACCTTGCGCAGGGCGCGCAGCACGGACTCGACGGCGTCGGTCTTGTGGGCGTAGTCGACGACCGCGAGGTAGGGCTGGCCCGCGTCCACGCGCTCCAGACGGCCCGGAACGCCGGGGACGGCGGCGACACCGTCGGCGGCGGCCTGCGGGTCGAGGCCGGCGACGGCGAGGGCGACGATCGCGGCGAGGGTGTTGGCCACGTTGAACGGGCCCGGCAGCGGCGATGTGGCGGCGATCCGCTCGCCCTTGGGACCGATGACGGTGAAGGTCGAGTCGAGCCGGCCGACCTCGACGTCCTCGGCGCGCCAGTCGGCGTCGGGGTGCCCCTCGGCGGAGTAGGTGACGACCGGGACGGTGGCTTCCTTCGCCAGCCTGCGGCCGTACTCGTCGTCGACGTTGACCACGCCGAGTTTGCCCCGTTTCGGGGTGAACAGCTGCGCCTTCGCCTGGAAGTAGTCCTCCATGTCGGAGTGGAACTCCATGTGCTCCGGGCTGAGGTTGGTGAAGACGCCGATGTCGAAGACGCAGCCGTCGACGCGGCCCAGCACCAGGGCGTGGCTGGAGACCTCCATGGCCACCGCGTCGACACCGCGTTCGCGCATGACGGCGAACAGGGCCTGGAGGTCGGTGGCTTCGGGGGTGGTGCGCTCGGACTTGATGCGCTCGTCACCGATGCGCATCTCGACCGTGCCGATCAGGCCGGTGGACCGAACCGTCTTCAGGCCGCCCTCGACGAGGTAGGCCGTGGTGGTCTTGCCGGAGGTGCCGGTGATGCCGATCTGGAGCAGGTCCCGGCCGGGGTGGCCGTAGATGGTGGCGGCCAGTTCGCCCATCCGCCCGCGCGGGTCGTCGACGACCAGCACCGGCAGTCCGGACGCGGCGGCGCGCTCGGCCCCCGTCGGGTCGGTCAGCACGGCGGCGGCACCGAGGCCCGCGGCCTGGTTGACGAAGTCGGCACCGTGCAGCCGGGCCCCCGGGAGGGCGGCGTACAGGTCGCCGGGGCGGACGGCGCGCGAGTCATGGGTGATGCCCGTGACCTCGGCGGCGCTCTCCGGCGCGGAAGCACCCAGCTGATCGGCGAGTTCCGCGAGGGGTGTGGCGGAGACCTGTACCGGCCTGGGCGGCCCGGGGTATGTCACGGGATGGCCCTTCTGGGTGGTTTGGGACTGATCAGCGTGTGGCACGGCGGTGAGCGTACCGGGCGTACCCGCCTCCGGGCGAAGTGAGGGGCTGGGGCTGCTCTGGTTCCCGGGCTGCGGGGTGATCGTTGTCACGGAGGCGGTCCTGGTGGCTCGGTGGGGCTGAGTACGGGGCAGGGCGTGGGGCCCTGATCACTGCTTGAAGGAGACGGGCAGCTTCGCGGGCTTGGCACCGGTCGGCGGGACCTGGAGGGACTTCAGTGCGAACTCCATGACCTTCTTGTAGACGGGTCCGCAGATCTGACCGCCGAAGTAGCTGCCCCGGGTGGCGTTCTGGATGGCGCAGTAGACGGTGACGCGGGGCTTGTCGGCGGGCGCGAACCCGGCGAACGACGAGGTGTAGCCGTGGTACTTGCCGGTGGCCGGATCCACGCGGTTGGCGGTACCCGTCTTGCCCGCGACGCGGTAGCCGGGGATGCGCGCCTTGGTGCCGGTGCCCTCCTCGTCGTCCACGACCGACTCCAGCATCTGGGCGAGGGTCTTCGCGGTCTTGGCGCTGACGACCCGGTTCTCCGCGGGTTTCGGGGCGGGGGTGAAGCGCCCGTCCGGTCCCTTGGTGCCGCGCACGAGGGTGGGCTCGATGCGGACCCCGCCGTTGGCGATGGTCGAGTACACCGAGGCCGCCTGCATGGCGTTGATGGAGACGCCCTGGCCGAAAGGGATCGTGTACTGCTGCGAGGTCGACCACTTGTCGGGCGGGGCGAGGATGCCCTTGGTCTCGCCGGGGAAGCCCAGCCCGGTGTAGCTGCCGAGGCCGAACTTGCGCAGGTAGTCGTAGAGGACCTTGTTGGCCTGGGCCTGGGTCTTGCCGAGCTGCCCGGTGGCGAGGATGGTGCCGATGTTGCTGGACTTGGCGAGGACGCCGTTGAGCGTCAGGTACCAGGTCGGGTGGTCGATGTCGTCCTTGAAGAGCCGGTCGCCGCGGTGCAGCCGGTTGGGGACGACCACGTGCGTGCCCGGCGTGGCGGCGTCCTCCTGGAGGACGGCCGCCATCGACATGACCTTGGCGGTGGAACCGGGCTCGAAGGCGTCCTGGAGGGCGGCGTTGCCGAGGGCTGCCGGGTCCGCGTCCGACAGGTCGTTCGGGTCGAAGCCGGGCGAGTTGGCCATGGCCAGGATCTGCCCGGTGCGGGTGTCCTGGACGATGACGTAGCCGCGGTCGGCCGCGGACTCCTTCACCTGGTCGCTGATGGCGTTCTGGGCGGCCCACTGGATGTCGCGGTCGATGGTGAGCTCGACGTCGCTGCCGGGGACGGCCGGTGTCTCGGTGGAGCCCGCGGTGGGCACGAGACGGCCGCCGGACTGGGCGTAGCGGATCTTGCCGTCCTTGCCGGCGAGCTGCTTGTTCAGCTGTAGCTCGATGCCGCCGCCGGGCTTGCCCTCGCCGTTGACCCAGCCCAGTATCCCGGCGGCGAGGTCGCCGCCCGGGTACACGCGCTTGCTGGTGGCGACGGAGAACACGCCCGAGAGGACGTTGGGCGTGGACTTGTCCGTCTCCGCCTTCTTGGAGAGCGCCGACTTGAGATCCTTGATCTGCTTCCAGACCTGCGGGGTCTGGCGGGAGGCCAGTTTGACGTAGCGCAGGGCCTTGTTCTCCGGGCGCAGCTTCTCGACCAGGGCTTCCTGCTCCTGGCCGAGGATGGGCGCGAGGAGGGCCGCCGCCTGTTCGGGGCCGTCCCCGATCTTCAGCATCTTCGGGGCGAACATCGTGGGGTCGGCGGTGATGTCGTAGGCGTCCTCGCTGGTCGCGAGGGCCACACCGGACCGGTCGGTGATCTCGCCCCGGTCTGCGGCCAGCACCTGCCCGACGTAGCGGTTCTGCTCGGCCTTGGCGGCGTACGTGCTCGCGTCGACGGCCTGCACCTGGAAGAGCCGCACGACGAAGGCGGACAGGACCAGGGTCAGGGCGAGTCCGACCAGGCGCAGGCGGGGGCGGGGGCTGCCGAGCCGCAGCGGCTTGGGTGCCGCCGGGCGGCCCTGCCCCGGTCGCCGGGCCGGACGGGCACCGGGGCCGGGACGCCGCCGGGCGTCGGGGCGGGCGGGCCTGGCGGGGCCGGGCACGCGACGGCGGGGCGGTTCCCTGTCGGACACTTCCGTCACCTGCCGGGGGTCGAAGGAGGGCCGTCGGTCATGGCCTCGGGGGCGAGGACCAGGGGGGTGTGCACGGAGGACTGCGGGACACCGGGGGCCGCGCCGGGGACGCCCTTGACGGTGCCGTCGGGAGCGAGGAAGGCGGGGTCGCCGCCGGGCACCATGCCGAGCTCGCGGGCGCGGCGCATCAGGGCGTCGGGGGCGGAGTAGGCGTCGATGTCCCGCTGGAGGGCCTGCTCCTCGTCGGTGAGGTTCTTGGTCCCGCGCTGGAGGTCGTCGAGCTTGAACGCGCCTTCGCTGAGGGCCGAGTTCAGCACCAGGAGGGCGATGAGACCGCCGCCGAGGAGGAGGACGACCAGGAGGACGAAGGGCGTGCGGGCCGCCTGCCCGGGGCCGGTCGGGAGGAGCCGGGCGAGTCGGGCCGCCCTCCCCTTCAGTTCGGGTTTGCCGCTCACGCACGCTCCCTCGGTCCGGCCTGCACACGCCTCACTCGACGTCCTCCCTGATGCGCTGGGCCCCGCGCAGCCGCGCCGGTGCCGCCCGCCGGTTCTCGGCGATCTCCTCTTCGGTGGGGAGTTCGGCACCGCGGGTGAGCAGCTTGAGCCGCGGCTGGTAGCGCTCGGGCACGACGGGCAGTCCGGGCGGCGCGGTGGTGGCGGCGCCCGCCGCGAAGACCTGCTTGACCAGCCGGTCCTCCAGCGAGTGGTACGACAGCACGGCGATCCGTCCGCCCACGTCGAGCGTCTTCACGGCGGCCGGGATCGCCCGCTCCAGGACGGAGAGCTCACCGTTGACCTCGATGCGCAGGGCCTGGAAGGTGCGCTTGGCCGGGTTGCCGCCGGTGCGCTTTGCGGCCTGCGGCAGGGCGTCGCGGATCAGCTCGACCAGCCGCGCGCTGCTGCTGAACGGCTCCTTCTCCCGCTCGCGCACGATCGCGCTGACGATCCGCTTGGCCTGCTTCTCCTCGCCGTAGGCCCGCAGGATGCGCACCAGCTCGCCCGGCGGGTAGGTGTTGAGGACCTCGGCGGCGCTGACGCCGGTCGTCTGGTCCATGCGCATGTCGAGCGGGGCGTCCTGGGCGTAGGCGAAGCCGCGGTCGGCCTCGTCGAGCTGCATGGAGGAGACGCCCAGGTCGAACAGGACGCCCTGCACGCGCGCGATGCCGAGCCGGTCGAGCACCTCGGGGAGTTCGTCGTAGACGGCGTGGACCGGCGTGGCGCGCTCCCCGTAGGGGGCGAGGCGCTCGCCGGACAGGCGCAGGGCCTCCTTGTCGCGGTCGAGGGCGACGAGCCGGACGGCGGGGAACCTCTCCAGGAGTGCCTCGCTGTGCCCGCCGAGGCCGAGAGTGCAGTCGACGACCACCGCGTCCGGGCCCTCCAGGGCGGGTGCCAGCAGATCCAGGCACCGCTGGAGCATCACCGGGACGTGTCGACTCTCGCTCAAGGGGCCCTCTCAGATCCGGCGCGGCCGTACGCACCGCCGGGTCCCCGCCCGTTCCCAGCTTCGCTGGGGCCCCGGTGAAGGGGCGGCCGGCCGGCGCCGGAAGCGTCAGCCGGCCGGGAGCGGGAGGAGGCCGAGCCGTACGTACGCGCCGCGCGCGCGGGGAGATCTCCGGTCGTCGCCGGGGTCTCCGAAGAAATCAGTCCAGCGGGGAGAGTCTCGCCTCCCGCTTCGCGTCACTTTAGTCCACCCTGTCGCGCGGTCAATCAACCGGCCTGCGCGTCGCCGCCGTTCGCGCGGAGACCGGTACGCCACCCTTGTGGGTTACCTCACAACCGCCTGCCGACGGCATTCTTTGTCGACTCCCACAGGAGGCCTGGACGGGGTGTGACCAGTAACGTCATACCTATGACGACTTCTGCATCGGTTCCCACAGGTTCGGAGAGCGCCATAGCGGCCGGCGGCACGGTCACCGACCGCCTCGTCGAGGCGAACGCCCGGTACGCGGCCGACTTCGGCCACGCCGACATGGCCGCCAGCCCCGCCCTGCACGTCGCCGTCGTGGCATGCATGGACGCCCGCCTCGACCCGCTGCAGGCGCTCGGCCTCGAACTCGGCGACTGTCACACGATCCGCAACGCCGGCGGCGTCGTCACCGACGACGTGATCCGCTCGCTCACCATCAGCCAGCGCAAGCTGGGCACGCGCAGCGTCGTCCTCGTCCACCACACCGGCTGCGGCATGGAGACCCTCACCGAGGACTTCCGGGGCGAGCTGGAGGCCGAGGTCGGGCAGCGTCCGTCCTGGGCGGTGGAGTCCTTCCAGGACGCCGAGCAGGACGTACGGCAGTCGATGCAGCGGATCCGCACCTCGCCGTTCGTGCCGCACACCGATGACGTGCGCGGATTCGTGTTCGACGTGAAGACCGGCCTGCTGCGCGAGGTCGATCCGGCCTCCTGACCCGGCCCGCAGGCCTGGACGCCGTGGGCCGTCCGCCCCGGAAAGCCACCTGCTGTAGCTGTCGAAAGCCTGTCAGTCACGCGTTCGAATGGTCGTAAGACCGACATATCGCGGCCAGTTGTCCACAGTCGAGTGACACGAAACGGTAACGGCAGCAAGAATGCGGGAGTGGCGTCACGCGGAACTTTTCACGCGTGGTGTCCGTGGTTCGGGGTGGGCCGGCCTGCGTCATGCGGCGTCGGCCCGGGAAAATGGGGTATCCCGTGCTCCTTGGGGGCGCGGGAAAGGCCGAGGAGGGCCGGGTGACGACCTATGACGATCGAGCGAGCCTCACTGATCTGACCGCCGTGGTGGAGCGCGTGCGGGAGTCGGTGGAAGGCGTGATCGAGGGCAAGCCCGAGGTCGTACGGCTCTCGCTGACCGTACTGCTCGCCGAGGGACATCTGCTGATCGAGGACGTCCCGGGTGTCGGCAAGACGATGCTGGCCAAGGCACTGGCGCGGTCCATCGACTGCTCGGTGCGCCGCATCCAGTTCACGCCGGACCTGCTGCCGTCGGACATCACCGGCGTGTCCATCTGGGACCAGCAGCGCCGTGACTTCGAGTTCAAGCCGGGCGCGATCTTCGCGCAGGTGGTGATCGGCGACGAGATCAACCGCGCCTCGCCCAAGACGCAGTCCGCGCTCCTGGAGTCGATGGAGGAGCGCCAGGTCACCATCGACGGCAAGACCTACGAGCTGCCCAGCCCCTTCATGGTGGTGGCGACGCAGAACCCCGTCGAGATGGAGGGCACCTACCCGCTGCCGGAGGCCCAGCGCGACCGCTTCATGGCCCGGGTGTCGGTCGGCTACCCGAGCGCGGAGGCCGAGCTCCAGATGCTGGACGTGCACGGCGGCGTCTCGCCGCTGGAGGACCTCCAGCCCGTGGCCCACGCGCACGAGATCCTCAAGCTGATCGAGGCGGTGCGCGGCGTGCACGTCGCCGAGCCGGTCCGGCGCTACGCGGTCGACCTGGTCGGCGCCACGCGCACGCACCCCGACCTGAGACTCGGCGCCTCCCCGCGCGCGACGCTGCACCTGCTGCGCGCGGCGAAGGCGTCCGCGGCCCTCAGCGGCAGGGAGTACGCGCTGCCGGACGACGTGCAGGCCCTCGCCGGCGCCGTCCTGGCCCACCGGCTGCTGCCCACCGCCCAGGCCCAGCTCAACCGGCGCACCGCCGAGCAGGTGGTCGACGAGATCCTTCAGCGCACCCCGGTGCCGACCGCGGCGCCGCCACAGCAGAGCGGTTTCGGCGGCCTCGACCGTACGGCGCCGGCCTATCCCCAGCAGCCGCCGCGGAGGCTGTGATGACGACCGCGGGGACGGGGCACGCGGAAGCCGACCGGGGCGAGAAGGGCGGCATCCGCACCGCCCTGGCCGGTCTGACCACCCGCGGACGCTCCTTCCTGGCCGCCGGTGTCGCGGCCGCGATCTGCTCCTACGTGCTCGGGCAGGCCGACCTGCTGCGCGTGGGTCTCCTGCTGGCGGTACTGCCGCTGGTGTGCGCGGCGGTGCTGTACCGCACCCGCTACCGGGTCGCGGGCAGCCGCCGGCTCTCCCCCGCGCGCGTGCCCGCGGGCAGCGAGGCCCGGGTCCACCTGCGGATGGACAACGTCTCCCGGCTGCCCACGGGGCTGCTGATGCTCCAGGACCGGGTGCCGTACGTGCTCGGCCCCCGGCCCCGCTTCGTGCTGGACCGGGTCGAGGCGGGCGGCCGGCGCGAGGTCTCCTACCGGGTGCGCTCCGACCTGCGCGGCCGCTATCCGCTGGGTCCGCTCCAGCTGCGCCTGACCGACCCGTTCGGCATGTGCGAGCTGACCCGGTCCTTCTCGACGTACGACACGCTCACCGTCATCCCGCGCGTGGAGCCGCTGGCGCCGGTACGCCTCAGCGGTGAGGCCAAGGGGTACGGCGACGGCCGGCAGCGTTCGCTCGCGCTGGCCGGCGAGGACGACGTGATCCCGCGCGGCTACCGCTACGGCGACGACCTGCGCCGCGTGCACTGGCGCTCCACCGCCCGCTACGGCGAGCTGATGGTGCGCCGCGAGGAGCAGCCACAGCGCGCCCGCTGCACGGTGCTGCTGGACACCCGGGGCATCGCCTACCAGGGCGCGGGACCGGACGCGGCCTTCGAGTGGGCCGTGTCGGGCGCCGCGTCCGTGCTGGTGCACATGCTCGAACGGGGCTACTCGGTGCGGCTGTTGACGGACACCGGCAACGCGGTGCCCGGTGAGGGCGGTGACGGCTTCGCGGGTGCGAGCCAGGAGTCGGCGGACGCGGCCGGGCTGATGATGGACACCCTCGCGGTGATCGACCACTCCGACGGCGCGGGCCTGTCCCGGGCCTACGACGTGCTGCGCGGCGGGAACGAGGGACTGCTGGTGGCCTTCCTCGGCGACCTGGACGAGGACCAGGCGGCGGTGCTGGGCCGGATGCGGCAGCGCAGCCCGGGTGCGGTCGCCTTCGTGCTGGACAGCGAGAGTTGGGTCCGGGAACCGAGCGACGTCCCCGGTCCGTCGGACAGGAGCGAAGACCGGTTGCGCATGCTGCGGGAGGCCGGCTGGACGGCCCTGCGGGTGCCGCGGGGCGCCTCCGTGGACGAGGTGTGGCGGCAGGCCGACCGGGAGCGCAGGGGCGTGGCCGCCGCGAGCGGCGGGGAGGGACCGGGATGAGCGGGCGGGTACGACTGACCCTGGGCGCCTGGGCGGCCACGCTGATGGCCGCGTGCGCCCTGCTGCCCCTGGTCAAGCCGGCCACCTGGATCGTGCAGGCGGCCTTCCTGCTGGCCCTGCAGTCGGGCGTCGGTGCCGCAGCCCGCAGGGTGCCGCTGGCCCGGCCGCTGACCGTCGCGGCGCAGGCCGTGGTCACCGTCGCGCTGCTGACCTTCGTGTTCGCCCGTGAGCAGGCCCTGGCCGGGCTGATCCCCGGGCCGCAGGCCTTCGACCGCTTCGCGGTCCTGCTCCAGCAGGGCGGGGACGACATCGCCCGGTACGCCATCCCGGCTCCCCTGGAGTCCGACGGCATCCGGCTGATGCTCATCGGCGGGGTCCTGGTCATCGGGCTGCTGGTGGACACCCTCGCGGTGACGTTCCGCAGCGCCGCCCCGGCCGGGCTGCCCCTGCTCGCGCTGTACTCCGTGGCCGCCGGGCTGTCCGACGGGGGTACGGACTGGCTGTGGTTCCTGGTGGCGGCGGCCGGCTATCTGATGCTGCTGCTGGCCGAGGGGCGGGACCGGCTGTCGCAGTGGGGCCGGGTGTTCGGCGGCGCTCCGCGTACGTCCGGCGCCGAGCCGAGCGGCGCGGTCGCCCCGGTCCGTACCGGCCGGCGCATCGGCGTGGTCGCGCTGGGCATCGCGCTGGTGGTGCCGCTGGGCCTGCCCGCGATGAACGGCGGCCTGCTGGACTCCGTGGGAGCCGGCGCGGGCGGCGGCCCCGGCGGCGGGGGCACGATCTCCGCGGTGAACCCGCTGGTGTCGCTGCGGGACAGCCTGAACGCGGACGACGACCAGCAGGTCCTGTCCGTGCGGACGAAGATGAAAGACGTCTCGGACCTGTATCTGCGGATCGTGTCCCTGGACGACTTCGACGGCACCACGTGGAAGCCGTCCCGGCGGTCCATCACCGCCGTGCCCGGCGGCACCTTCCCGGACCCGGTCGGCCTCAGCCCGGACGTCAAGCGCAGGGAGGTCGACACCACGATCACGGCGGCCGACTGGTACGCCCAGGACTGGCTGCCCATGCCGTACCCGCCGAGCGGTGTGCGCATCAGCGGCAACTGGCGCTACGAGCCGGTGGGCATGACCCTGGTCGGCGACCACGGGCAGAACACGCGGGGCCTGACGTACCAGGTCAAGAGCCTGGAGATGCAGCCGACGGCGAAGCAGCTCGCCGCGGCGGGGCCGCCGCCCGCGGACATCGAGGGCGACTTCACCGAACTGCCCGACTCGCTGCCGTCGGTGGTGGGCCGCACCGCCCGCCAGGTCACCGCGGGCGCCGCCAACCCGTACGACCAGGCGGTCAAGCTCCAGGACTGGTTCGCCGTGACCGGCGGCTTCGAGTACGACACGCAGGTGCAGGTGGGCAGCGGCTCGCAGGCCATCGCCCGCTTCCTGAAGGACAAGCAGGGCTTCTGCGTCCACTTCTCGTTCGCGATGGCGGCGATGGCCCGCTCCCTGGGCATCCCGGCCCGGGTGGCGGTGGGCTTCGCGCCCGGTTCCCCGCAGGCCGACGGCTCGGTGTCGGTGGGGCTGCGCGACGCGCACGCCTGGCCGGAGCTGTACTTCGAGGGCGTGGGCTGGACCCGCTTCGAGCCCACCCCGAACCGCGGCTCGATCCCGTCGTACACCCTGCCCGACAGCCCGGACAACTCGGTGCCGGACCCGGTGCGGCCGTCCGAGACGACGTCCACCGCGCCCTCCTCGGCGCCGTCGGCGAGGGAGTCCTGCACCCCGGAGCAGAGGAAGCTGGACGGCGGCTGCGCGAGCGAGTCGCCCGCGGCCGCGCTGCCCACGGACGACGACGGCCCGAAGTGGTACGCGTTCCTGCTGTGGGCCCTCGCCGGTCTCGCCGTCCTCGCACTCCCCCTGGCGCCGATGCTGTGGCGGCTGCGGACGCGCACGGTGCGGCTCGGGGCGCACGGCCGCAGTGAGGCGGACGCGGCGCGGCACACGCTGGCCGTCTGGCAGGAGCTGACCGACACGGCGTGGGACTTCGGCATCGCGCCGGACGAGTCGCAGACACCACGCAAGGCGGCCGCCCGAATCGTCCGGCTGGGCGACCTCGACGCGGCGGCCGCGGCCTCGGTGCACCGGGTGGCGAACGCGGTGGAGCAGGTCCTGTACGCACCGCGTCCCCGCCCGGTGGCCGGTCTCACGGACGATGTCCGCCGCGCGACGGCGGGCCTCCGCGCTACGGCCGGCCGCCCGGCCCGGCTCCGGGCGCTTGTGGCTCCCCGCTCCACCGTGCGGGTGGTGTGGGCGGCGTCGGCCCGGTGGACGGACGTCCGGGAGCGTGCCGTGGCGTTGCGGCCGACCTGGCGGAAGGCGTCGGGCCAGCAGGGCTGAGGGGATACGCCGGGCCCGGCAGGGCTGAGGGATACGCCGGGCCGGCACGGCTGAGGGATACGTCAGGCCCGGCACGGCTAAGGGATGCGCCGGACCCGGCACGGCTGAGGGATACACCGGACCCGGCACGGCTGAGGGATACGTCAGGCCCAGCACGGCTGAGGGATACGTCAGGCCCAGCACGGCTGAGGGATACGCCGGGCCGGCACGGCTGAGGGATGCGAGCGGCTCAGGCCGGTCGGTGCGAGTGCGCCGGCCGGCCTTTCGCGTTGCCGGGGCAGGCCGACCCTGTTGTGTCCGGTGCGGGCCGGCCCCGCGCGGGCCGGCCCCGGCTGTCGACGCATGCGTCAGGGGGTGACCACCGACTCGATGGTCACCCCCTGACGTACGTATGCGGACGTAGGCCTGGAGAGGCTGCGCGCAGGGCTAGTGGCCGCCCTGCTCGTCGCGGCGCTTCTGCCAGCGCTGCTCGATGCGGTCCATCACGGAGCGGCGCTGCCGGCCCTGTCGGCGGGCCTGGGGCCCGGCGGCACCGCCGGCCTGTTCGCCCGGCTTGGGAGCCTTGCGCCAGCCGGTGACGGCCAGCACCGCACAGCCCAGCATGACGAGGAAGCCCACGACACTCAGCCAGACCTGCTTGGCGACCATTCCAGCCATGAGGAGCGCGATACCTACGAGGAAGCCGGCGACCGCCTGGTAGACCCGTCGCCGGGTGTACGTGCGCAGCCCGCTTCCCTCAAGCGCTGTCGCGAACTTGGGATCTTCGGCGTACAGCGCTCGCTCCATTTGCTCGAGCATGCGCTGCTCGTGCTCCGAGAGCGGCACGGAGTCCTCCTCATCGTGCAGTCGCCGGGGCGACCCGGGGGGTCCCTTCAGGATAGGCAGGGAATCGCCCCCGTGAAACCCGCCCCTCTGCGCCAATTGACCAACCGGACCCCGGCATGGGCGTCCCGGCTCGCTGAGGCTTCCATTCCCCGGCGGCCGACCCGTCATGCCGGAACGGTCTCCCTCGATCATACGGCGCGCCGCCTCCATTCGGGGGGCCTGTGGCGTACTCCATGCACAGCCAAGCCGCTGATCAGCGGCGGTACCTCAGGAAGCGGCTCAGGCCTCGGCAGCCCCATCGGTCTCGGCGGCCCCACCTGTCGCACCGGTCCCACCCGTCTCACCGAGCACGTGCAATTGCGTCGCCACCGAGTGGAAGGCGGGGAGCTCGGCCGCGGCCTCCTCCAGCTTCAGCAGCGCTTCCAGCGCTCCGGGCTCGGTGTCCACCAGGACGCCGGGCACCAGGTCGGCGAAGACCCGCACGCCGTGCACGGCGCCGACGCGCAGACCTGCGGCCTCGACCAGGCCGGTGAGCTGCTCGGCGGTGAAACGGCGCGGAACGGGGTCACCCGTGCCCCATCGCCCGTTCGGGTCGTCGAGGGCCTGGCGGGCCTCCGTGAAGTGCCCGGCGAGGGCGCGGGCCAGCACGGCACCGCCGAGGCCGGCGGCGAGCAGGCTGAGGACGCCCTCGGCGCGCAGGGCCGCCACCGCGTTGCGGACGCCTTCGGCCGGGTCGTCCACGTACTCCAGGACGCCGTGGCACAGCACGACGTCGTAAGCACCGCGCTCGGCCACGTCGAAGAGGCCGTGGGCGTCGCCCTGCACGCCCTTCACCCGGTCGGCGACACCGGCCTCGGCGGCACGGCGCTCCAGGGCGAACAGCGCGTTGGGGCTGGGGTCGACAACGGTGACACGGTGACCCAGACGGGCGGCGGGCACCGCGAAGTTGCCGCTGCCGCCTCCGGTGTCGAGGACGTCCAGCGACTCCCGGCCCGTGGCCTTGACCCGGCGGTCCAAGGCGTCCTGGAGGACCTCCCAGACCACGGCGGTACGGAGTGAGGCGCGGGGGCGCATCGGGTCCGACACGGCAGTTGACTCCTCGGCGCGGCACCGCCTCTTGCACGGCGGCGTGAACGGGGCGTCTTCCCCGGCCCCGGTCGACGGGGAGGAGAAGACTTCAGGCGTCCCCCACCCTATTGCCTACGCCGAGGCGCCTGGATGACCCGGTGCGGGGACGGACCCCGGGTCAGACGGGAGCTCCCGGCCCGGGCCGTCGGCCGGACCCGGGCTGCCTACCGCTCCAGGGCCGCGGGCCGGTCCCCCGGCCGCCGCTGCCCGGTCAGCCCGCGTCCGGCATGTCCCTCCCCGAGCCGGGCCCCTCCGGCCGGTCCTGGTCCGGGCGGGGCTGTGGGAGGACCGGCTGGAGGACCAGCATCCGCTCGACGAGGCGCAGGAACATCGCCACGTCCCGTATCAGGTCGTCGGCGTCCCGGCCGGTGGCGGCGCCCTGGATGCCGGCCTCGGCCCGGGCCCGGCGCCGGGCGCCCGCGGCGAACAGCGCGCTCCACTCGGTCAGTTCGGGCGCGATCTCGGGGAGCACTTCCCAGGCGCTGCGGATCTTGGCCCGGGCCCGGGGTGAGGTCTCCGGCCGCCCCCGGGCGGCGAGTACCGCGGCGGCGGTGCGCAGGGCGGCGAGGTGGGCCGTCGCGTAGCGCTCGTTCGGGGTTTCCAGGGCGGTGGCCTCGTCGAGGCTCGCGCGGGCCTGGGCGAGCAGGTCGAGGGCGGCGGGCGGGGCCGTGGCCCGGCGCAGCACGGGGTGCACGTCGCTCGCCGGGCCGGTCAGTGAGGGGGCAGGGCCGGTGGCGCGGCGCCGACGGGCGGCTGCTGCGTGGTAGCTGGCCATGACGAACCTCCTGTCGTCTGGGTGACGGCACGTCCGGTCACGGAGTGCCGTATGTGACCCATCGTGAGGTATGGCACTGACAATCCGCTCTGACCTGCTGTTTTGCTTCGCTCGTAGGTTCGGAGTAGTTTTTGCACTGACCAGTCAGTTCAATTTCAGGGGAGACTCGTGGGGGAACAGGCGGGAGGGGTGCGGATCGCCGCCGAAGGCCTCGGGATCAAGGGGCCACGGGGGTGGGCGGTCCGCGGGATCTCCTTCGACGCGGGGCCGGGGGCTGTCGTCGCGGTCGAGGGCCCGTCCGGGTCCGGCCGCACGTGCCTGCTGCTCGCGCTGACGGGGCGGATGAAGGTCGCGGAGGGCACGGCCTCGGTGGGCGACGCGAGGCTGCCGAAGCAGATGGCGGCGGTGCGCGGCATCAGCGCGCTGGCGCACGTCCCGGGGGTCACCGACCTCGATCCGGCGCTGACCGTCGGCGAGCACCTGCGGGAGCGGGCGCTGCTCCAGCAGCGGTTCGGCGCGTCGCTGCGGGGTCTGCTGCGGCCCCGCGGCGAGCGGGCGGCCGAGGCCGGGCAGCGCGTCGACGCCGCCCTCGAAGCCGTGCGGCTCGACCTGGAGGCTCTGCCCAAGGGGCCGCGCACGGCCGTACGGGACCTTGAGCGCCTGGAGGCGCTGCGACTGTCGGTTGCGCTCACCCTGGTCGGCGGGCCGCGGCTGCTCGGCATCGACGACACCGACCTCAAGCTCGCGGACGGTGAGCGGGAGGAGGTCTGGACGCTGCTCAGGTCCCTGGCCGAGGCCGGGACGACGGTCGTCGCGGTGTGCAGCGAGGCTCCCGAGGGCGCCGTCAAGGTGTCCACCGCGCAGAGCCGCGAAGAGCCGCCCGCCGAGGACGAGTCCGACCGGGCCGACCAGGCCAACCGGGCCGACCAGGCCGACCAGGCCGACCAGGCCGACCAGGGAGAGGAGAAGGCCGATGCGCTCGCCGAGACTGGCCGCGCTTGAGCTGCGCCGCTTCGGGCGGGGGAAGCTGCCGCGCGCCGCTCTGGTCGCGCTGCTGGTGCTGCCGCTGCTGTACGGCGCGCTGTACCTGTGGTCGTTCTGGGACCCGTACGGCCGTCTGGACAAGGTCCCGGTGGCGCTCGTGAACGACGACAAGGGGGCGACCGCCGACGGGAAGAAGATCACGGCGGGCGACGACATCACGAAGGGCCTGCACGACAGCAAGACCTTCGACTGGCAGGAGGTGAGTGCCGCCGAGGCCCGCAGGGGTGTCGAGGACGGCAGCTACTACCTGTCGCTCACCCTGCCCGCCGACTTCAGCGAGCGGATCGCCTCCAGCTCCGGGAACAGCCCGGAGACCGGCGCCCTCCAGGTGCACACGAACGACGCCAACAACTACATCGTCGGGCAGATCTCCCGGACGGTCTTCAGCGAGGTGCGGCAGGCGGCGTCCACGAAGACGTCCCGGTCGTTCCTGGACAAGATCTTCGTGTCGTTCTCCGACATCCATGGCAAGACCGTGAAGGCGGCACAGGGCGCGGACCGGCTCAAGGGCGGCATCGGCAAGGCCGAGAAGGGCTCCAAGGACCTCGCCGACGGCCTGAGGAAGGCCAAGGACGGCAGCGGCAAACTCTCCACGGGCCTGAAGAAGCTCCACACCGGCGCGGGCGACCTGGAGGACGGCTCGAAGCAGGTCGCCGAGGGCACGCAGAAGCTCGCCGACCGGGTCAACGGCACCGCCGACAAGGTCGGTCCCTTCCTGAAGGGCAACGAGAAGACCATCGGCGACACCGCCCAGCTGGTCGCCGACTCCTCCGGGGTGATCCGCAAGCACCTCGACACCCTGGTGAAGACGGCCCCGACCGCCGCCAAGGGCGCCCGGGCGGCGTCCGGCACGCTGAACGACGTCTACGCCCGGCGCTGCGACGACCCCGTCCTGCCCGACGCGGCCTGCTCCGACCTGAAGAAGGCCAAGGACGCCGCCGCCGACGTCACGCTCATCGCGGACGACCTCAACACGCTGATCGCGGACCAGGACGGCGACCTGGACAAGCTCGACAAGAACCTCGCCACCCTCCAGAAGCAGTCCCAGGCCCTCGCGAACCGCGCCCCGCACCTCTCCGAGGACCTCGCCGACGCCGTCAAGAAGATCAACAAGCTGAACGACGGGGCGGCCGACGTCGCCGCCGGGGCGAAGAAGCTGCACAAGGGCATCGGCACGGCCAAGACCGGTGCCGTCGGCCTGGACAAGGGCGTCGGCAAGCTGAAGACGGGCGCCGACGACCTCAACGGCGGCATCTACAAGCTCGTCGGCGGCTCGGGGAAGCTCGCCGGCGGCCTGCACGACGGGGCGGAGAAGATCCCCGACTACGACGAGCAGGACCGCGACCGGCGTACCGAGGTCATGGCCGACCCCGTCCGGCTCGCCTCCCAGGACCTGCACAAGGCGCCCAACTACGGCACCGGGTTCGCGCCGTACTTCATCCCGCTGTCCCTCTGGGTGGGCGCGATGGTGGCGTACATGCTGATCGCGCCCATGAACCGGCGGGCGCTGGCGGCGGGCGCCCCGGCGTGGCGGATCGCGCTGGCGGGCTGGCTGCCCGTGGTGGCGATCGGGATGCTCCAGACGGTGGCGCTGATGTCGGTGCTGCACTGGGCGGTCGGCCTGGAGATGGCACGGGCGGCCGGGACGGTGGGCTTCCTGTTCCTGGTGACGGCGTGCTTCGCGGCGATCGTGCAGTGGCTGAACGCGCGCTTCGGAGCGGCCGGCCGGATCCTGGTCCTCGCGCTGCTGATGCTCCAGCTGACCTCGGCGGGCGGCACGTACCCCGTGCAGACCAGCCCCGGGTTCTTCAACGCGCTCCACCCGTTCCTGCCGATGAGCTACGTCGTCGAGGCCCTGAGGCGGCTCATCACGGGCGGTGGTCTCGAACCGGTGTGGCAAGGGTGCGTGGTGCTGACGGCGTTCACCGCGGGCGCCCTCGCGCTCACCGCCGTTGCGGCCCGGCGGCGCCAGGTGTGGACGCTGGACCGGCTGCACCCGGAACTGAGCCTGTGAAGCGCGCCGCCGTGCCCGCCGACCTCCCCACCGTCACGTCCCCCGGAAAGGTTCCTGTGACAATCAGGGCCATGGAAAGCAGCAGTGCCGCGTCGGGCGGCAGCACGCGCCGCGAGGCCACCCGGCAGAAGCTCTACGAGGCGGCCGTCACGCTCATCGCCGAGCAGGGGTTCTCCGCCACGACCGTGGACGAGATCGCCGAGCGTGCCGGGGTCGCGAAGGGCACGGTCTACTACAACTTCGCGAGCAAGTCCGTCCTCTTCGAGGAACTGCTGCGGCACGGAGTGGGTCTGCTGACCGCCTCCCTGCGGGAAGCGGCCGAACGGACCGCGCGGGAGGGCGGCAGCAAGGTCGACGCCCTGGACGCGATGATCCGCGCGGGGCTGGTCTTCATCGACCGCTACCCGGCCTTCACCCAGCTCTACGTGGCCGAACTGTGGCGCACCAACCGGGCCTGGCAGTCCACGCTGATGGTGGTCCGGCAGCAGGCCGTCGCGGTCGTCGAGGACGTCCTGCGCGAGGGAGTCGCGGGCGGCGAGTTCAGTGAGGAGATCGACGTGCCGCTGACGGCGGCGGCACTGGTCGGCATGGTCCTGGTCGCCGCGCTCGACTGGAAGTCGTTCCAGCCGGAGCGTTCCCTGGACGACGTCCACGCGGCCCTGTCGCGGCTGCTCCAGGGCCGGGTGAGCGGCTGCCGCTGACGGCCCCTGCGGCGACCGCGCGAAAGCGCCGGTCCGCTGTGGCCGCGTCCCCCGCGGGCCACCTCGAACCGGCGCCTTCCGTGCTCCCCCGTTTCCTGCTCCCCCGTACGTCCCCCCGCAGGACCCCCGTTGCGGTCGTCCCCCGGTTCTCCCCCGTGTCTCGCTCCCGCCGACACCGTCGGCGGAAGGAGCGGATCGTGGGCCGGCTCCGTTCCGGCGCCCCGTGTCGCCGGTGCCGGAGCCGTGCCCCTCTCCGTGTCTCCACTCTCCCGTCCGCGCAGGTCGTCCCCCATCCGCGCGCGTACTCAACTCCCCGTATAGGTACGGATACTCAGTCCTGCGCACGGGGCCCCACAGCGCTCTGCCGCCATCTGGTCACGATCACCTCCGCGCCCGTACTCGGAGGCCGCCGGCGTGGCTGCCGGTGGGGGCTGCCGGCGTGGCTGCCGATGGGGGCCGCCGGTGGGGGCTGCCGGTGGGGGCTGCCGGTCGGGGCCGATAAAGTCGCCGGCATGGCACGGATTGCGGTGATCGGCGCCGGGATGGGCGCGCTGACGGCTGCCGCCCGGCTGGCCGTAGCGGGCCACCGGGTGGCGGTGTACGAGCGGACGGACACCTACGGCGGAGCGCTGCGCCGCTTCGAGCGCGACGGCTTCTCCTTCGACACCGGCCCCGCCCTGCTGCCGCTGCCGGCCGTCTACCGCGACCTGTTCGTGAAGACCGGCAAGGAGCCGCTGGAGTCCTGCGTCGAGCTGGTCCAGGTCGATCCGTCGTCACGCCACGTGTTCGCGGACGGCACCGAGGTGTCGCTGCCGAACGCCTCGCGCGCGGGCGTCGTCGCCGCCCTGGACGAGGGGCTCGGCGTGGGCGCGGGCCAGCGCTGGGGCGACTTCCTGGTCCGGGCCCGCGAGGCCTGGGACCGGACCCGCCGGCCGCTGCTGGAGGAGCCCCTCTGGCCGAACTGGCAGGTGCTGGCCGAGCGCGAGCCCTACCCGTCTGTGCCGCACAAGCGGCTGCTGCGCACCCGCCGCGCCGGCACCCTCGCCGAGGTCGGCGCCTGGGAGCTGCGCGACCCGCGGCTCGCGGCACTCCTGGAGAGCCACACCCTCGGGTACGGCCTGGACCCCCGGGCCGCCCCGGCGAGCGCGGCCGTTCTGCCGTACATGGAGCACGCCTTCGGCACCTGGTACGTGCGCGGCGGCCTGCGCGAGCTGGCGCGGGCGGTGTACGAGCGGTGCCGGGCCCGCCGGGTCGCGTTCCACTTCGGCGCCGAGGTCACCGGCGTGCTGGAGAAGGACGGCCGGGCGTCCGGGGTGGAACTCGCCGACGGGTCGGTCGCGGAGGCGGACTTCGTGGTCGCCGGCGTCGCGCCCGGCATCCTGGCCCGGCTGACGACGGGCACTCCCCTGCGGGACGAGAGCGAGGTTCCGCCGCAGCCCGCGGCGGCCGGCCGGCTGACGCTCCTGCTCGCCCTGCGCGGTCCTCGCCCCGAGGGCACGGCACACCGCACGGTGGTGCACACCCCGGACCGCGAGGCCGAGCTGGAGTCCCTGTTCGGCGCGTCCACCGGGAATCGCCGTCCGACGGTCACGGTGCTGCGGCCCGACGACCCCCGCCCGGCCCCGGCGGACCACGAGGCGGTCACCCTCACGACGGCGGTGCCCGCGCGGCCCGGACAGCCTCACGACGACCTCGTGGACCACATGATCACCGCCGCCGAACGCGCCGTACCCGGCCTGCGCGACCGCCTCCTCTGGCACGAGGTGCGCACCCCGGCCGACACCGCGGACGAGACGGGTGCGGAGGGCGGGGCGGTGCCGGTACCGGCCCTGGCGGCGGCCGGCGGGCGGCTGCTGCATCCGTCCAACGGCACGCGGGTGCCCGGCCTGTTCACCGTGGGCGGCTGGGCCCACCCCGGTGGCGGACTGCCGCACGCGGGCATGTCGGGCGCGCTGGTCGCGGGACTGATCGTGGAGGGGCCGGAGTTCCGCGGCTCGCAGTGAACGCGCCGCTCGGCGGGAACGCGACACCCCGGCGGGAACGCGACGCTCCTGGGGCCGAAGCCTCAGAAACGGTACTGCTCGTCGAAGCCGTTGCCCTGCGGCTGCTGCCCGCCGCCCTGGTACGGGTACGGCTGCTCCGGCGGCAGCTCCTGCCCGTACTCGTCGGTGTTGCGCTGCTGCGGGACCCACACCCCGCCGGTCGGGGTCTCGCCGCCGTAGGTGCCGGCGTACTGCTGCTGACCGTCGGCGTCGTAGCCCTGCTGCCGGCCGTAGTACTGCTGGTCGCCGTAGGTGCCGTCGTACGTGCCCTGGCCGTAGTTCGACGAGCCGATGTACGGGTCGGAGTAGGCGGCGTACTGCTGCTGACCGGTGGCGTCGTAGCCCTGCTGCTGGCCGTAGCCGGAGTAGTCGTAGGCGTAGGACTGGTCGGCGGCCTGGGTGGCGTACTGGTCGTGGGCCCGCTGTCCCGCGGCCGGGTACCCGCTGTCGTAGGTGCCGTAGGAGCCGGTGTCGTCCGGCATGGGCTGCGGCTCGTAGACGGCCGTGGTCTCGGCCGCCGTCGGCTGGTGGGCGGGGCGGGCGGGGGTGAAGACGTCGTCGCGGTCGTAGTCGTCGTCCTGGGCGTAGGCGGCGGTGTCGCGGCGGTAGGCGCCGGACTCGTCGTCGTAGCCGCCCTCGGCCTCCACGCCGGAGACCTCCAGGGTCGGTTCCTGGCGGCCGCGCTCAGCACGGCGGCGCTTGCTGCCGCCCAGCGCGGGCGCGTTCATCGCCCAGCCGGCCGCGAAGCCGCTGCGGAACGACAGGGTGACGTAGGTCTGGCCGACCGCGAAGGCGGCCGCGCCGAGGCCGATCACGACGACCGACGGGATCAGGACACCGACGACGACACCGAGGAACCCGACGAAGGCCAGCAGCCGCCAGCGCAGCCGCGCCTTGTACTGCAACAGCACCTCGCCCAGCAGCCACAGCGCGACGACGCCGAACGCGATGTAGAGGACCGCCCAGCCCATGTACGCCCCTCTCCCAGTGGCCGCTACGCAGTGTGTCGTATACCGGTGCGAACGGTCTAGGCCTGCGGTGAATGGTGCAGGCCAAGGTTCTCGTAGATTTCCAGTGTCGCGGTGGAGTTGTTGAGCGTGATGAAGTGCAAGCCGGGCACCCCCTCGGCAAGCAGCTGCGCACAGAACTCCGTGGCGAATTCGATACCAATGGAGCGTACAGCGGCCGGATCGTCTTTTGCTGTGAGGATCCGCTCTTTCAGGGCGGCCGGGAACGCGGCGTTGGTGAGCGATCCGATCCGCTCCAGCGTCTTCACGCTCGCGATCGGCATGACCTCGGGGATGATCGGGGTGTCGCAGCCGGCTGCGGAGACCCGGTCCCGCAGCCGGAGGTAGTCCTCCGGCTGGAAGAACATCTGCGTGATGGCGTAGTCCGCGCCCGCCCGGCACTTGTCGACGAAGTGGCGGACGTCGCTGTCCCAGTCCAGGGAGCGCGGGTGCATCGCCGGGAAGGCGGCGACGCCCACGCAGAAGTCGCCGGACGCCTTGATCAGTTCGACGAGTTCGGCGGCGTAGGCGAGGCCGCGGGGGTGCGGCACCCAGTCACCCATGGGGTCGCCGGGCGGGTCACCGCGCAGGGCGAGCATGTTGCGGATCCCGGCGTCGGCGTACTGGCCGATGATGTTGCGCAGGTCGGCCACCGAGTGGTCGACCGCGGTGAGGTGGGCGATCGGGGTGAGGGTGGTGTCGGAGGCGATCGCCTCGGTCGCCTTGACCGTGCCCGCACGGGTGGAACCGCCCGCGCCGTAGGTCACGGAGACGAAGTCGGGCGCCACCGCCTCGACCCGGCGCAGCGCGTTCCACAGGTTCCGCTCGCCCTTCGGGGTCTTGGGGGCGTAGAACTCGAACGAATACGTCGTCTTGCCGGCCGCGAGCATGTCGCGGACGGTGCGGGCGTGGTCCGACCTGATGGATGCGGTGCCGAGGGCCATACGGGCAGGTTAGCCAGGGGAGGTCGGTCCCCCAACCGCGGACCGAGATTTGACCGGATTGTCCACTTGTTGTCCATCCCTTGGACAACCGTCTCGGCCCAGCCTGCCGTTCGGACAGGTCTTAGGGGGTCTCCCGCAGCCGCTTCGCGAACTCGGCCGCCGCGGCCCCCGGGTCGTCGGCCTCGGTGATCGCCCGTACGACCACGACGCGCCGGGCGCCCGCCTCCAGGACCTGGTCGAGGTTGCCCAGGTCGATGCCGCCGATGGCGAACCAGGGGCGGTCGGTGCCGAGACCGGCGGTGTACCGGACGAGGTCCAGGCCGGGCGCGTGGCGGCCGGGCTTGGTGGGGGTCGGCCAGCACGGGCCGGTGCAGAAGTAGTCCACGCCCGGCTGGACGGCGGCCGCGGCGGCCTCGGACTCGGCGTGGGTGGAGCGGCCGATCACGACGTCGTCGCCGAGGAGCGCGCGGGCCGCGGGGACCGGGAGGTCGCCCTGCCCGAGGTGCAGCACGTCGGAGCCGGCGGCGTGCGCGACGTCCGCCCGGTCGTTGACCGCGAGCAGCTTGCCGTGCCGGGCGCAGGCGTCGGCGAAGACGGCCAGGTGCTCCAGCTCCTCACCGGCCTCCATGCCCTTGTCCCGCAACTGCACGATGTCGACGCCGCCGGTCAGCACGGCGTCGAGGAACGCCCCGAGGTCGCCCTGCCGCTTGCGCGCGTCGGTGCAGAGATAGACCCGGGCGTCGGCGAGCTGGGCCCGGGCGGTGGCGGCGGTGCCGGTCATGCGAGTCCCCCTGGGTGTCGTGGCGTGCGGGCCGGTGGGCCCGTCCGTGCGTCGGCGTACCCGTGCGGGAGGGCCGCGCGGCTGCCGGCGGCGTGCGGCGCGGGAGCGCCCTGTCCCGCTGCGAACGCCTCGGGCACCCTACGCCTGAGCGCGGGTCCCGCCACGCCCCGGTGGCCGTCGCGCGGCTCTTTCGGGGGACGGCCACCGGCCAGGGCAGGCCCGAGCCGCCCCGGGCCGTGGCCCCTGGGGTCACGGCCCTCCTCGGGCGGTTGGTCAGGTCCGGCCCCGCTCACACGGCACCGGACGGTTGTCCGGCCGGGGCCGGGTCAGACCGCGAGCGCCTGGGCGCGGCGCTTCACCTCCGTGCCGCGATTCTCACCGAGCGCCTGCGCGGGGGTGCCGGGCAGGCTGGGGTCCGGGGTGAAGAGCCACTCCAGCATCTCTTCGTCCGTGAAGCCGTCGTCCCGCAGGAGCGTCAGGGTCCCGGACAGGCCCTTGACGACCTTGTCCCCGTCGATGAAGGCGGCGGGGACGTGCAGCGCGCGGTTCTCACCACGGCGTACGGCGATGAGCTGGCCGTCCTTGACCAGCTGCCGCACACGCGTCACCTCGACGCCGAGCTGTTCGGCGATGTCGGGGAGGGTGAGCCAGGCGGGGACGAGAGCATCGATCTTTGCGTCAATCTCGGTCACGGAAACCAGCCTGCCATCTGCCACTGACAGTCGGAAGTCGGCCCGGCCCACGCGGGCGCCCCGCCGGGCCCGGCAGCGCCGCCCGGGCGGCCCCGCGAGGGGCCGTAGCTCAAGCCGTCGCCGCCTTCATGGGCCTGGCCGGATCCGCCAGCAGCACCGGATTCATCGCGGCGCCCGACTCGATCAGGCGGCGGCCCTGCGCCAGGTCCCGGGGCCGGCCCACCGCCAGCAGCGCGACCAGCCGCTCACCGCGCAGCCAGCAGACCGTCCAGGCCGGTCCGGCGGGGTCGCCCCGCCACAGGATCGTGTCCGCGGCCGCGTGGTGCCCGGCGTACTGGACGAACCGCCCGAACTGCTCGGACCAGAAGTACGGCACCGGGTCGTACACCGCGAGCGTCTCCGCCGTGGCCCGGCCGACGATGTTCACGGCGACCGTGCGCGGCCCCTGGAGGGCGTTGTCCCAGTGGTGGACCAGCAGGCGCTCGCCGTAGCGCCCCGAGGGGAAGGATGCGCAGTCGCCGACGGCGTACACGTCGGGCACGGACGTGCGCAGATGCTCGTCGGCCACGATCTCGCCGTGCGCACCGAGCTCGATCCCGGAGCCGGCCAGCCAGGCCGTCGCCGGGCGGGCGCCGACACCGACGACGACCGCGCCCGCGGGCAGCCGCGAGCCGTCGTCCAGGAGTACCGCGCCGGGCTCGACACGCTCCACGCGCGCGTGGGTCCGCAGGGTCGCGCCGGCGTCGGCGTACCAGCCGGTCATCGGGTCGGCCACCTCGGCGGGCAGTGCCCCGGCGAGCGGCCGTTCCGCGGCCTCCACGACGGTCACGGCGCAGCCCGCCTCGCGGGCGGCCGTGGCGAACTCGGCTCCGATCCAGCCCGCGCCGACGACCACGATGTCGTGCTTGCGGGCCAGCACCGGCCGCAGCCGCTCGGCGTCGTCCAGGGTGCGCAGCAGGTGCACGCCGGGCACGCCCTCCGCGCCGGGCAGCCGGACCGGTTCGGCACCGGTCGCGACGACCAGGACGTCGTACGGCACGGGCCCGTCCTCGGTGTCCAGTTCGTGGCCGGCGGGGCGCAGGCCCAGCACCTCGCAGCCGAGGCGCAGTTCGACGCCGAGGGCTTCGAAGTCGACGTCGAAGGCGGAACCCTCGGCCTTGCCGAGCAGGACCGCCTTGGACAACGGGGGCCGGTCGTAGGGCTGGTGGGGCTCGGCGCCGAGCAGGATCACGTCACCGGTGAAGCCCCGCTCGCGCAGGGCGACGGCGGTCTGCACGCCGGCCATCCCCGCACCCGCCACGACGACGCGCCGCGGCGCGGACGAACCTGGGTCCTGCGTCTGCTCGCTCACCTGATCACCATAGACACCTGACGAATTGTCAGTCAGTGCTCGTGCGCCGTGACCTGCTCCACAACGCTCGTGCCGCTGCCCGCCCGGGACTCCCACTCCCAGGTCTCCTCCAGCCGCACCCGCCCGTCGGGCAGTTCCACGACCGCCGACACGCAGTGCCCCGAGGACGTGGTCCCGTCCCGCTTGAGCTGGACGTACCGGAAGTCCAGCCGGTCACCTTCCCGGGTACCCACGAGATGGCCGCGTACGACGTCGCCACCCGCGTACTCGGCCCAGATCTCGCCCTCCCGCTCGTGGTACGTGAACCGGGTGCGGGTGCCCACCTGGCCCGGTGCCTGGTCGGCGACCGGGGCGAGGACGAGACCGTCGAGGGACCGGGTCATGGGCTGAGGCTCCCTTACTGCGGGACAGGGCATCGGGCTAGGGTGGCCAACGTAAAGCACTCGCGGGAGCCCGGACGCACCGGGCTGAGAGGGAGGCTGGCGGCCTCCGACCGTACGAACCTGATCCGGGTCATGCCGGCGAAGGGAGGGGCTGGACGCCCATGTCGCCTACGTCCACATCGTCAGACGTCCTCGTCGTCGGGGGCGGGATCATCGGCCTGGTCACGGCCTGGCGGGCCGCGCAGCGCGGGTTCACCACGGCCGTCGTCGACCCCGAGCCGGGCGGCGGGGCCGCGCAGGTCGCGGCCGGCATGCTGGCCGCCGTCACGGAACTGCACTACGGCGAACAGACCCTGCTCGGCCTGAATCTCACCTCGGCCCGGCGCTACCCGGACTTCGCCGCCGAGCTCACCGAGCTGACCGGCCGGGACCTCGGCTACCGCCGCTGCGGCACGCTCGCCGTGGCCCTGGACGCCGACGACCGGTCCCACCTGCGCGAACTGCACGCACTGCAGCAGCAGTCGGGCCTGGAGTCGCAGTGGCTGTCCGGGCGCGAGTGCCGGCGCCTGGAGCCGATGCTCGCGCCCGGCGTGCGCGGCGGGCTGCGGGTCGACGGCGACCACCAGATCGACCCCCGGCGGCTGGCCGGTGCCCTGGTCGCCGCATGTGAGCGGGCGGGCGTGGCCTTCCACCGGACGTGGGCGGAGCGGCTGACCGTCGTACGGGACCGGGCCGCGGGTGCCGTCCTGGCCGGCGGGACCGAGGTGGCCGCCGGGCAGGTGGTGCTCGCCGGGGGCAGTCTCAGCGGGCGGCTCGCGGGCGTCCCGCAGGACATGCTGCCTCCGGTGCGGCCGGTGAAGGGGCAGGTCCTGCGCCTGACGATGCCGCTGCGGCACGGGCCGTTCCTGAACCGGACCGTGCGCGCGGTGGTGCGTGGCAGTCACGTCTACCTGGTGCCGCGCGAGAACGGCGAACTCGTCGTCGGGGCCACGAGCGAGGAGCTGGGCTGGGACACCACCGTGACCGCGGGCGGCGTGTACGAACTGCTGCGCGACGCGCACGAGCTGGTCCCGGGCATCACCGAGCTGCCGCTCACCGAGACCCGGGCCGGGCTGCGGCCCGGCTCCCCCGACAACGCGCCCCTGCTCGGCCCGACGGGTCTGGAGGGCCTGCTGCTGGCCACCGGGCACTACCGCAACGGCGTCCTGCTCACGCCGGTGACCGGCGACGCCCTGGCGCACGCCCTGGCCACGGGTGAACTCCCGGAGGAGGCCCGGCCCTTCACCCCGAAGCGTTTCAGTCCTGCCACCGCACTCACGGAGCAGCCCGCATGAACATCTCCGTCAACGGCGAGTCCCGGGACGTCCGGCCCGGCACCGCTCTCGACACCGTCGTGAGGTCGCTCACCGCCTCGCCCTCGGGCGTGGCCGCCGCCCTCAACGAAACCGTCGTCCCGCGCACGCAGTGGCCCGCCACGCCGCTCTCCGAAGGAGACCGGGTGGAAGTCCTCACGGCCGTCCAAGGAGGCTGACCATGGCCGACGATCCGTTCGTCCTCGGTGGCACGTCGTTCACGTCCCGTCTGATCATGGGCACGGGCGGGGCACCCAGCCTGGATGTGCTGGAGCGGTCGCTCGTCGCCTCGGGGACGGAGCTGACGACCGTCGCGATGCGCCGGGTGAACGCCTCGGTGCACGGTTCGGTGCTGTCCGTCCTGGACCGGCTCGGCATCCGGGTGCTGCCCAACACGGCGGGCTGCTTCACGGCCGGCGAGGCCGTCCTCACGGCCCGTCTCGCGCGCGAGGCCCTCGGCACCGACCTGATCAAACTGGAGGTCATCGCCGACGAGCGCACGCTGCTGCCGGACCCGATCGAGACCCTGGAGGCGGCCGAGACGCTGGTCGACGACGGGTTCACGGTCCTGCCGTACACCAACGACGATCCGGTGCTCGCGCGGAAGCTGGAGGACGCGGGCTGTGCGGCGATCATGCCGCTCGGGTCGCCGATCGGCTCCGGTCTCGGCATCCGCAACCCACACAACTTCCAGCTGATCGTCGAGCACGCGCGCGTGCCGGTGATCCTGGACGCCGGTGCCGGTACGGCCTCGGACGCGGCGCTGGCGATGGAGCTGGGGTGCGCGGGTGTGATGCTCGCCTCGGCGGTGACGCGGGCGCAGGAACCCGTCCTGATGGCCGACGCCATGCGGCACGCGGTGGAGGCGGGGCGGCTGGCGTACCGGGCCGGGCGGATCCCCCGGCGGCATTTCGCGCAGGCGTCGTCACCGACGGAGGGAATGGCCGCCCTGGACCCGGAGCGGCCCGCTTTCCAGTAGGGGCTCGTCCACACGTCACAGGTCGGCTGCAGTCGCGCCCCGAAATCGGGCGGGGCGGGAGAGCTGTCGGTGTCGGCTCGTACACTCGCCTGCGTGGACACGACCCTTCAGGACCCCTTGGTCGGGCAGGTGCTCGACGGCCGGTATCGCATCGACGCGCGGATCGCGGTCGGCGGGATGGCCACGGTCTACCGGGCCGTGGACACCCGGCTCGACCGGGTCCTCGCGCTCAAGGTGATGCACCCCGCGCTCGCGGTGGACGCCTCGTTCGTCGAGCGGTTCATCCGCGAGGCGAAGTCGGTGGCCCGGCTGGCCCATCCGAACGTGGTGCAGGTCTTCGACCAGGGCACCGACGGCTCGTACGTGTACCTGGCGATGGAGTACGTGGCGGGCTGCACCCTGCGCGACGTGCTGCGCGAGCGCGGGGCCCTCCAGCCGCGCGCCGCCCTGGACATCCTGGAGCCGGTGCTGGCCGCGCTGGGCGCCGCCCACCGCGCCGGGTTCGTACACCGCGACATGAAGCCCGAGAACGTCCTCATAGGGGACGACGGCCGGGTCAAGGTCGCCGACTTCGGGCTCGTCCGGGCCGTGGACACGGTGACGAACACCACCGGCACGGTCCTCGGCACGGTCTCGTACCTCGCCCCGGAGCAGATAGAGGACGGCACCGCCGATCCCCGGGTCGACGTGTACGCGTGCGGCGTGATGCTGTACGAGATGCTGACCGGCGACAAGCCGCACGACGGGGACTCCCCCGCCGTGATCCTCTACAAGCACCTGCACGAGGACGTGCCCCCGCCGTCGGCCGTCGTGCCCGGCATGGCGTACGAGCTGGACGAGATGGTGGCCTCGGCGACGGCCCGCACCCCGGCGATCCGTCCGCACGACGCGGTGGCGCTGCTCGCGCAGGTCCGCGACGGACGCGGCCGGCTGAGCGAGGACCAGCTGGACGCCGTGCCGCCGCAGGCCCTCGCGGTGGACCACGACAACGGCGACGACCGCACGACCGTCATCCCGCGCGCCCTGACCACACCACGCCCGCTGCCGGTGAACGAGGACGACGAGGCCTCCGGGGCGGCCATGGACCGCACCAGCCGGTTCGCGTCCCCGCCCCCGCCCCCGCCGTCCCGGCGGCGCCCGGGGTCCCGGCGCGGACCTGCGGCGATCATCGTCGCCGTCCTGCTCGTGCTGGGCATCGGTGGCGGCATCTGGTACATCAACTCCGGCCAGTTCACCGAGGTCCCGCCGCTGCTGGCGAAGACGCAGGAGCAGGCCGAGGACAGGCTGCGGGACGCCGGTCTCGAACTCGGCAAGGTCGAGCACGCCTACAGCGACACCGTGGAGCGCGGTCAGATCATCAGCAGCGACCCGAAGGCCGGGGAGCGCATCCGCGGCAACGACTCGGTGAGCATCACCGTCTCCGACGGCCCCGAGACCGTGCGGGTGCCCGCGCTGGCGGGCCAGAAGCTGGACCGGGCGCGTGCCCGGCTGAAGGAGGGCGGGCTGGAGCCGGGCATGGTCACCCGGGAGTTCAGCGAGGACGTACCGCGCGGCTCGGTGGTCTCCGCGCGGCCGGCCGACGGCACGAAGGTGCGCTCGGGCACGGCCGTCGCGCTGGTCGTCAGCAAGGGCAGCCCCATCGACATCCCCGACGTCACCGGCTCGGACGAGGCCGACGCGCGGTCCGAGCTGACCGAGGCCGGCCTCAAGGTGAAGATCGCCACCGAGCGGGTCAACTCCTCCGAGTACGACAAGGGCCAGGTCGTCCGGCAGACGCCGGCGTCCGGCGGCACTGCGGCCGAGGGCGACACCGTCACGCTGACGCTGTCGAAGGGCCCCGAGATGGTCGAGGTCCCCGACGTGGTCGGCGACAGCGTCGAGGACGCCACGCGGGCGCTGGAGGGCGCCGGCTTCCAGGTCGACGAGGACCGCGGTCTGCTCGGCCTGTTCGGCGACGAGGTCAAGAGCCAGTCCGTCGACGGCGGTGCGACCGCGCCCAAGGGTTCGACCATCACCATCAAGATCAGGTGACGACGGCGGGCGGGAGCCCGTGGACGGAGCAGGGCCGGACGCATGACACCCTGAACGGGTGAACAGTCAGCTGTCCGGCCCCTCCCGCAATCCCGTGGGGGCCCATGTCCCCGTGGCCGGCGGGCTCCACTCCGTAGGCCTGTCGTACGCCCGTGACCTGAAGGCGGAGGCCGTCCAGGTCTTCGTCGCCAATCCGCGCGGCTGGGCCACGCCCACCGGCAACGCGAAGCAGGACGAGGCGTTCCGGGCGGCGTGCGCGGCCGAGTCGGTCCCGGCCTATGTGCACGCCCCCTACCTGATCAACTTCGGCTCGCACACCGAGGCGACCGTGGAGCGGTCGGTGGAGTCGCTGCGGCACTCGTTGCGGCGCGGGCGGGAGATCGGGGCGCTCGGCGTGGTCGTGCACACGGGCAGCGCGACCGGCGGCCGGGAGCGGTCCGTGGCCCTGAAACAGGTCCGCGAGCACCTGCTGCCGCTCCTGGATGAGCTGACCCATGACGACGATCCGTTCCTGCTCCTGGAGTCGACGGCCGGACAGGGCGCCTCGCTGTGCTCGCGGACGTGGGACTTCGGCCCGTACTTCGAGGCGCTGGACGCGCACCCGATGCTCGGCGTGTGCCTGGACACCTGCCACATCTACGCCGCCGGGCACGACCTGACGGGCCCCAGCGGCATGCATCAGACGCTGGACTTGCTGGTGGACACGGTCGGCGAGGGCCGGCTGAAGCTGATCCACGCCAACGACTCCAAGGACGTGGTGGGCGCCCACAAGGACCGGCACGAGAACATCGGCGTCGGCCACATCGGTGAGGACCCGTTCCGGGCCCTGATGACCCACCCCGCGACCGCGGGCGTGCCGCTGATCATCGAGACACCGGGCGGCAAGCAGGGGCACGCGGCCGACGTGGAGCGGCTGAAGAAGCTGCGCGACGGCTGAGACCGCCGGCGACGGCTGAGGCGTCAGAGGTCGGGGCCGTCCCCGGGCTCCTCCTGGTACGAGTAGCGCTGCTCCTGCCAGGGGTCGCCGATGTTGTGGTAGCCGCGCTCCTCCCAGAAGCCCCGCCGGTCGGCGGTCATGTACTCCACGCCGCGCACCCACTTGGGGCCCTTCCAGGCATAGAGGTGGGGCACGATCAGGCGCAGCGGGAAGCCGTGCTCGGCGGTGAGGAGTTCGCCGTCCTTGTGGGTGGCGAAGAGGACCTGCTCGTCGGCGAAGTCGGACAGCCTCAGGTTGGAGCTGAATCCGTACTCGGCCCACACCATCACATGGGTGACGTCGTCGGCGGGCGGGGCGAGGTCCAGGAGCGTGCGCGCGGGGATGCCGCCCCACTCGGCGCCCAGCATGCTGAACTTCGTCACGCAGTGCAGATCGGCCACCACGGTGGTGTGGGGCAGGGCCGTGAACTCCTCGTGGGTCCAGCAGTGCTTGCCGCCGCCCGCGGTGGCGCCGAAGACCCGGAACTCCCAGCGCTCGGGCCGGAACTTGGGGACGGGCCCGTAGTGCGTGACCGGCCAGCCGCGTTGCAGCCGCTGTCCCGGGGGCAGCTCCGGCTGCGCCGCTCCCGCTGGATCGCGCCCTTCTCCCGATTCGTGTTCCAGCGGCTGACCCATGACTCCATCCTGACAGACCCCGGGTGATGCCCCTGACCGGGCCCACTTCGAAAAGGGACAAACTCAACTAAGCATGCCCTTACTTACTAAGTGCAGACTTACTGGACGATCTTCTCCGCCAGTGGAATCATGCGGCGCAACCTGCCAGTTCCCCCGCGTGGAAGGAGCCTCTGCGATGCAGGGCGACCCCGAGGTCCTCGAATTCCTCAACGAGCAGCTGACCGGCGAGCTGACGGCGATCAACCAGTACTGGCTGCATTACCGGATCCAGGACAACAAGGGCTGGACCAAGCTCGCCAAGTACACGCGTGAAGAGTCCATCGATGAGATGAAGCACGCGGACAAGATCACCGAACGCATTCTCATGCTGGACGGCCTGCCCAACTACCAGCGGCTCTTCCATGTACGAGTCGGCCAGACGGTCACCGAGATGTTCCAGGCGGACCGGCAGGTCGAGGTCGAGGCGATCGACCGGCTCAGGCGCGGCATCGAGGTGATGCGCAGCAAGGGCGACATCACGTCCGCGAACCTCTTCGAGTCGATCCTGGAGGACGAGGAGCACCACATCGACTATCTGGACACGCAGCTGGAGCTGATCGAGAAGCTCGGCGAGGCGCTGTACATCGCGCAGCAGATCGAGCAGCCGAGCTAGGACCGGCCCGCCGGCCTGCCGTCAGGCGGCGTCTTCCAGCTCCGTGAGGACCGGCTCGCCCCGGTCGGCCAGGTCACGGCGAGGGCAGGATCCCCTGCCCAGGATCGCCTGGATGCGGCGTACACAGGACCCGCAGTCCGTGCCCGCCTTGCAGGCGGAGGCTATCTGGCGGGGGGTGCAGGCGCCGCCGTCCGCGTGCTGCTTGACCTGCTGCTCGGTGATCCCGAAGCAACTGCAGACGTACACGCGGTTCACCTCCGACGGGTCGTTCTCAGATGTGCCGTCCCCGTTGATCGGTGAGGCTAACCTAACCTTACCCGTCGGGTCCGGAGCGCAAAAGTGGAGAGGGGCGCGGATCGTGTGATCCGCGCCCCAGTCCCTGCCCCGGTAACAGGCGGACCCGTCACTGGCCCCTGTACATCACTGATCCCGGTACATCTCGGCCACGAGGAACGCCAGGTCGAGCGACTGGCTGCGGTTGAGCCGCGGGTCGCAGGCCGTCTCGTAGCGCTGGTGCAGGTCGTCGACGAAGATCTCGTCGCCGCCGCCCACGCACTCGGTGACGTCGTCACCGGTGAGCTCCACGTGGATGCCGCCCGGGTGGGTGCCGAGGGCCTTGTGGACCTCGAAGAAGCCCTTGACCTCGTCGAGCACGTCGTCGAAGCGGCGGGTCTTGTGCCCGGAGGCCGCCTCGAAGGTGTTGCCGTGCATCGGGTCGGTCACCCAGGCCACGGTCGCGCCGGAGGCGGTGACCTTCTCGACCAGCTCGGGGAGCTTGTCGCGCACCTTGTCGGCGCCCATGCGGACGATGAAGGTCAGCCGGCCCGGCTCCCGCTCGGGGTCGAGACGCTCGATGTACTGGAGCGCGTCCTCGGCGGTGGTCGTCGGACCCAGCTTGATGCCGATGGGGTTGCGGATCTTCGAGGCGAACTCGATGTGCGCGTGGTCCAGCTGGCGGGTGCGCTCACCGATCCACACCATGTGCCCGGAGACGTCGTACAGCTGCCCCGTGCGCGAGTCGACCCTGGTCAGCGCCGATTCGTAGTCGAGCAGCAGCGCCTCGTGCGAGGCGTAGAACTCGACCGTCTTGAACTCCTCCGGGTCGGCCCCGCAGGCGTGCATGAAGTTCAGCGCGTTGTCGATCTCGCGCGCCAGCTGCTCGTAGCGCTGGCCCGACGGGGACGACTTCACGAAGTCCTGGTTCCAGGCGTGCACCTGGCGCAGGTCGGCGTAGCCGCCGGTGGTGAAGGCGCGCACCAGGTTCAGCGTGGAGGCGGACGCGTGGTACATCCGCTTCAGCCGCTCGGGGTCCGGGACGCGCGCGGCCTCGGTGAAGTCGAAGCCGTTGACGGAGTCGCCGCGGTAGGTCGGCAGCGTCACGCCGTCGCGGGTCTCGGTCGGCTTGGAGCGCGGCTTGGAGTACTGGCCGGCGATGCGGCCGACCTTCACGACCGGCACGGACGCGGCGTACGTGAGCACGGCGCCCATCTGGAGCAGCGTCTTCAGCTTGTTGCGGATGTGGTCGGCGGACACCGCGTCGAAGGCCTCGGCGCAGTCGCCGCCCTGGAGGAGGAACGCCTCTCCCTTGGCGACGGCCGCCATCCGGGCGCGCAGCTGGTCGCACTCGCCCGCGAAGACGAGCGGCGGATACGACTCGAGGTCCGCAACGACTGCGCGCAGAGCCTCGGTGTCGGGGTACTCGGGCTGCTGCGCCGCGGGCAGATCTCGCCAGGTGTTGCCAGCGGAGGCGCTGGTCTTAGCGTTCACGGTCACGACCTCAACACTACGGGGTCATCTCGGGCGTCCTGACCCATGACCAGCAAGTGAGACACCCCGAACACTCCTCGGACATGGGGTAGGGTGCGTCGCATGTTCGCGCACTCGACCCAGACCTGGTGGTGGACCGCTCATCCGGCGGCCCGCTGACTGCGCGTACTCAAGACTTCGCGAAGGCCGCCCGAGGGGCGGCCTTCGGTGTTTCCCGGGGTCCGTTCCTCTCTCACCGAGATGGAGCACGGACCCATGAACCTGCTCGGCTTGCCGGACGACCCCCGTCCGTTCGCCCTGCTGCGCCGCCGCACCCCGGGCCACGACCAGGAACGGGTCGAGGTCCTGATCGGCCCGGTCGCCCCGCACGACCGCCTCGCCGATCTCCCCGACCGGAGCCTCGCGCTGGTGCCCTTCCGGCAGATCCGCGAGCGCGGCTTCGACGTCCGCGACGACGGCACGCCCCTGCTGGCCCTCACGCCCGAGGAGTCGTACGACGTCCCACTGGCCGACGCCCTGGAGCAGCTCCCGGCGCACGACGTGCACGTCGAGGGCGGCGGTTTCGACGTCGGCGACGAGGAGTACGGCGAGATCGTCGGACGTGTGCTGCGGGAGGAGATCGGGCGGGGCGAGGGCGCGAACTTCGTGATCCGCAGGACGTACGAGGGAGAGATCCCCGGGTTCGGACGGGCCGACGCGCTGGCCCTGTTCCGCCGGCTGCTGGAGGGCGAGCGGGGGGCGTACTGGACGTTCGTGGTGCACACCGGGGACCGCACGCTGGTCGGGGCCAGCCCCGAGGTGCATGTGCGGATGTCCGGCGGCACGGTCGTCATGAACCCGATCAGCGGCACCTACCGCTACCCCGCCGAGGGGCCCACGCCCGAGCACCTGCTCGGCTTCCTCGCCGACGGCAAGGAGATCGAGGAGCTGTCGATGGTCGTCGACGAGGAGCTCAAGATGATGTGCACCGTCGGCGACATGGGCGGGGTCGTGATCGGGCCCCGGCTGAAGGAGATGGCGCACCTCGCGCACACCGAGTACGAGCTGCGGGGGAAGTCCTCGCTGGACGTGCGGGACGTGCTGAGGGAGACGATGTTCGCGGCGACCGTCACCGGCTCGCCCGTGCAGAACGCCTGCCGGGTCATCGAACGGCACGAGGCCGGGGGGCGGGGGTACTACGCGGGCGCGCTGGCCCTGATCGGCCGGGACTCCGGCGGCGCCCAGACCCTCGACTCCCCGATCCTGATCCGCACCGCCGACATCGCCGGCGACGGACGGCTGCGCGTCCCGGTCGGCGCCACGCTCGTGCGCGGGTCGGACCCGGAGAGCGAGGTCGCGGAGACCCACGCGAAGGCGGCGGGTGTCCTGGCGGCCCTGGGCGTACGGCCGGGGAGGCCGCGCGAGGAGTCCGTGCGGCCGCGGCTGTCCGACGACCCCCGGGTGCGGGCCGCGCTCGACGGACGCCGCTCCTCGCTCGCGCCCTTCTGGCTGCGGATGCAGGAGCGCTCCGCGGAACTGAGCGGCCACGCCCTGGTCGTCGACGGCGAGGACACCTTCACGGCGATGCTCGCGCACGTGCTGCGCGCCGCCGGCCTGGAGGTGAGCGTGCGGCGTTACGACGAGCCGGGGCTGCGGGAGGCGGTGCTCGCGCACGAGGGGCCCGTCGTGCTCGGGCCCGGGCCGGGCGACCCGTCCGACCTCGACGATCCCAAGATGCGCCTCCTGCGCGACCTCACCGCCGAGCTGATCCGCAGCGAACGTCAGGGCGTGCTGGGGGTCTGTCTCGGGCACGAGCTGATCGCGGCCGAGCTGGGGCTGGACATCGTACGGAAGGAAGTGCCGTACCAGGGGGCGCAGACGGAGATCGAGCTGTTCGGGCGGCGGGAGACCGTCGGCTTCTACAACAGCTTCGTGGCGCGCTGCGACGACGAGGCGGCGGCCGAGCTGGCGGCGCACGGGGTCGAGGTCGCGCGCGCTGCGAACGGGGAGGTGCACGCGCTGCGCGCTCGTGGGTTCGCCGGGGTGCAGTTCCACCCCGAGTCGGTGCTGACGCTGAACGGCGCGGCGGTGGTGCGTGAGCTGGTGGCGCAGGTGCGGGGCACGGGCGCGCCCTCGGTCTGACCCGGTGCGGGGCGGGGCCGCTCGGCCCCGCCCCGCACCGGGCGGTCAGCCGAAGAACACCCCGACCTCCTCGTACAGCGCCGGATCCACCGTCTTCAGGCGGGCCGTGGCGTCCGCGATGGGGACACGGACGATGTCGGTGCCGCGCAGGGCGACCATCCGGCCGAAGTCGCGGTCGCGGACGCAGTCGATGGCGTGCAGCCCGAAGCGGGTGGCGAGCCAGCGGTCGAAGGCACTGGGGGTGCCGCCGCGCTGGACATGGCCGAGGACCGTGGTGCGGGCCTCGTTGCCCGTGCGCTTCTCGATCTCCTTGGCGAGCCACTCGCCCACCCCGGACAGCCGGACGTGCCCGAAGGAGTCCAGCGACTGGTCCTTGAGGACCATGTCGCCGTCCTTCGGCATCGCTCCCTCGGCGACGACCACGATCGGCGCGTACGAAGCCCGGAACCGGGAGGTCACCCACGCGCACACCTGCTCGACGTCGAAGCGCTGCTCGGGGATGAGGATGACGTTGGCGCCGCCGGCGAGGCCCGAGTGCAGGGCGATCCAGCCGGCGTGGCGGCCCATCACCTCGACGACCAGGACGCGCATGTGGGACTCGGCGGTGGTGTGCAGCCGGTCGATCGCCTCGGTCGCGATGCCGACGGCTGTGTCGAAGCCGAAGGTGTAGTCGGTTGCCGACAGGTCGTTGTCGATCGTCTTCGGCACGCCCACGCAGGGCACGCCGTGCTCGTCGGAGAGGCGGGCGGCCACACCGAGGGTGTCCTCGCCGCCGATGGTGATCAGCGCATCGACCTCCAGCTCGGCGAGGTTCTGCTTGATCCGGCGGATGCCGTCCGCCACCTTCAGCGGGTTGGTCCGCGAGGATCCGAGGACGGTGCCGCCGCGGGGCAGGATGCCGCGCACGGCGGGGATGTCGAGACGGACGGTGAGGTTCTCCAGGGGTCCTCGCCAGCCGTCCCGGAAGCCGGTGAAGTCATAGCCGTACTCCTGCACGCCCTTGCGGACGATGGCCCGGATGACGGCGTTGAGGCCGGGGCAGTCGCCGCCTCCGGTCAGTACTCCGACGCGCATGGAACAGTCCCTTCGCCGCAGGTGCCTGACGAAGGGTCAGTGTGACGGGCGCCTCACTCGTCGTCGAGGCCGCGCTCTATCGCGTACCTGACGAGTTCGACGCGGTTGTGCAACTGGAGCTTGCCGAGGGTGTTCTGGACGTGGTTCTGCACCGTGCGGTGGGAGATGACCAGGCGTTCGGCGATCTGCTTGTAGCTCAGGCCCTTGGCGACCAGCCGCAGCACCTCGGTCTCGCGGTCGGTGAGCCGGGGCGCCTTGGGTTCGTCGGTGTCGGCGGCGGGGGCGGGCTCGGAGGCCAGGCGGCGGTACTCGCCGAGGACCAGTCCGGCCAGGCCCGGGGTGAAGACCGGGTCGCCGACGGCCGTGCGGCGGACCGCGTCCTGGAGTTCGCCGGTGGAGGCCGACTTCAGCAGGTAGCCCGTCGCACCGGACTTGACGGCCTCCAGGACGTCGGCGTGCTCACCGCTCGCGGACAGCACGAGGACGCGCAGCGCGGGGTTCTCGCCGACGACCTCCTTGCAGACCTGGACGCCGGGCTTGCCGGGCAGGTTCAGGTCGAGCACGAGGACGTCGGGCGCGGCGGCCTTGGCACGGCGTACGGCCTGGTCGCCGTCGCCCGCGGTGGCGACCACCTCGAAGCCCGACTCGGCGAGGTCGCGGGCGACGGCGTCGCGCCACATGGGGTGGTCGTCGACGACCATGACCTTGATCGGGTCCCGCCGGTCCCCGGTGGTGTCCGTCATCGCTGCTCCGCCTTCCCCCGTGTGTCCGTCACGTCCTTCGGTACCTTCAACTCGACCTCCGTGCCCTGGCCGGGCACCGAGATCAGCTCCGCGCTGCCGCCCAGGTCGCGCAGCCGGCCGCGGATGGACAGGGCGACACCGAGCCGCCCCTCGCCCTCGGCCTGGTCGAGCCGCCCCTCCGGGATGCCGGGTCCGTCGTCCCGGACGGTGACGATCACCTCGTCCGGCTCGTCCTCTACGAGGATCCACGCGCGTGCGTCCTGACCGGCGTGCCGACGGACGTTGTCCAGGGCGGCCCCGACGGCCGCGGCGACCTCCCGGGCTGCGGCCGGCGCCAGCGGCACGGGCGCGCCGGGCTCCGCGAGGCTGACCCTGGCCCCGGCGTACGGCGCGAGCAGGGCGCGCAGGTCGAGGGGGCCGCTCGGCTCCGGATCCTCGTCGACGGCCCGGACGAGCGCGCCCTCGGCGGCGTCCTCCGAGACCCGGGAGACGGGCACGAGGCCGCCGGAGACCAGGGTGCGCAGCGCGACCTCCTGCTCACCGGCCATCCGGCCCAGCTCGGCCGCCTCTCCCCCGAGCACGGCCCCGCGGCGCTGCACCATCGCCAGCACCTGGAGCACGCTGTCGTGGATGTCCCGGGCGAGGCGCTCCCGCTCGCGCGTGGCGGCCTCGATCTCCAGGGCGCGGGCGAGGGTGCGCTCGGAGGCGCGGGCGACCTCGACGACGTAGCCGATGGCGACGGAGGCGATGCAGACGAGGATGACGTTGTGGACGGTGTCGCGGGCCGGGCTGCCGCGCTCGACCAGGTTGGCGACGGCCACGAGGCCGGAGGCGAGGGCCGCCCAGCGCCAGCCGCCCTTGATGGCGAAGGCGAGGACGGCACCGGCGGTCCATATCGACGGCAGGGTCGGCCCGCCCGCCTGGACCCGCTCGTGGGCGTCGGCGACGGGCGTGAGCAGGATGCCGGTGACGGCGATGGTGAGGTCGACGGCGAGGAACCGCTTGGTGCAGCGGGCGGCGTTCGCGACGCGGGGCAGCGTGGCCAGGGTCCATGCGCACAGCACGGCGTAGTAGGCGACGGCGACCCAGGGGCGGGTGAACTCGTCGTAGGCGGTGGCGAACAGGCCGACCGCGTACAGCATCGTGAGCACCCGGTACCCGGTGAGGGCACGCCACAGCGGCTGCTCGACCGACATCCTCATGACTCGCTCGCGCTTGGCCATCTCCCCCGCCCCCGACCCGGGCCCCGGCTAGGGCTCGGTCCGCCGCCGCTCCTGCTGCTGCTTTTCCTTCTCCTGCTTTTCCTTCTCGGCCTGTTCCTTCTCGGCCCGCGCGAGAGCGGCCCTGGCCGCCTTCTCGGCTTCCTTCTCGGCCTTCGCCGCTTCCGTGAGCTGCCGCTTCATGGCCGTGGCGTACATGTCGACGTACTCCTGGCCGGAGAGGTTCATGATCTCGTACATGACCTCGTCGGTCACCGCGCGCAGCACGAACCGGTCGTGCTCCATGCCCTGGTAGCGGCTGAAGTCAAGGGGCTTGCCGATCCGGATGCCGGGCCGCATCAGCTTCGGCACGACCTTCCCGGGCGGCTGGATCTTCTCCGTGTCGATCATGGCGACGGGGATGACCGGCGCGCCCGTGGCGAGCGCCACGCGGGCGAGCCCGCCCGGCTTGCCCCGGTAGAGCCGCCCGTCGGGCGAGCGCGTGCCCTCCGGGTAGATCCCGAACAGCTCACCGCGCTCCAGCACCTCGATGCCGCTCTTGATGGCGGCCTCGCCCGCGCCGCGCGCACCGGAGCGGTCCACGGGGAGCTGCCCGACCCCCTTGAAGAAGGCGGCCGTCATCCGGCCCTTCACGCCGGGCGTGGTGAAGTACTCGGCCTTCGCGATGAAGGTGACCTTGCGGTCGAGGACGGCGGGCAGGAAGAACGAGTCGGAGAACGACAGGTGATTGCTCGCCAGGATCGCAGCGCCCTCGGCGGGTACGTTCTCCAGGCCCTCCACCCAGGGTCTGAAGGCGAGCTTCAGCGGACCCCCGATGGTGACCTTCATCGCGCCGTACAACAACCGAGTGCCTCCTGTATGTGTCGATCAGACCTTAACCCGGAGCGCTGTCAAAGGCGCCGACGGCCCTGGTCGGTGTCAGTGCGGTCGCGTACGGTGAAGGTCCCGCGCACGACGCGCGAACCCCTTTCCATGACGTTCCGTGACATTCCGTGATCGTGCCAGTCCCTTCTCACGACCAGGAGGCCGAAGGTGCCGGTCCTTGCCGGAGCCGAGCCGTTTCACCACGAGGGCGGAGAGGCCGCCGTCCTCCTCTGCCACGGCTTCACCGGATCACCGCAGTCGCTGCGCCCCTGGGCGGAGCACCTCGCCGAGCACGGTCTGACCGTCTCCCTGCCGCTGCTGCCCGGGCACGGCACGCGCTGGGAGGACCTGCGGATCACCGGCTGGCAGGACTGGTACGCGGAGGTGGACCGCGCGCTGCGTGTGCTGTGCGAGCGCCGCGAGACGGTCTTCGTGGCCGGTCTGTCCATGGGCGGCGCGCTCGCCCTGCGACTGGCCGCCAAGCACGGCGACGCCGTCCGCGGTGTCATGGTCGTCAACCCGGCGAACAAGGTGCACGGCCTGGCCGCGCACGCCCTCCCGGTGGTGCGCCACCTCGTCCCCGCGACGAAGGGCATCGCCAGCGACATCGCCAAGCCGGACAGCAGGGAGCTCGGCTACGACCGGGTGCCGCTGCACGCGGCGCATTCGCTGCGGCAGTTCTTCCAGGCCACCGACCGCGAGCTGCCGCAGGTCACGCAGCCGGTGCTGCTGATGCGCAGCCCGCGGGACCATGTGGTGCCGCCCGCCGACTCGGCCCGGATCCTCAGCCGCATCTCCTCGACGGACGTGAAAGAGGTCATCCTGGAACAGAGCTACCACGTCGCCACGTTGGACCATGACGCGGACCGGATCCACGAGGAGAGCCTCGCGTTCATCGGCCGCATCGCGTCCGCCCTCGGCAAGGAGCCCGGGCTCGGCAAGGAAGGGACGACCGCAGGTGGCTGAGCACGACTCCGACCGTGAGGGCCGGGAGCCGGAGGAGAAAGGCGTCCCCATCGACGAGGAGGCCGCCTGGGCGGCGATCGTCGCCGGGTACGGCGAGGAGCCGCCGGACCCGCCGGGCGCCAAGCCGTTCAAGTCCATCGAGGACCTGGCCCTGCCGGCGGCCGGGACCAACGACGCCGTGATCGACGGCGACCGGGGCGACACGGCGGTGAAGTCCGGGGACACCGTCAAGCCGGCCGAGCCGCAGGAGGCCGAGGAGCCGGGGGACAAGGCCGTGCAGCCCCTGGGCGGCTCCGTCTCGTTCGCGCCCGGCGTCGGGCCGCGCGACTACACCCCGCCCGAGCCCGCCGAGGACGACTTCGACGAGGACGACGAGGGCCACTTCGTGCCCCCGGAGCCGCCCCCGCTGCCCACCGGCGACCCGACCGCCAAGTTCGCCTGGCTGGGTGTGCTCGGCGGGCCGGTGCTGCTCCTGCTGGCCGTGCTGTTCGGCTGGGACATGACGTGGTGGCTGGCCACACTGGGGATCGGCGGTTTCCTCGGCGGGTTCGCGACGCTGGTGATGCGCATGCGCACCGACGACGAGGACGACGACGACCCCGGGCGGGGCGCGGTCGTCTAGGAAGCCTGGGAAGCGGGGACTCTGAGGGCGGCCAGGACCGGAAGGTGGTCCGTGGCCGCCCTCAGGTCCGCGTCGGACACCCCCGGCAGTCCGTGGGAAGGCACGCCGCAGCCCAGGACCTCGATGCCCTGCGTCGCGAAGATCGCGTCGATGCGCTGGTAGGGGTCGGCGGGCGTCCAGGTGTGCTCGCCGCCCCAGGGGGCTGCGGCCCGGCAGTCGGTGAGGCGGCCGGCCAGCCGGCGGAAGGCCGGGCCGTCGGGGCGTTCGTTGAGGTCGCCGCCGGCGATCAGGTGCTCCGCACCCATGCCGGCGAGCCGGTCCAGCAGCATGCCGGACTGCTCGTAGCGCTCGTCCTTCTGGAGGGACAGGTGGCAGCTGAGCACGCCGAGGCGGGCACCGGCGATGCGGACGACCGCGGTGGCGAAGCCGCGGCGGTGCAGGCGGGGGGTCGGGGGCAGGAGGATGTCCTCCGTGCGTTCGACGGTCGCGCGGAGCGAGCTGAGGATGGCCGGGCCCGTGGTGGTGGCGCCGCCGGTGACGATCACGAGGTCGGAGGCGAGGGCGAGGCGGGCGAGTTTCTTGCGCCAGCGGAAGAAGCGGGGGGCTTCCTGGATGAGGACGAGGTCGGGTGCGCAGGCCTTGATGACGCGGGCCAGGGCGTCGGTGTCGTCGCGCATGGAGCGGATGTTGTAGCTGAGGACCCTGATGACTGCGGAACCGTCGGGTTCTGTACGCGAGTTGGGGAGCAGCGACATGTGATCAATTTACGCCCAAAGGGGCGGGGCGCGGGGATGGCGTGCGAGTGCCGGTTGTTCGTGGCTCGTCGCGCAGTTCCCCGCGCCCCTGGCGCCCGACAGCTCGGGGCGCGAGGTACTCGCGCGAGTGCCGGGTCGCATATGGCTGTTCGCGCAGTTCCCCGCGCCCCTGAGGCGCGTCCCGTGAAGGCGCGTCCCGTGAAGGCGCGTCCCCTGAAGGCGTTCTACATGATCGGGTCGGGTTCCCTCGCCAGGTCCGCCGCGCCCACCAGGCCGGCCTTGTTGCCCAGTTCCGCCGCGCGGACCTCGGCCACCGGGCGCCAGTTGCCGCCGACCAGCCAGCGCTTGTAGGACTTGCGGATCGGGCCCAGGACCAGCTCGCCCTCGTCGGAGAGACCGCCGCCGACGATGAACGCGGAGGGGTCGAAGAGGGAGGCCAGGTCGGCGAGGCCCGCGCCGACCCAGCGGGCCAGTTCGCGGTAGGAGTCGACGGCGACCCGGTCGCCCTGGCGGGCGGCCATGGAGATGTGCTTGCCCTCGATGCCGTCGGGCGTGCCGTTGCCGAGGCCGAGCAGCGTCTCGGCGTTCTCGGGGGTGGCGTTGGCGCGCTGCTTGGCGTACCTCACCAGGGCGCGGCCCGAGGCGTACTGCTCCCAGCAGCCCTGCGAACCGCAGCCGCACAGCAGGCCGTCCGGCACCATGCGGATGTGGCCGAACTCGGCGGCCACCCCGAAGTGTCCGCGGCGCAGCTTGTTGCCGATGATGATGCCGCCGCCGAGGCCGGTGCCCAGCGTGATGCAGATGACGTTGCGGTGGCCCTTGCCGGCACCGAACTTGTACTCGCCCCACGCCGCCGCGTTGGCGTCGTTCTCCACGACGACCGGGAGGCCCGCGCGAGCCTCGACCTTCTCCTTGAGCGGCTCGTTGCGCCAGTGGATGTTGGGCGCGAAGTAGACCTCGGAGCGCTGCCGGTTCACGTAGCCGGCGGCGCCGATGCCCACGCCGACGATGTCGTGACCGACGCGTGCGCCGTCCACCGCCGAGGCGATGGCGTCCACGATGCCCTCAGCCGTGCCCGGGGTCGGCACCTTGTGGGTCGAGAGGATGTTGCCTTCCTCATCGACCACGCCGGCCGCGATCTTCGTGCCGCCGATGTCGACGCCGATGGTGAGTCCCATGAATCCCTCAGTTTCGGTCGAGCCCCGCTACGGATAACGGTACCCGAGGCCCTGCCGTCGGGTCGGCGGTCGTCCGCACGGTGGGCACCCCCCTGGGGGCCTCGCCGGCCCGCCGCTCGGCCGGGGCGGGCACTCAGTCCAGGTCGATGCGCTCCCCGGGACCGGCGTCGTCGCCGCCGTCCCGGCGTCCGCCCTGGTCACGGGGGTCTTCCTGATCGTCGCGGCCGGTCCAGCGGCGCTCCTGGGCCTGGACGGCGGAGCGGTAGGCGGCGAGCAGTTCGTTCCCGGCCGCCGCCAAGTGGTCGAAGACGTCCGGGTTGCGTTCGATGACGGGTTCCACGGCGTCCTTGGCCTGCTGGACGACCTGCCGGACGACCTGCTGGGCGGCGGGCCCCGCGACCGCGCCGAGCAGCGGGGACTGCACGCCGGAGAGTTTCTCCGCGACGGCGTCGACGAGCTTCTTCAGCTCGTCGGCCGCGGAGCCCGGGGGCGTGCCGTACTGGGTGCGGCGGCGGGCCTTCTCCGCCTGGAGGTCCTCGGCGCACGCGGTCGCCCAGGCGTCGGCGTCGCTCGCCCGCACCTCGTCCGCGGCCTCTTCGCGGGCGGCACCGGACGGGGAGGGCTCTTCGCTCATGACGGGCTCCTGACTACGGTTCGTCCCTACGACGTTACCCGAACGGGCGTACCGCGTTCACGGGCCGGGACCGGCCGTTCCTCCCCGGTCCGTCGCCCGCCGTGTCACCGGCTCTGCGGCCACAGCCCGGGGTCGGGTACGAAGCGGATCCGCAGCTCGCCCTCGCGCAGGGCGGCCCCGTCGACGGTGCAGCGGCGCAGCGCGGAGGGCAGTGGGACGATCCGCCTGAACTGCCCGGCCGTGACGACGAGTTCGTCGCCGCGCCGGACGAGGTCGAGTTCCTCGCGTATGGCTCCGGGCAGCGGGATCTGCCAGACGAGCACGCCGTCCTCGCCGAGCCGGTCGGTCACGGGCCAGTCGGCCGCGGAGGGCGCCGGCTGCACGCCGGGCACGGCGAGCGCGGTGAGGTCGTCGGCGCCGCGCGGGTCGTGTCCGAGGTGGGCCACGGTGCGGACGTCGTACGACTCCCGCCACTCCTCCAGGGTCTTGCGCTGCTGGGCGACGGGGCCGGCGAGCCAGGTGTCCGGGGACGCCTCGGGCAGGAGGCGGTTGGCGATCACGAGGTCGGTGCGCAGACCGTGCAGGGCGAGGCCGAGGCCGGCGGTGCTCAGCGCCTCGGCACCGGCCGGGCCGGGCTCGGCGACCAGGCGGACGACGGTGTCGCGGTCGGCGACGACCGCTTGGACGGCGGCCAGTTCCAGGTCCCAGCGGCCGGCCGTCTCGTAGAGCCACTCGGCGGGCATGGGGACGCCGGCGAGGCGGCCGAGGACGGGGCGCAGGGCGCGGGCGGCCTGCCGTTCGGCCGGGAGCAGGCGGCGCAGGTAGCGGCGGAGTTCCCCGGGCAGGGCGAGCAGGGCGAGGGCCTGCGGGGCCGGGGGGAGGTCGACGACGAGGGTGTCGTACTTCTCCGACAGCGCGGCGTCGCGCAGGGCCCGCAGCCAGGCGAGTTCCCTGGCGCCGGGCAGGGGGGTGAGTTCCTCGGGGTCCAGGCGGGAGGCGCCGAGGAGGTCCAGGACGGTGGAGGCGCGGTCCTGGAGTGCGGTGAGGTCCTCGCGGAAGTCCTGGGCGGCGTCGGGGCGCCAGGCGGTGAGCCGCGGGGCGGCCTGGACCGGGGCCGGGCCGGTCGGCACCCCCAGGGCGGCACCGAGGGTGTCCGTGCGGTCGGTGCCGAGGACGAGGGTGCGGGTGCCCTCGGCCGCCGCGGCCAGGGCGGTCGCGGCCGCGAGGGTGGTACGACCGCTGCCGCCGGGGCCGGTGATCAGGATGGTGCGCATGAGGTCGAACGTACCTTGGGGCGGCCGGCCTGGGGCGCGGGGCCGTAGCGCGTATGCGGCTCCGCCGCGCGGGCGCGCCCGGCCCCGACGGGCCCGCGCCCGGCACCCGGGCCGGCGACCTCTGCGGCGGGGCTCCTACTTGCCCGCTTCGACCCTCTTCTTCAGCCCGGCCAGCGCCCGGTCGATGATGACCTTCTCCGCCTTGCGCTTGATCATGCCGAGCATGGGGATCTTGACGTCCACGGTCAGGGCGTACGTGACCTCCGTGCCGCCCGCGCCGGACGGCTTGAGGAGGTACGAGCCGTCGAGGGAGCGCAGCATCTGGGACTTCACCAGCGTCCAGGACACCTCGTTCTCGCCGGTCCAGGTGTACCCGAGGACCTGGTCGTCCTTGATCGCGCCCGCGTCCATGACGAGGCGGACCTGCTCGGCGCGGCCCTGGGCGTCGGTCTTGAGCACCTCCGCCTCCTTCACCTCGCCGGTCCAGTCCGGATAGCGGGCGAAGTCGGAGATGACCGCCATGACGTCGGCCGGGGCGGCCTCGATGGTGATGCTCGAGCTGGTGTGTTCCGCCATCGCCGTGGCTCCTCCAGATGCGGGCCGGTAAGACGTCGTCCTGCGCACGTGTGTGCAGCGTGAAGGCTACCGCGCACGGAGCCCGCGGATCTCACCCGACCTGGGCCGTCCTCACCACTCCAGCGCCCACGGGGTCCCGGTCGACGCGAAGTGCCCCACGTTCACGCACTCGGTCGCCCCGATCCGCATCCTTTTCACCAGCGGCTGGTGGACGTGCCCGAAGAGGGAGTAGCGGGGCCGGGTGCGGCGGATGGCGTCCAGCAGGGCGCGGCTGCCGCGCTCGAAGCGGCGGGCGACGGTGTCGTAGACCAGCTCGGGGACCTCGGGCGGGATGTGCGTGCAGAGCACGTCGACCTCGCCGATCGCCTCGATCTTCGCCGCGTACTCCTCGTCGCCGATCTCGTACGGCGTCCGCATCGGTGTGCGCAGGCCGCCGCCGACGAAGCCGAAGACCCGGCCGCCGATCTCGACGCGCTCCCCGTCGAGGACGGTCGTGCCGGGGCCCGCGTACTCCCGCCACAGGGCCGGCATGTCGACGTTGCCGTAGGTGGCGTACGTAGGAGAGGGGAACGCGGCGAACAACTCGGCGTACTGCTTGCGCACCGCCTTCTCGATCACCGTGGCGCGGTCCCCCTGGAGGCCGGCCCACAGCCCGGCCCCGAACACCCGGGCCTCCTCGAAGCGGCGGGCGGTGCGCAGCGCGACGATGCGGTCGGCGTTCTCGACGCCGAAGAGGTCGGGGAAGATGCCGCGCGAGTGATCGGCGTAGTCGAGGAAGAGGACGAGATCGCCCAGGCAGATCAGGGCGTCGGCGCCCTCGCCCGCCGTGGCCAGGTCGCGGGCGTTGCCGTGCACGTCGCTCACCACGTGGACGCGCGTCCGGTGGTTTCCGGCTGGTGTGGGTGCCATGACGATCAAGCGTAGGTCGAGCGCTGCCCTTGTGAACAGTGGCGGTCCTACCTGCGGTTACTGGCCAGTCAGTTAGCCCGTGGACTACTGTGCGCGAAGGAATACCCAACTGTGTGACGCAGCGAACATCTCGACGGGACCCCCTGTCGTAGAAGCCATACCGGCGGGTAACGTCCGGGCAGTCCAGTCGTGCTCTGCATTTCAACAAGTGAATGCGCGAGCACCTCCCCGAGCCTTGGACCGCACCGTCGCAGCACACACCGTCGTGGCGCCGGCGCCCTATGAGGAGCAGCAGTCTTGCGCGAGTTCAGCCTTCCGGCTTTGTACGAGGTCCCTGCGGACGGAAACCTGACCGACATCGTCCGCAGAAACGCCGCGCAGCACCCGGACGTCGCCGTCATCGCCCGCAAGGTCGGCGGCAGCTGGCAGGACGTCACCGCCACCACCTTCCTCGCCGAGGTGCACGCGGCGGCGAAGGGGCTGATCGCCGCCGGGGTCCAGCCGGGCGACCGGGTGGGCCTGATGTCCCGCACCCGTTACGAGTGGACCCTGCTGGACTTCGCGATCTGGAGCGCGGGCGCGGTGACCGTGCCGGTGTACGAGACCAGTTCGCCGGAGCAGGTGCAGTGGATCCTCGGCGACTCGGGCGCGACCGCCTGCGTCGTGGAGTCGCAGGCCCACGCGGCCGCGATCGAGTCGGTGCGCGACGGGCTGCCGGCGCTCAAGCACGTGTGGCAGATCGACGGCGGCGGCGTGGAAGAGCTGGGCCGGCTCGGCCAGGACGTCACGGACGAGACGGTCGAGGAGCGCGGCTCGTTCGCCAAGGCGGACGACCCGGCGACCATCGTCTACACCTCGGGCACCACCGGCCGGCCCAAGGGCTGTGTGCTCACCCACCGCAACTTCTTCGCCGACTGCGGGAACGTGGTGGAGCGGCTGCGGCCGCTGTTCCGCACCGGCGAGTGCTCGGTGCTGCTCTTCCTGCCGCTCGCGCACGTCTTCGGCCGGCTGGTCCAGATCGCCCCGATGATGGCGCCGATCAAGCTGGGCACGGTCCCGGACATCAAGGACCTCACCGACGAGCTGGCCGCGTTCCGCCCGACCCTGATCCTCGGTGTGCCGCGCGTCTTCGAGAAGGTCTACAACTCGGCGCGCGCCAAGGCGCAGGCCGACGGCAAGGGCAAGATCTTCGACAAGGCCGCCGACACCGCGATCGCCTACAGCAAGGCGCTGGACACCCCCTCGGGCCCGTCGTTCGGCCTGAAGATCAAGCACAAGACGTTCGACAAGCTCGTCTACAGCAAACTCCGGGCGGTCCTCGGCGGCCGGGGCGAGTACGCCATCTCCGGCGGCGCCCCGCTCGGCGAGCGCCTCGGGCACTTCTTCCGCGGCATCGGCTTCACGGTCCTGGAGGGCTACGGCCTGACCGAGTCCTGCGCCCCCACCGCGTTCAACCCCTGGGACCGGCAGAAGATCGGCACGGTCGGCCAGCCGCTGCCCGGCTCGGTGATCCGGATCGCCGACGACGGCGAGGTGCTGCTGCACGGCGAGCACATCTTCAAGGAGTACTGGAACAACCCCGGCGCGACCGCGGAGGCGCTGGCCGACGGCTGGTTCCACACCGGTGACATCGGCACCCTCGACGAGGACGGCTACCTCACGATCACGGGCCGCAAGAAGGAGATCATCGTCACCGCGGGCGGCAAGAACGTCGCCCCGGCCGTGATCGAGGACCGCATCCGGGCGCACGCGCTGGTCGCGGAGTGCATGGTGGTGGGCGACGGGCGGCCGTTCGTGGGCGCGCTGATCACCATCGACGAGGAGTTCCTGGGCCGTTGGTGCTCCGACCACGGCAAGCCTGCGGGTTCCACCGCGGCGTCGCTGAGCGAGGACCCGGACCTGCTGGCCGCGGTCCAGGCGGCGATCGACGACGGCAACGCCGCGGTGTCGAAGGCGGAATCGGTGCGGAAGTTCCGCATTCTGTCCTCCCAGTTCACGGAGGAGTCGGGCCACCTGACGCCCTCGCTGAAGCTGAAGCGGAACGTGGTGGCGAAGGACTACGCGCACGAGGTCGAGGCCATCTACGCGAAGTGACCCACGACAGGCCCTATGGCGCGGTGTCCTCGGCGAGGACCCGCGCCATCGTGCGTTCGGCGAGGGCGGTGATGGTCACGAAGGGGTTGACCCCGAGCGACCCGGGCACGAGCGAGCCGTCGGTGACGTACAGCCGGGAGTATCCCTTGACCCGCCCGTAGTCGTCCGTCGCCCGGCCCAGCACGCAGCCGCCCAGCGGGTGGTAGGTGAAGTCGTCGGCGAAGGCCTTGCTCCTGGAGCCGAACAGGTCGTACCGGTAGATCGTCGCGTTGGCCGCGTTGATCCGGTCGAACAGCTTCCTGGCCATGGCGACGGAGACCGCCGAGTGGGCGGCCGTCCAGCCGAGCCGGAGCCGGTCCGAGCCGGTGTCGTAGGAGAAGGACGCCCGTTCCGGGTTCCTGGTGATCGCCAGGTAGAGGCTCACCCAGTGCTCCAGGCCCGTCGGCAGCGGGGCGATCTCGGCGAAGACCGGGTTGGCGGTGTTCGCCCAGTCGTCGATGCCCATGACCGGCATGGTCGACTGGTTCGCGCCGACCGTGTCCCACAGGTGGTTGGCACGGCCGAGCATCACGTTGCCGTTGGTGCCCCAGCCGGCCCCGACACTGGCGTCGAGCGCGGGCAGGGTGCCCGTCTCCCGGGCGCGCAGCAGCAGTTCGGTGGTGCCGAGGCTGCCGCCGCCGAGGAAGAGGTACCTGCACCCGTACTCCTTGGTCTCGACGACGCGGCCGGTCTCGTCGACGCGGTCGGCGGTCAGGACGTAGGTGCCGTCCGGCGCGCGGCTGATCGCGCGCACCTTCTCCAGGGTGTGGACGGTGACCTTGCCGGTGCCGAGCGCGCCGGCGAGGTACGTCTTGTCGAGGCTGCGCTTGCCGTGGTTGTTGCCGTAGATGACCTCGCCGCCGAGCGCCGACTTCGGGGCGGTGCCGGCCGCCTCGCGCTGCATGTGGCCGAAGTCGTAGACGCTGGGCACGAAGGTGGTCCGCAGGCCGGTCTTCTCGGCGTGCTTGCGGGAGACGCGGGTGAAGCGGTACCACTCCGTCGACTCGAACCAGGCCGGGTCGACGCTGTTCACTCCCAGGGCGGCCCGGGCGCGCGGGAAGTACGTGCCGTACATCTCGCCGGCGTCGACGGTCGGGAACTGTTCGGCGAAGTACGACCGGGGCGGGGTGACCGCCATGCTCCCGTTGACCAGGGAGCCGCCGCCGACGCCCCGGCCGACGTACACGGACATGTGGTCGAAGTGCACGCGGTCCAGGACGCCCGGGTAGCGGCCGATGTCCCGGTTGACGACGTCCAGCCAGAGGAAGGTGCCGAGAGGGGCCTCGGTGCGGTCGCGGAACCACATGGAGCGGTGGTCGGGTGCGCTGGTGGTGCAGAAGACCTTGCCGTCGGGGCCGTTGGTGTTCCAGAGGCGGCCCATCTCCAGGACGACCGTGCGGATGCCGGCCTGGCCGAGACGGAGAGCTGCCACGGCGCCGCCGTAGCCGGAGCCGACGACTATGGCGGGGGCGGTGTCGACTGCGTCGGGCTGGGCGGCTCGGGCGCTTTGGAGGCCGATGCGGGTGAAGCCGAGGGTGGCTGCGGTTTGCAGGGCTGCCATGCCCAGGATTTGACGTCTTGTCAGATGACGATGCGTCAGGTTAGATGTCATGGGCGCAGCATCGGCGGATTTTCGGGTTCCGCCTAGTGGGGTGCCGCTTGATCCTTGCGGGCGGGTGCGGACTGTTTGTGGTTTCTCGCGCAGTTCCCCGCGCCTCTCTTGCCCTAAAGCAAGCTCTTGAGGTTCTCCGCGAGCAGGTCCCAGCGCCACTTCTCCTCGACCCACTCCCTGCCCCGCTCCCCCATCCTGCGGCGCAGCTCCGGGTCGCCGAGGAGGGTGGTGATGCGGTCGGCGGTCTCCTGGGGGGAATCGCCTCTCACCACCCAGCCGGTCTCGCCGTCGAGGACCGCGTCCGGGGCGCCGCCCGAGTCGCCGGCCACGACCGGGAGGCCCGTCGCGGAGGCCTCCAGGTAGACGATGCCGAGACCTTCGACGTCCAGGCCGCCGCGGCGGGTGCGGCAGGGCATCGCGAAGACGTCACCGGCGCCGTAGTGGGCGGGCAGCTCGGACCAGGGCACGGCACCGGTGAAGCGTACGGCGGAGGCGACGCCCCTCTCGCGCGCGAGCCGGCGCAGGTCCTGCTCGTAGGGGCCGCCGCCGACGATCAGCAGGACGGTGTCCGGCTCTGCCGCCAGGATGCGCGGCATGGCCCGGATCAGTGTGTCCTGCCCCTTGCGGCGCACCAGCCGGGAGACGCAGACCACGACCGGGCGGTCCGTCAGGCCCAGCCGGGCCCGCACCTCGTCGCCGCCCGACCCGGGGTGGAAGGTTTTCTCGTCGACCCCGGGCGGCAGCTGCGCCATCCGTGCGGCCGCCCCGGGCGTCAGGGCGGAGGCGATGCGTGAGCGGGTGTACTCGCCGAGGTAGGTGATGGTGTCCGTGGAGTCCCCGATCCGCCGCAGCAGCTGCCGGGCGGCGGGCAGCTGCGCCCAGCCGGCCTCGTGGCCGTGCGTGGTGGCGACCAGCCGCTCGGCGCCCGCGGCGCGCAGGGCCGGCGCCATCAGGCCGAGCGGGGCCGCCGCCCCGAACCACACCGAGGTGCAGCCGTGCTCGCGCAGCAGATCGACGGCCCGCCGGGTGGCACCCGGCGTGGGCAGCAGCATCGTCGTGCGGTCCCGTACGACGGTGAAGGGCTGCTCGGCGTCGAAGGCGCGGGTCGCCTCGACGCCCTCCCGGGTCCGCTTCCAGGTCGAGGCGTAGACGACCAGTTGCTGCGGGTCCAGCCGCAGCGCCATGTTGTGCAGGAACGCCTGGATGCCCCCGGGCCGGGGCGGGAAGTCGTTGGTCACGATCAGGGTCTTGCGCACGCCGCCGACCCTACCGAACGGCCCTCACCGCCGTACGCGGCAGCCGGTATGGCACGCTCACAGCTGACGGGCCCATCATGGCCCCCTCAACACGGCGCACGAACGGGCAGGGATCACGTGAAGACGACGGGCACGAGGCGGTCCCTGGCATGGCTGCCGGTGGTCTGGTGTCTCACGAGGCTGTTGCTGCTGCTGTTCGTCCTGAAGGTGTACGTCTTCCCGGGCCCGGACGTCACGAGCGACGTGCACGTCATCTACCGGGGCTGGTACGAGGTCCTCAGCACCGGAACGTTCCCGCTGCGCGACGTCACCTGGCAGTACCCGCCCGCCGCCGCGCTGGCGATCCTCTCCCCCGGCCTGCTGCCCTTCCTGGACTACGGCACCGCGTTCTTCGTGCTGGTCTGCGTCACCGACCTGGCCGTGCTGGCCCTGATGACGTACGCCGGACGCCGCCCGGGCCGCTCGCTGCGCGGCGCCTGGGTGTGGGTGATCGGCGTACCGCTGCTCGGCCCGACGGTGTACGCCCGCTACGACGTGATGGTCACGGCGGTGGCCATGGCCGCACTGCTCGCGGGCGCCCGGCACCCGAAGGCGCTGGGGGCCCTGGCCGCGTTCGGCGCTCTGCTGAAGGTGTGGCCGGCGATGCTGCTGCTGGCCGCCCGCCGCCGCAGCGCCTGGGTGTCGGCCCTGGTGACGGGCGTCGCGGTGACGGGTGCGTTCGCGCTGACCATGCCGGGCGCGTTCGCGTTCCTGACCTTCCAGCGCGACCGGGGCACCGAGGTGGAGTCGCTGGGCGCGCTGGTCTTCCATGTCGCCCGGCACTTCGGCTGGCAGGGCGAGGTGAAGCTGAACTACGGCTCGATCGAGTTCCTCGGGCCGTATGTGAGCGAGGTGAGCACGGGCGCCCTGTTCCTGACCGGGGCGGCCTTCGGCTGGCTGGTGCTGTGGCGGCTGCTGGCCCGGCACTTCGAGGAGCACACGCTCGCCGACGCGGCCTTCGTGGCGGTGCTGATGTTCACCACCACCAGCCGGGTGATCAGCCCGCAGTACATGGTGTGGCTGGTCGGGCTGGCGGCGGTGTGCCTGTACTTCCCCGGGAGCCGGATGCGGCTGCCGGTCGTCCTGGTGCTGGTGGCGTGCTTCGTGACGGTGCTGGAGTTCCCGTTCTACTTCGCCAACGTCGTCGCCAGCGACGGCCTCGGCCTCACCCTGCTGTTCCTGCGCAACGGCCTCCTGGTGGCCGCCGCGCTGCTCGGCGCCCGCGCCCTGTGGCGCGCGACGGTGCCGCGCACCCTCCCGGCCGCCGTGCCCGCTCAGCCCGTCCGCACCGACGAGACCCCCGTCTCCTCCTGAGCCCGGTCCCGCCGCAACAGCAGCCCCGCCACCGCGCACTGCACGGCCGCCGCGAGCCCCATCGCGAGACACACCCCGGGCAGCCCGGACCCCGTGAGGGCGTACGCCAGCCCCAGCTGGACGGCCGTCCCGAGCACGGTCACCCGCAGCAACGCCGAGGAGTCGGACGACCTGTTCCGCCAGGGCATGCTGCGTGTGGCCCGGGCCACGGGCGAGGCCGAGCGGGCCTGGCTGCGGGAGGCCGTCGAGCTGCTCGACCGCCCGGAGTGAGGCCGCGGGCGGTCCGGCCCCGGGTCAGCCCAGCTGCTCCCGCAGGTACTCCCGCCACTGCCCGGTGAAGGCCTCCGGCGTCGTCCCCAGCACCTTCCGCATCGCGTCCTCCACCGCACCGGGCCGCTCCCGGCGCTCCCCGACGGCCCGGTAGAAGTCGCGCAGCCGGGCCTCGCCCCAGTGGTCGGCGATCAGCCGGCACGCCGTCCAGCCGCTCTCGTAGGAGCGGGCCAGGCGGCTCGCGTCGCCGGTGAAGCCGAAGTCCTCGTCGTCCGGGAGCGCGGCGGGGACCCGGCCGGCGGCGACCGCCCGGGACAGTTCGGGCGCTGCCTCGGCCGGGGTGCGGCCGGTGTCGCGGTAGCCGACCCAGTCGGCGTACCCCTCGGACAGCCACAGGGGCGTGGCGGCCGTGGTGCGGGCGCGGGTGGCGACATGGGTGGTCTCGTGGGTGACGACGATCTGCTCGCCGAGACCGCCGAGGAGCGCGAACGCGTCCGGGTTGACGATGATCCGGTCCGCCGACGCCCGGTCCCGCGCGCCGGTCTCGCCGGTGGTGACCGCCGCGATCCCGCGGTAGGAGGAGGCGGGCGAGCCGAGCAGCCCCGCCATCCCCTCCAGTGACCTCGGTACGAGCACGACGACCCGTCGGCTCCATCGCGTGCCCCAGGCCTCCGACACGGCGGGCACGGCACGGTCGGCCAGGTCCGCGAAGTCCCGCAGCGCGCGCCCGGACTGCCCGACGCCGAGCACGAGGCTGTACCGGCCCCGGACGAGGTGCACCGCCCCCTGGTCCCAGAGCTGCTGCGCGGACTTCCGTGCGGGCCGGTCGGTGTCGACGGACCACTTCCCGTCGGCGCCCCGGCTCAGCCGCAGGGTGCGCCCGGCGGTCACCGGCGCCCGGTCGTACCCGGCGACGCGGTAGCGCAGTTCGGCGTCGGCGGTGGCCGTGTCGCCGGTGCGGCGCAGTCCGGTCACCCGGTACGACCAGGCGGCCACGGGCACCGCGCGAAGTCGGGCGAAGTCCGTCCCCGCGCCCGTGCGTTCGTAGGCCCGCTCGTCGCGGTCGAGGACGGCCGCGGCCCGGCGGTCCAGGAGCCGCTGGACGTCGGCCGTCGCGCTGTCGGCCGCGGGCCGCCCGCCGCACCCGGTCAGGGCGACGAGCAGCACGACGAGCGCCACGAGCACGGACCCCGACCTTCGACCAGCCACGTTCCCGATCGTACGGGCGCCGGGCCGCCCCGGTCAGACCCTGGTGACCGACGAGACGGGCATCATCCCGACCGGGTCGTAGCGCACGGGCGCGCCGGGGTAGGGCGCGTGGATGACCTGGCCGCCCCCCATGTACATCCCTACGTGGCTGGCGTCGCCCCGGTAGACGACCAGGTCACCGGGGCGCGCCTCGGACAGCGGGATCTGCCGGCCGGCGTACCGCTGGGCCTGCGAGGTGCGCGGCAGGGAGACCCCGGCCTGCGCGTACGACCACTGCATCAGGCCCGAACAGTCGAAGCCGGTGGGCCCGTTGGCGCCCCAGACGTAGGGCTTGCCGAGCGCGCTGCGGGCGGCGGCGACGGCGGCCGACCCGCGTCCCGAGGCGGCGGTGTCGCCGCCCGGGCCGGGCAGGTCGCCGCGGCCGGAGCGGGAGGCGCGGCCGTAGGCGTCGCGCTCGGACTCCGGCAGGGAGTTGAGCAGCCGCCGGGCCGTGGCGAGCTTACGCTCGACGGTCTTCTTGTGCGCGGCGACGGCCTTGCGGCTCCGCTCCAGTTCGTGGAGCTTGCCGGCGGCCTCCTCGCGGTCCTGGGCGAGTTCGCGCATGGCGTGCCGGAGTTCCCTCAGCTCACCGGCCTGGTGGGCGGTGAGGCGGTCGAGCCGGGACGCGTGGTCGAGGTAGTCGTCCGGGTCGTCGGAGAACAGCAGGGCGAGGGAGGGGTCGATGCCGCCCTCGCGGTACTGGGCGCCGGCCAGCGAACCGAGGGAGTCCCGCAGGGTGTTGACGCGCTGCTGCCCACGTGCGATGCGGTCCCGGGCGATGCCGACCTCGTCGCGCAGTTCGTCGGCGCGCTCGTCGGCCGCGTTGTACGCCTCGGTCGCCTTCTCGGCCTGCTCGTAGAGCCGGTCCACCGTGGCGCGGGTGTCGTCGTACGGTGTGGCGGCGGCCGGTACCGCGGCCACGGCTGCGGCCGCGACGGACAGGATGCCGACCGCGGCACCGGCGCCCCGGTCGAACCCGGACGGTGCAAGGCGGCGATGAGACCCCACGGGAAGCCGCTCTCCTTCCGCTGGCGGACTTGGAACGCGGCAGACAGTAGCCCCGCGACCGGGGGCCGCCAACGACCATCCGTGGGTATCCAGCACGGCGCCCCGCCGCTGACGCAGGTCAAGGGCGGGGCGTGGGCTCACTCGGGCTGTCGCGATTCGCCCGAACGGCGGACACGGTGTCCTGATCTTGAGGACGCCCGGGGTCCGCGGGGGACGGCGACGGGGGCCGGGATCAGACCCGGACGCCGAACATGAACGGGCCGCCGATGGTGTCCATCGACTCGTAGCGGACGACCGTGCCGGTGCGCGGGGCGTGGATGATCTGCCCGTTGCCGGCGTAGAGGCCCACGTGGTGCAGGTCGTTGAAGAAGAAGACCAGGTCGCCGACCTTGAGCTGGCTGACCGAGTAGATCTTGGTGCCGGCCCCGGTCTGGGCCTCGGAGGTGCGCGGGATCTGGACGCCCGCCGCGGCGTACGCCCGGGAGGTGAGGCCGGAGCAGTCGTAGGAGCTCATGCCCGTGGCACCGTACACGTAGGGCTTGCCGAGCTGGCTCTGGGCGAAGGCGAACGCGGCGGCGGCACGGCCCGAGCCGGGCGGGACGTCGGCGGTGAGGGCGTCGCGCTCGGCGGTCCGGCTGGCGCGGTTCTGCTCGGCGGCCAGTTCGGCCTTCTGGGCCGCGGTGAGGCTGTTGAGCAGCTTCTGCGCGGAGGAGAGCTTGCCCTGGACTTCCTTCTTCTTCTTGCCGAGTTCGGTCCGGGTGGAGGCGAGGTCCTTGAGCTTCTCGGAGGCCTCGGCACGCTCCTGGGCGAGTTCGCGCTGTTTCTCCTGGACCTTCTTGAGCGCCTCGACCTGCTGGCTGCTCAACTGGTCGAGCGTGGAGGCCTTGTCCAGGTAGTCCTCGGGGTTCGCGGAGAGGAACAGCTGGACGGAGGGGTCGATGGAGCCGGTGCGGTACTGCGAGGCGGCGGCGAGGCCCAGGCTGTCGCGGAGCTCGTTGAGCTCCTCCTGGCCGCGGGCCACGTTGTCCTGGATGGTGGAGATCTCCTTCTGGAGCTTCTCCTGCTTCTCCTTGGCCCCGTTGTACTTCTCGGTGGCCTGCTCCGCCTCTTCGTAGAGCTTGTCGACCTTGGCCTTGACCTCGTCCTTGCTCGGCTTCTCGCTGGGGGCGGCGTTGGCGGCCTGCGAGCTGAAGGCGACGGCAGCGGCGGCGGCGGTGGTCAGCACGGTCACACGTGCGCGGCTCGGCTGCTTGGGACGACGGTGGGACGCCACGGGTGAAAAGCTCCTTCTCAGCCCCTCCGCCGTCTCTCCCGATGAGTGATCACCCGAGCGGAGGTTCGGCCCGACCCTAGTGACCTTCCTGTGATCAGTTCAAATCCTCAGCTGAAAAATTGCGTCACGGTAGGCCAACTTTTCCCCTGGACTCACGGGTGGTGAGACCCATTTGACGCACCGTGGCTCACAGGTCCCATCAATCCGGGCATCGCGCCCGGACGTTACGCATGGGGCGTACGTCTCCTAGGACCGCGAAAGGCGCTTGAGGAGCATCGCCGAGGCCACCGGGCGGGCACCGGCGCGGGCGACTCCGTCGGCGACCTCGCGGTCGGTGGAGGCCACGATGACCGGGCGGCCCGGGGGTTCGGCACGCACCAGCTGGCGGATCAGCTCGTCGGCGGTGACGCCCGGCTTCGAGAAGAGCACCCGGACGCCGCGCGGCGGCGCGAGCAGCACCGGCGCGGCGAGCTCGGCCCCGTCGAAGACGCAGGTCACCTCGGCGCCGCTCTGCGCGGCCAGTTGGGAGAGCTGCCCGAGCAGCCGCAGGCGCTGCTTCTCCAGCGGCATCTGCGGATAGCCGGTCTTGGTGACGTTGTAGCCGTCGACGACGAGATGGGCCTGCGGCAGCGCCAGCAGCTGGTCCAGGACCTGCGGGTCGTGCTCGGACAGGGCGCGGGCGGCGATGTCCTTCGGGGACATCCGGCCCGGCTCGACGGCGTCGACGGTCTCGGCGGGGCGCACCGACACCGGGGGCAGGGCCAGTTCGCGGCGGAGCCCCTGGGTGGCGTCCAGCAGGGTGTCCAGCAGCAGCCGTACCCGCATGTCCTCGACGCTGCGGCCCTCGCGGGCGGCCCGGCGCGCGGCCTCCAGGGCGGCCTCGGTCTCGCCCAGCCGGGACTTCAGCCGCCGGGTCTCGCTCTCGGCGGCGGACACCTGGGCCTGCCCCTCGGCACGGACGGCCTCGATCTCACCCTGCGCCTTGCGCAGGGCGGCCTCGCCGCGCTTGACGTCGCTCAGGGCGGCGCGCAGCTTGCGGTGCAGCGACTCGGTTTCCTTCTTGGCCGATTCCAGCTCCGTGCGCAGCCGCTCGGTCTCGGCCCGGGTATGGTCGCGGGCCCGGTCCAGTTCGGCGCGCAGCCGCTCCAGCTCGGCCCGGCCCTCCTCGTCGGCGCGCTCGGCGTCGGCCCGCTGGGCCTCCTCGCCGGCGGCCGTCACCTGCTTCACCCAGCCGGGGGGCCGCAGTACGTAGGCCGCGGCCGCCACGTCGAGCGGGTCCGCGGCCGGGGGCGGGGAGCCTGAGTCCAGGGCGCCGGTCAGTTCCGGCTGGGCCTCTCTGAGCTTCTCCCCGATGCGCTGGCGGAACAGCGGGTCGGTCTCCAGGGCGGCCGCCATCGCGTTGCCGGCGAACTTCGCCCGGCGGTTCGGTGCGAACCGGGCGTACTGCCTCAGCTGCGCGGGCAGCTCCCCGACCGTCAGCGCGCCGAAGCCGTCGGAGACGATCTGCACGACCCTGCGGCGCACGCCGTCGGGCAGCGGACGGTCGAGCACCTCGGCGGCGCCGTCGTCCGGCCCCCCGCCCGTGGTCTCCACCATCCGTCACACCCCAATGCCTGAGCGGGGCCGGCTCCTGTCAGGAGCCGGCGCCCGGCCTGTCCACGAGTTCCACCTGGTCCACCGCGTTGCACCAGCGGCAGCGCACCGACTCGATGGTCTCACTGAGCACCTCGCGCTCCTCGACCTTCGGCTCTCCGGCCAGGTCGAGGTGGACGTATTCGACGACCTTCGCCGAGCGGGTCACGTCGAACCTCGTGAGGTTGCCGCAGAGGGTGCAGCGCCACCGCGTCTCGGCGGTCGGCAGGGGAACCGTCATCGTGACCTGTTCTCTTTCCTTCTAGTGTCCGCGACGCGACCGGCATCCCCGGTGCGTGTGGCTCGTAACCCTACGGCCTGGCGGGTACCCGCCGCCCGCGCGTCCACGGCGGCGAGGCGGTCTGGGTGGTTGCGTCCGGTTACGTCATGCTCTGTATTCATGATCCGCAAGTGGAGTGCGTCGCTCGTCCGGGCCGGCAGAGCGGCCAGGGGGTCGTCGGCGCCGGTGACGTACTCACTGATCGCCCTGTGCTGCCTGGCCTTCCTGGCCGGGCCCGCCTCGGGCCTGAATCCCGCCTACGGCACGGGCGACGAACTGCTCGCCGTGCAGCGGGCCTACTTCCGGCGCTGGGGCGTGATTCCCGCAGAACTGTTCGAAGGGTCCGCGGGGTCGGCCCTCACCCCCGCCACCGCGCTCTTCGTCCACGGCAGCTGGGTGCACCTGCTCGGCAACATGCTCTTCCTCTACGTCTTCGGGGCGATGACCGAGGAGCGGATGGGGCGAGTGCAGTTCACCCTGTTCTACGTCGGCTGCGGCTACCTGGCCCTGCTGGGCTACGCCGTCGCCAACGCGGACTCCGAGCAGTCCCTGGTCGGAGCCTCGGGGGCGATCTCCGCGGTCCTCGGTGCGTTCCTGTACCTGTTCCCCCGGGCCCGGGTGACCAGTCTCCTGCCGTTCCTCTTCTTCCTGCCGGTGCGTTTCCCGGCGTGGGTGGTGCTGCCGTTCTGGGCGGCACTGCAATGGCTGGCGGCGGGGCGGGCCTCGGACGGGCCGGGGGTGGCCTACCTCGCCCACCTGATCGGCTTCGGTCTCGGCTTCGGCTATGCGTCGGTCCGCTACGGCCGTCCCACCAGCCCTACTAGAGTGAAGGCCGCCCCTGCTCCGGCCCCCGAGGGAGAGAACCAGCCGTGATCACCGCGATCGTCCTCATCAAGACCAGCGTGGACCGGATCCCCGAGATCGCCGAGTCGATCGCGGCGCTGGACAGCGTCAGCGAGGTCTTCTCGGTCACCGGCACCTACGACCTGATCGCGATGGTCCGGGTCAAGGAGCACGAGGACCTGGCGGAGGTCATCCCGGGCCGGATCAGCAAGATCCCCGGGGTGGAGGGGACCGACACGCACGTGGCGTTCCGCACGTACTCCCAGCACGACCTGGAGGCGGCCTTCTCGATCGGGCTGGACAACTAGCGACGGCGTCCTGCCCGCCGGGCCCCGGATGAGGAGTTCTTCATCCGGGCTTCATCCCGCTCCCCGGGTTCCGTCCGCAGGATCGGGCCCATGGTTTTCTCCCGCCGGATGGCCGCCCTGTCCGCCGTCGTGCTGATCCCGCTGGGCATCGCCGCGACCAGTTACGCGCTCGCGGACAGCCCCGAGTCGCCCAGGGTGCCCTCCCAGCAGGTCGAGCTGGACCACGGCTCGCCCACGCCCACCTCCACCCTCCGGCCCTCCCAGAAGGCCACACCCCCCGGCGCCACACCGGGTGACGAGGTCGTCTCGCGGCCTCCGGTGACCGACAGCTCAGCGGGTGACGATGACGACGACGACCACGGCCGGGGCACCGGAGACGACGGACCGGGCGACGACGACGGCCCAGGCTCCGACGGCTGACACCGGCCGCCGGCGGGTCTCCGCCCGGGTCCGGATCCTGCTGTGGCTGCTGCTCGTGATGGCGCTCGCGCTCGCCTCGGTGGCCATGACCACCCGCTCGTTCCTGCTGCGGGACGTCGACCACCGCATCAACCGCCTGCTCACCCAGGAGACCGGAGAGTTCGCCAACTTCGAGGAGCGCGGCGGCGATCCGCGCACGGGCCGCCCGTTCACCGACGCGGACCGGCTGCTGACGGTGTTCCTGGAACGGCAGTACCCCGACGCGGACGAGGAGCTGATCGGCCTGGTCGGCCGGGCGGGTGCCGACCCCCGGCAGATACGCCAGCCGCACGACCTGCCCATCGCCCTGCCCCTGCACGAGGACCCCGCCGCCCGGGCCCGTATCTTCGGCTCGCCCGACTCCTCCGGGGTGCTGGTCCGGCCGCAGGGTGAGATCCGGTGGGCGAAGGTCACCGTGGCCCAGCCGGGCCGGGCGCCGGACGCCGCGTTCGTCGTGGCGTTCCACCCGGAGCGGGAGCAGGCCCGGGTGAACAGCGTGTTCCGCACGCTGCTCGTCATCTCCGGGGTGGCCCTGCTGCTGACCGTCGGCATCGCCTGGGCGGTCGCCGGGCGGATCCTCAGACCGGTGCGGGTGGTGCGCGCCGCGGCGGCGCAGCTGACCGAGCAGGATCTCACCCGCCGGATCCCGGTGCACGGCCACGACGACATAGCGGCGCTCGCCGAGACGTTCAACGGCATGCTCGACCGGCTGGAGCGGGCCTTCGCCGCCCAGCGCGAGTTCGTCGACGACGCCGGACACGAGCTGCGCACCCCCATCACCATCGTGCGCGGACACCTCGAGGTCATGGGCGACGACCCGGCCGAACGCGAGGAGACCGTCCGGCTGGTCACCGACGAACTGGACCGGATGAGCCGCATCGTGGAGGACCTGCTGCTGCTCGCCAAGGCCGAACGCCCCGACTTCGTCTCCCCCGAGCCGTTCCAGGTCGCCGAACTCACCGCCGACGTCTACGTCAAGGCCCGCACCCTGGGCGACCGCGACTGGCGGCTCGACGGGGTCGCCGACCTGGAGGCCGTACTGGATCCGCAGCGGATCACCCAGGCCATGGTGCAGCTCGCACAGAACGCCGTGCAGCACACCACGCCCGGCCAGACCATCCGCATCGGCTCCCGCACCGACGGCCCGGACCTCGAGCTGTACGTGGCCGACTCCGGGCCCGGTGTGCAGCCGCAGGACGCCGAGGTGATCTTCGAGCGCTTCCGGCGCGGCACGGCCCGCCGGGGCGCCCGGGGCTCCGGTGCCGGCCTCGGGCTGTCCATCGTCAAGGCGATCGCCGAGGGCCACCGGGGCCGGGTCCGGCTGCACGGCACACCCGGGGGCGGCGCCACCTTCGCCCTCGTCCTGAACACACCCCGGCATCCGGAAGGGGACCCCACGTGAACCGCATCCTCATCGTCGAGGACGAGGAGCGCATCGCCTCCTTCGTGGAGAAGGGCCTGCGCTCCAACGGCTTCACCACGACCGTCGCGACCGACGGCGACGCGGGCTACGAGTACGCCCTGACCGGCGGTTTCGACCTCGTCGTCCTGGACATCGGGCTGCCCGGCCGGGACGGCTTCACGATCCTGCGGGAGCTGCGCGAGGCGCGGGTGTCGGTGCCGGTGATCGTGCTGACCGCGCGCGACTCCGTACGGGACACGGTGGCCGGCCTGGAGGGCGGCGCCGACGACTGGATGACCAAGCCGTTCCGGTTCGAGGAGCTGCTCGCCCGGGTGCGGCTGCGGCTGCGCACGGCGGCGCGGGCGCCGGAGGTGACGGTGCTCAGGTCGGGCTCCCTGAGCCTCGACCTGCGCACGCGGCGTGCCCGGTCCGGGGAGCGGACGGTCGATCTGACGGCTCGTGAGTTCGTGCTGCTGGAACTGTTCCTGCGGCATCCGGGGCAGGTGCTGTCGCGGGAGCAGATCCTGTCCCACGTGTGGGGCTACGACTTCGATCCGGGGTCCAACATCGTGGACGTGTACGTGCGGACGCTGCGGAAGAAGCTGGGGGCGGAGCGGGTGGAGACGGTGCGGGGGATGGGGTATCGGCTGCCGTGAGTGCCACTTGAGCGCCGTTGCCGGGGTGCGGGTTGTCTGTGGCTTGGCGCGCAGTTCCCCGCGCCCCTGAGGGCGTGTGAAAACTCCTTCATGTGGGGCTCATGGGCGGCTCACCGCTGTCGTCGATCGTCTATGGCGTGACCCTGAATCCGCGCTCCACCACCGCTCTGTGCGTGGCGCTGTCGCTGTGCGCACTCCTGGCCGTCCCCACGAACTTCCCGGGACTCGGTGCCGACGCGCGGCTCACGCTCGTCGTGTTCGTCCTCGCGACCTGCGCCTGGATCGGGACGCCGATCGACGACACCTACATCGCGCTCGGCGCGGGGCTCGCGCTCACGGTGACCGGGGTGATCAGCAGCGACACCCTGTTCGGCACGCTCGGTGATGCCACGGTGTGGCTGCTGATCTGCGCGTTCGTGCTGGCGGCCGCGGTGAGCCGGACCGGGCTCGCGGGACGGGCGGCGGTGTTCCTGGTGAGCGGGGCGCGGACCGTCCGGCAGCTGGTGCACCTGACGACGGCCGCCCTGGTCGTCACGGCGTTCGCGGTGCCCGCCACCTCCGGCCGGGCCGCGCTCGCGCTGCCGGTGTTCCTCGCCCTGGCCAAGGTCCTGGCCGACCGGAAGCGACTGGTCGTGATGCTGGCGCTGCTGTTCCCGACGGTGATCCTGCTGTCGGCGGTGGCGACGCTGATCGGCGCGGGAGCCCATCTGATCACCGTGTCGGTGCTCTGGGAGACGACCGGACAGCACATCGGCTTCACGCAGTGGCTGCTGCTGGGCCTGCCGCTGGCCGTGGCCTCCTCCCACCTGGCCGCGGAGCTGGTCCTGCTGACGACGACCCGGCGCGCGGACCGCACCGGCCCGGTTCACATCACCCCCGAGCAGATCCAGCGGCACAGCGAGCAGCCGGTCACCGGCCCCTGGAGCCAGGCCGAGAAGCGCTGCGTCCTGCTGCTGGCCACCGTGATCGCCCTGTGGTGCAGTGAGCCGCTGCACCGCGTGCCGCCGGCGCTGGTAGCACTGATCGGCGCGGTCATCGCGGCCTCGCCCGCCCTCGGCACCGTGCGCCTGAAGGACGCGCTGAAGACCGTCCCCTGGTCGTTGCTGCTGTTCATGGCCGCGACGATGGCGATGGGGGTCGCGCTCGCCGACTCGGGAGCGGCGAAGTGGCTGGTCTCCGGGCTGCCGGCCGGCGCGTCCCCGACGGTGTTCCTGGCGATCGTGATCACCGTCAGCACGGCGGCCCACCTGGTCCTTCAGTCCCGCTCGGCCCGCTCGTCGGTGCTGGTGCCGCTGGTCGTGGCGGCCGCCGCCGGCATCGGGGTCAACCCGGTCGCCGCCGCCCTCGCCTCGACGGCCGCCGCGGGCTTCTGCCACACCCTGCCCGCCTCGGCCAAGCCGGTCACGCTCTTCGCGCAGCTCCCCGGCACCCCGACCTACACCCCGCGCGACCTGCTGCGGCTGTCCGCCGTCCTGGCGCCGCTGACCGCCGTGCTCGTCCTGTTCTTCGCCGTCGCGGTGTGGCCGCTGCTCGGCGTGTCCGTCACCCGTTGAGGAGCCTTCCGTGCTGAACCGTGTCGTCGTAGCCCCCAGCGGCTTCAAGGAGTCCCTGTCCGCCGAGGCCGCCGCCGACGCCATCGCGGCCGGCGTACGCCGGGTGCTGCCCGGCGCCGACATCGACCTCGTGCCCCTGGTGGACGGCGGCGAGGGCACGGCTCTCGCCCTGGCCGCCGCGACCGGGGGCCGGATCGTCACCACCGCGGCGACCGGCCCGGTCGGGGAGACCATCGCCGCGCACTTCGCCCTCCTGGGCGGCGGGGACACCGCGGTGGTGGAGATGGCGGCGGTCGCGGGCCTCTCCCTCGTCCCGCGCGGCCTGCGCGACCCGGGCGCCACGACCACGTACGGCGTCGGCGAGCTGATCCGCGCCGCCCTGGACACCGGCGTCCGGCGGATCCTCGTCGGCTGCGGCGACTCGGGCACCTCGGACGGGGGCGCGGGCGCCCTCCAGGCGCTCGGGGCGCGGCTGCTGGACGAGGAGGGCCGGGAACTCCCGCACGGCGGCCGGGAGCTGACGCGCCTGCACCGCATCGACCCCACCGGCCTGGATGCCCGGCTCACGGAGGTGGAGCTGCTCGTCGCCTGCAACCCGTACAACGTACTGTGCGGCGAGCGGGGCGTGGCCCGGGTCTTCGGGCCGCAGAAGGGCGCGACGCCCGCGCAGGTGGAGGAGCTGTCGGCGGCCCTGGAAAACTGGGCGTTCGTCCTCACCCGCGACGCCGCCGTGCCGGACGGCGATCTGCGCCGCGGGCCCGGAACGGGAGCCTCCGGCGGCCTGGGGGCGGGTCTGGCCGCCCTGGGCGCCCGGCTGCTCCCCCGCTTCGACGTGCTGCTGGACCACCTCGACCTGGACGCCCGGCTGGCCCGCGCCGACCTGGTCGTCACCGCCGAGGGCGCCCTGGACCACCAGACGCCGCGCGGCAAGGTCCCCGCCGAGGTGGCGCGCCGCGCCAAGCTCTACGGCCGGCCCGTCCTGGCCCTGGCCGGCACGCTCGGCGAGGGTGCCGGCGACGTGCCGGGCGTGGACGCCTGCCACGGCATCCTGCCCGCCCCGATGGAGCTGGCCGAGGCCCTGCTGCGCGCGAGTGAACTCCTCACGGACGCCACCGAGCGCGCCCTGCGGATGATCGTCCTGGGCACCCGGCTGCCGGTTCAGGCGGAGGTGTCCGGCACGCAGCGCCCGTCCTCGGTGCGGTAGTTCCACTTCGCTCCGTCCGTGACGAGCTCCCTGACGGCCCGTACGAACCGCTCCACGTGCTCGTCCGGGGTGCCCGCGCCGAAGCTGACCCGGATGGCGTTGAGCGACTTCTCCCCGGGCGCGCCCTCCGGCGAGCCGCACTCACCCTGGGACTGCGGATCGCTGCCGAGCAGCGTGCGCACCAGCGGGTGGGCGCAGAACAGCCCGTCCCGTACGCCGATGCCGTACTCGGCGGACAGGGCGGCGGCGAAGTGCGAGCTGTTCCAGCCCTCGACGACGAAGGAGAGCACGCCGACGCGCGGCGCGTCGTCCCCGAAGAGGGACAGGAACCGCACCTGCGGGACGTCGGCGAGCCCCTCCCGCACGGCGCGGACCAGGTGCTGCTCACGGGCGACGAGGGTGTCGAAGCCGGCCTCGGTCAGCGCCTTGCAGGCCGAGGCCACGGCGTAGGCGCCGATGACGTTGGGCGACCCGGCCTCGTGGCGGGCGGCGCTGTCGTGCCATTCCACGTCCACTCCCCCGTCCTCGCGCCGGCTGACCTTGCGGCTGGCACCGCCGCCCGCGAGGTACGGCTCGGCCGCGCGCAGCCAGTCGGCCCGCCCGGCCAGGACGCCCGTACCGAAGGGCGCGTACAGCTTGTGCCCGGAGAAGGCGACCCAGTCGACGTCGAGGTCCGCGACGGACACCGGGTGGTGCGGGGCCAGCTGGGCGGCGTCCAGCACGATGCGCGCGCCATGGGCGTGCGCCGCCGCCGCGAGTTCCCGTACGGGCCACAGCTCACCGGTCACGTTCGAGGCGCCGGTGACGCACACGAGAGCCGGGCCGTAGGGGTCGCGGTCGGCGAGGGCCCGCTCCAGGGTCTCGACGGCCTCACGGGGGCTGCGCGGGGCGTCGAGGAAGGTGACGCGGGCGTTGCGCCAGGGCAGCAGGGAGGCGTGGTGCTCGGTCTCGAAGACGAAGACCTGGCAGTCGGCGGGGAGGGCGGCGGAGAGGAGGTTGAGGGAGTCGGTGGTGGACCGCGTGAACACGACCTGGTCGTCCTCGCGGCAGTCGAGGAACTCGGCGACGGTCCGGCGGGCGTTCTCGAACAGGTCGGTGGAGAGCTGGGAGAGGTACCCGGCACCGCGGTGGACGCTGCCGTAGTACGGCGCGTAGGCGGCGACGTCGTCCCAGACCCGCTGGAGCGCCGGGGCGCTGGCGGCGTAGTCGAGCGCGGCGTAGGCGACCTCGCCCCCGGTCACGAGCGGCACGGTGACATCCCGCCCCAGAACGGGCAGCGGGGCACAAACGGACGGGACGGCGGCAAGGGTGGAGACGGACATGGCGGAACTCCCGTGAAGGCAGGTGGAATCCGCCCGCGAGCGCGTGCGGCTCAAGCGGGGGAAAGGAAAAGGGGGATGCGGAGGCGGGGCTCTGCGGCCCTATCGCATTCGCTGGTTCACGGAAGACTCCTCGTCACGCGCTTGCCGTAGACCTCGCTGCCTACGGCCCGGTCTTCACCCGGGGCACCCCGCCACGGACGGAGGGTTGCCGGACAGTCGGCCGGGGCCTCATGACTGTCACTCATGACCTGATCAGGAACGTACGCGAAGAGATCGGCGTCCCGCAACCCGAGTCCGGATCGCGGGACGCCGTCCGTGGTGTCCTACCTGTTGCTGGCGGCCACCCAGCGCTCCAGCGTCCGCTTGGCCGCCCCCGAGTCGATCGACTCGGCCGCCTTCGCCATCCCGGCGCTGATCTGCTCGGCCAGCGGTGCGGCGGTGGGCTCCAGGGCCACCAGCGCCGCCGCCGAGTTCAGCAGGACCGCCTCGCGGACCGGGCCGGTCTCGCCGTCCAGCAGGCGGCGGGCGACCTCGGCGTTGTAGGAGGCGTCGGCGCCGCGCAGCGCCTCCACCGGGACCAGTTCGAGGCCCACGTCACGCGGGTCGAAGGCCTCCTCGGTCACCGCGCCGTCCCGGACGATCCACACGCGGGAGGTGGCCGTCGTGGTCAGTTCGTCCAGACCGTCGTCGCCCCGGAAGACCAGGGACGAGTTGCCGCGCTCGGCGAAGACTCCCGCGACGATCGGCGCCATGCGCGGGTCCGCCACGCCGACCGCCTGGGCACGGACCCGGGCCGGATTGGTGAGCGGGCCGAGGGCGTTGAACACCGTACGGATGCCCAACTGGCCGCGAGCCGCGCCCGCGTGCCGCAGCGCCGGGTGGAACTTCACCGCGAAGCAGAAGGTGATCCCGGCTTCCTCGGCGACCTCCGCGACCCGGTGCAGCGGCAGCTCCAGGTTGACGCCGAGCTTCTCCAGCACGTCGGAGGCCCCGGACGCCGAGGACGCGGCCCGGTTGCCGTGCTTGACGACCTTCGCGCCGGTGCCGGCGACGACGATCGAGGACATCGTGGAGATGTTCACCGTCTTCGCGCCGTCACCGCCGGTGCCGACGATGTCGACCGTCGCCCCGGGCACCTCGATCACGTTGGCGTGCTCGTACATCGTGCGGACCAGGCCGTTGATCTCCTCGACGGTCTCGCCCTTGGCGCGCAGGGCCACGACGAACCCGGCGATCTGCGCCTCGGTCGCCTCGCCGCGCATGATCCGGTCCATCGCCCAGGCGGTGTCGTCCGCGCCCAGGTGCCTGCCGTCCAGCAGGCCGTTCAGCAGCAGGGGCCAGGAGCGGCCCGCCGCGGTGTCGCCTCCAGCGGGGGTCACAGCGCTCATCAGCCGCTCCAGGGTCGTCGTACGTCACGTAAAAGCAGTGGTCCCACCCTATCCAGCCCCGAGCACCACGAAGGGCCTCGTCCGGTGTTCGGACGAGGCCCTTCTGTGGCGTGGCGAAGCAGTCGATCAGTGGTGGCCGTGGCCGCTCGTGATCTCCCGGTGTTCCTCGGCGGTGGGCTTCGGGATCTGGGCGCCCTCGCCGAAGTAGGCGTCGCTGAGCTTGGCGCGCAGCTTCTCGGAGCCCTTCACCTTGCGCTCGACACCGTTCTCGTCGACCGTCGGGCCGATCTCGGCCGGCTGGTACTGCTCGTGCGCCGTGAGCGTGTACATCTGCTCCTGGCTGAGCGGCTCGTGCACCTCGATGAACTCACCGTGCGGCAGGCGCTTGATGATGCCGGTCTCGCGGCCGTGCAGCACCTTCTCCTTGTCCCGGCGCTGAAGCCCGAGACAGATGCGCTTGGTGACGATGAAGGCGAGGACCGGTCCGACGAAGAACCCGATCCGGACGAACCAGGTCACCGCGTTGATCGACAGGTGGAAGTGGGTGGCGACGATGTCGTTGCCACCGCCGATCAGCATGATGATGTAGCCGGTGACCCACGCGACACCGACACCGGTGCGGGTCGGGGCGTTGCGCGGCCGGTCCAGGATGTGGTGCTCGCGCTTGTCCCCGGTGACCCACGACTCGATGAACGGGTAGAGGGCGATGATCGCGAGGAACACACCGAAGAGCACCAGCGGGATGAACACGCCCAGGACCAGGGTGTGGCCCCAGAGGTTGATCTCCCAGCCCGGCATCGCGCGGATCAGGCCTTCGGCGAAGCCCATGTACCAGTCGGGCTGGGCACCGGTCGACACCTGGTCGGGCCGGTACGGGCCGAGGACCCAGATCGGGTTGATCGTCGCGATCGCGGCGAGGGCCGAGATGACACCGAAGACCAGGAAGAAGAAGCCTCCGGCCTTGGCCATGTAGACCGGCAGCAGCGGCATGCCGACGACGTTCTTGTTGGTCCGGCCGGGACCCGCGAACTGGGTGTGCTTGTGGTAGAAGACCAGGATCAGGTGGCCGACCACGAGCCCGAGCATGATGCCCGGCAGCAGCAGGATGTGGATCGAGTAGAAACGGGCGACGAAGTCGGTGCCCGGGAACTCCCCGCCGAACAGGAACATCGAGATGTACGTGCCCACGATCGGCACGGACAGGATCGCGCCCTGCGTGAAGCGGACACCGGTGCCGGAGAGCAGGTCGTCCGGGAGCGAGTAGCCGGTGAAGCCGGTGAACATGCCCAGGACGAACAGCAGGAAGCCGAACAGCCAGTTGATCTCGCGCGGCTTGCGGAACGCGCCGGTGAAGAAGACGCGCATCATGTGCACGAACATGCCGGCGAGGAAGATGATCGCCGCCCAGTGGTGGATCTGCCGGATGAGCAGACCGCCGCGGACGTCGAAGCTGATGTCCAGCGTGGAGGCGAACGCCTCCGACATCAGCTGCCCCTGGAGCGGGACGTAACTGCCGTGGTACTCCACCTCGTTCATCGACGGGTGGAAGAACAACGTCAGGTACACACCCGTGAGGATGATGATGATGAAGCTGTAGAGGCAGATCTCGCCCAGCATGAAGGACCAGTGGTCCGGGAAGATCTTGCGCATGTTGGCCTTGGCCAGGGAGTAGATCCCGAGGCGGCCGTCGGCCCAGTCGGCGACCCGCTCACCCGCGGGCGCCTTGCGTCGTTCTTGTGCAGTGCTCATCCGCGCTCCCAGAAAGCAGGGCCGACGGGCTCGTCGAAGTCGCCGCGCGCCTCGAGATAGCCCTCGTCGTTCACGCCGATGCGGAGCTGCGGCAGGGCGTGACCGGCGGGACCGAAGATCACTCGGGCACCGTCGGAGAGGTCGAAGGTGGACTGGTGGCACGGGCAGAGCACGTGGTGCGTCTGCTGCTCGTACAGGGAGATCGGGCAGCCGACGTGGGTGCAGATCTTCGAGTACGCGACGATGCCCTCGTGCGACCACTCGAGCTCGCGCTTGTCCTTGATGTCCTCCGGCTGGATCCGGACGATCATCAGGGCGGCCTTGGCGATCTCGTTCTGGAAGCCGTGGTCGTGCTCCTCCAGGCCCTCGGGCTTGGCGAAGGTCAGCGAACCGACCGCGACATCCGACGGACGCAGCGGCTCGTTGGTGTTCATGTTGACCAGCAGCTTGCCCTTGGACCACAGCGTGTGGCGGAGCTTCGTGCCGGGCAGCGGACCGAGGTCGCGCAGCAGCACGACGCCGGAGAGCGGCACCAGCGTGAGCGCGCCGAGCATCGTGTTGCGGATCAGCTTGCGGCGGCCGAGCGCGGACTCCTTGGCGCCCTGCTGGAAGTCCGCGAAGACCTTCTCGCGGACCTCGGGCGTCGCCTCGATCGGGTGCCGCTCGTCGGCGACCTCCACGTCCGACATCAGGGTGCGGGCCCAGTGGACGGCGCCGGCGCCGATGCAGAACAGCGCGATGCCGAGCGTCATGCCCAGCGCGAAGTTCAGGGCGCTGATGTGGCCGAGCGGCCAGATGTAGACCGCCTTGTCGACCGGGATCGCCACGAACGAGGCGATGAAGGCGACCGTGGCCAGCATCGACACCGTGAACATCAGGGCGACGGAGCGCTCGGACCGCTTGGCGGCCCGCTCGTCGACGTCCTGGATCCGGTGCTCGTGGGGCGGCAGGCCCGGGTCGGCGAACGGGTGCTTGTCGTCCGCGACGCTCACGGCGCCGTGCCCGTGCTCGTCATGTCCTGCGGACTGCGCGGCAGGCAGGTTCTCTTCTGGAATGTCTTGGCTACTCATGACTTCTTGGCCTTTGCGGTCCGGGCGGCGACCCACACGGCGACGGCGATCAGACCGCCGAGACCGAAGATCCAGCCGAACAGGCCCTCGCTGACCGGCCCGAGGCCACCCAGTTCGAGGCCGCCGGGGCTCTCGGTCCTATCGCTGTTGACCGCGTCGAGGTACGCGATGATGTCCTTCTTGTTCTTCTCCGACAGCGTGGTGTCGGGGAAGGACGGCATGTTCTGCGGGCCGGTCTGCATGGCCTCGTAGATGTGCTTCGGGGAGGCGCCCTCGAGGGTCGGCGCGTACTTGCCGTGCGTCAGCGCGCCGCCCTTGCCGGTGAAGTTGTGGCACTGCGCGCAGTTGGTGCGGAACAGCTCACCGCCCTTGGCGATGTCGGCACCCTCGGGGCCGTACTGCTCCTCCGTCGGGATCGACGGGCCGGCGCCCAGCGAGGCGATGTACGCCGCGAGCTGGTCGATCTCGGCCTGCGAGTAGATGTTCTTCTTCTCCGGGACCTGGGGGCCCTGGGAGGTGGCGGCCGGCATACGGCCGGTGGCCACCTGGAAGTCGACGGCCGCGGCGCCCACACCCACCAGGCTCGGCCCGTCGGAGGTGCCCTGACCGCCGGTGCCGTGGCAACTGGCGCAGCCGACGGCGTAGAGCTTCTTGCCCTCCTCGATGGTGAGGGACTGGGCGGTTTCGTCGGCCTGCGCCTTGTCCGCGGGTGCGAACACGGCGTACAGCCCCCCGGTGCATGCCAGCGCGAGGAGTAGGACGACGAGCGCCGCCAACGGGTGGCGTCGTCGTGCGGAGAGCTTTTTCACGGATTACCCCGGTGTCAGGATCTTCTGCGTCGATGCTTCTGGGATGCGCGCTTCGTCGAGCACGCGCGGATGCGGGCCCTGCTACTTGATCATGTAGATCGTGGCGAAGAGACCGATCCAGACGACATCGACGAAGTGCCAGTAGTAGGACACGACGATCGCGGCCGTCGCCTGCTCGTGGGTGAACCTCCGGGCCGCGTAGGTCCGGCCCAGGACCAGCAGGAAGGCGATGAGTCCGCCCGTCACGTGCAGTCCGTGGAAGCCGGTGGTCAGGTAGAACACCGAGCCGTACGGGTCGGAGGACAGGGACAGGCCCGCCTCCTTGACCAGCTCCGTGTACTCGAGGACCTGACCGCCGATGAAGATCGCACCCATTACGAAGGTGACGATGAACCACATCCGGAGCTTCTTCACGTCACCGCGCTCGGCGGCGAAGACGCCGAGCTGGCAGGTGAGCGAGGAGAGCACCAGGATGGTGGTGTTCGCCGCCGAGAACGGGAAGTTGAGATGGCCGGCCATCTCCTTCCAGTGATCGGGACCCGTCACCGATCGCAGGGTGAAGTACATCGCGAAGAGGGCCGCGAAGAACATCAGCTCGGAACTCAGCCAGATGATGGTTCCGACGCTGGTGAGGTTCGGCCGGTTGACCGACGGGTGCGCGTGCCCGGTTTCTACTGTCGTTGCTGTCGCCACGACCGACATTATGTCGGTCGCTTATCCCGCCCTCACTCCGGGGGGTGCCGTTCGGAGTGTCTTCCCCGGTCGTACCGGTGTTGACGTGGTGTTCAAGGGAGTAGCATCCGGCCCAACGGGCCTGTCCTTACGACGCTGACGTCACGGAGGAACAATGCAGCCGACCGCCACGGTGCTGGTCTACAGCGACGACTCCAACACCCGCGAGCAGGTGCGGCTCGCCACGGGACGGAGGCCGGCTCCGGACGTCCCCGTGGTGGAGTTCCTGGAGTGCGCGACTCCGGCCGCGGTGCTCAAGGAGCTGGACCGGGGTGGGATCGACGTCTGTGTGCTGGACGGCGAGGCCGTGCCGATGGGGGGCATGGGGGTCTGCCGGCAGATCAAGGACGAGGTGTTCGACTGCCCGCCGGTGCTGCTGCTGATCGGGCGGCCCCAGGACGCGTGGCTGGCGACCTGGAGCCGGGCGGAGGCGGCGGTGACCCTGCCGGTGGAGCCGGTGGAGTTCGCCTCCGCGCTGGCTTCTCTGTTGCGGGAGAAGGCGGCTTTGAACGCCTAGGGGCTCGGTTCGCCTTGTTGTTCGGCGGCTGCGGGCGCGTGGGGGTTGTTCGCGCAGTTCCCCGCGCCCCTGACGGGCGATGCCCCTGAGGGCGGTCAGACGCTCTGGGGCCTCAGGCGGGCCCTGTCGGCCTCTGTGGGGCCGTCGGGGGTGCCTCCCACCAGGGCGCTGCCGGTGCGCCACTTCGCCCAGTCGAGGTTCCAGTCGCCGAAGCCGTTGCCGAAGGGGGCCATCATGTCGCCGCCGGAGTTGACGACCTTGACGATGTCGCCCTCGCGGACGGTGTCGTAGAACCAGGCGGCGTTCTCCGTGCTCATGCCGGTGCAGCCGTGGCTGACGTTGGCGTAGCCCTGGGAGCCGACGGACCAGGGGGCGGCGTGGACGTACTCGCCGCTGTTGGTGACCCGGACCGAGTGGTGCACGATCAGGTCGTAGAAGTCCGAGGCGCCGATGCTGGCGCTGGTCATGCGGACGGTGCCCTCCTTGGCCAGGACGACCTTGACGCCGTTGCGGGTGTCGTAGCCGGGCATGCCCGTGGTGACCGGTATCTGCCGGACGACCTCGTCGTTCTTGTAGACGGTCATCTGATGGGCGGCGGCGTCCGTGACGGCCACGAGCTTGTCCGCGGTGGTGAAGGTCAGCGGCTTGGCCTTGCCGCCCCACATCCGGTCGCCGATCTTGATGCCCTGAAGGTTGCTGCGCACCTGGACGGTGGCCTGGGCGGGCCAGTAGTCCTTCGGGCGGTAGTGGAGCTTCTTGTCGTCCACCCAGTGCCAGGCGCCGTCCGTGGAGGGCGTCGAGGAGACCTTGAGGGCGCGTTCCACGACGGCCCGCTGGGCCTTGTCCTCGACCGGCTGGCTCAGCTCCGCCGTGACGGGCTGGCCGACGCCGTAGGTGCCCGTCTTGGGGCCGAAGGTGACGTCCAGGCTCTTCTTGGTGGTGGGCTTGCCGGTGTCGAAGGTGACGACCTTGCGGCCGGGCGCCCCGTCCTCGTCCTCGGTGCTCACACGGACCGTGTAGCTGGCGTTCGCGGCGAGCGGGGAGGTGCTGTGCCAGCGGCTGCCGTCGGCGGCGAGTTCGCCCGCCACGTAGCGTCCTGAGGCGTCGTGGGCGGTGACGTCCGTGATGCGCCCGTCGGAGTCCTCGACGACCTCCAGTGGCTTGTCCGGGTCGGCCTTCTTGCGGCCTTCCGAGGGGGCGTTGAACGAGACCTGGTCCGCCGCGTCGTAGGGGCGGGCGGCCAGCGGGTTGCCGTCCGAGCCGCAGGCGGTGGCGCCCGCGCAGAGGGCAATCACCAGCAGCGTGCAGCCGACGACGGTGCGGGGGCGGGATATCGCTGTGTGGCTCATGAGCTCACGCTAGGAAGCAGCGTCAACAGCGGCACGCCGAGCGACCCGGACGAGTGACACGCATTACGGCAGAAGCAGGGGCCCGGACACTCCTTGCGGAGTGCTCGACCCGCGCCAGGCCAAGGGCCTGGAGTTCGACTCCGTCCTCGTGGTCGAGCCCGGCCGCTACGGCACCAG
>NZ_JBEZWN010000027.1:0-94329 GCF_040637495.1 Streptomyces sp. NPDC029044
GCGGGCGCTCCACGCGGTCCTGGATCCACTTGCGCTGCTTGGGGTCCTGGATGTGCATGAACTCGATGCCGGTGGTGCGGCAGTACGAGTCGCGCAGGACGCCGAGGATGTCGCGCAGCTTCATCATCGACTTGCCGGCGAAGCCGCCGACGGCGAACTCGCGCTCCAGGTCCCAGAGCGTGAGGCCGTGCTCGGTGATGTCCAGGTCGGGGTGCTTGCGCTGCTGGTACTCCAGCGGGTCGGTGTCGGCCATGACGTGGCCGCGGACCCGGTAGGAGTGGATCAGCTCGAAGACGCGGGCGGCCTTGGTGACGTCGTCGTCGTGGCTGGCGTCGATGTCCTTGAGCCAGCGGACCGGCTCGTAGGGGATGCGCAGCGCCTCGAAGATGTCGTCGTAGAAGCCGTTCTCACCGAGCAGCAGGTTCGCGACGATCCGCAGGAACTCGCCGGAGGCGGCGCCCTGGATGACCCGGTGGTCGTAGGTCGACGTGAGCGTCATGACCTTCGAGATGCCGAGCTTGTTCAGGGTGTCCTGGGAGGTGCCCTGGAACTCCGCGGGGTAGTCCATGGAGCCGACGCCCATGATCACCGACTGGCCGGGCATCAGACGCGGCACGGAGTGGACGGTGCCGAGGCCGCCGGGGTTGGTCAGGGAGACCGTCACACCGGTGAAGTCGTCCATGCCCAGCTTGCCGTCGCGGGCGCGGCGGACGATGTCCTCGTAGGCCTGCCAGAACTCGAAGAAGTTCAGCGTCTCGGCCTTCTTGATGCCCGCGACCACGAGCTGGCGGTCGCCGTTGGGCTTGACCAGGTCGATGGCGAGGCCGAAGTTGACGTGCTCCGGCTTGACCAGGGTCGGCTTGCCGTCCTTCTCCGCGAAGGAGTAGTTCATCGACGGCATGGCCTTGATGGCCTGCACCATCGCGTAGCCGATCAGGTGCGTGAAGGAGATCTTCCCGCCCCGGGCGCGCTTCAGGTGGTTGTTGATGACGATGCGGTTGTCGAACAGCAGCTTCACCGGGACCGCGCGCACGGACGTGGCCGTGGGCACCTCCAGCGAGGCGTTCATGTTCTTCGCGACCGCGGCGGCGGGGCCGCGCAGCACGACCTGCTCGGGGCCTGAGGGGGCCTCGGCGGCGGGCTCGGCCTTCTTCGGGGCCGCGGCCGGCTTGGCGGCGGGCTTCGCGGCCGGGGCGGCCTGCGCCGGAGCGGCGGCCTGGGCCGGGGCCTGCGCGGCGGGCTTCGCCGGGGCCGGAGCCGGGGCGGGCGCCGGAGCGGCGGCGGGCTTCTCGGCGGCCGGGGCGGGCGCCTGCGCGGGAGCGGCCGGAGCGGCCGCGGGAGCGGTGGTGGTCCCCGCGGCCCCCGCGGCCGCGGTACCCGCCGGAGCCGAGGCGGCAGCCGCCCCCGGCTTGTAGTCGGCGAAGAAGTCCCACCAGGCTCGGTCTACGGAATTCGGGTCCTGGAGGTACTGCTGATAGATCTCGTCGACGAGCCACTCGTTGGCACCGAACGACGCGGCGGGGTTCTTCCCCGCTTGGTCGGTGTCGGTCGAGATGCTCGAGTTACTGGGGGACTGTGGCGACACGGCGGCAACCGCCCTCTTCCGCTTCACAAGATGATGGACAGCGGGAATCAAGGCTACGCCCCTCCGACGGGGAAGGTCAGGCCGGGCCGGTGCAACGTCGTGCAAGTCACATCTGGAACGGCGTTTCGGGGCTTGAAATGGCGGGAAACAAGCGTGGTTCCGCTTCATGAGGGAAGGGCTCGGCAGGGCCCCGGGCGCCGATGGCGCGGGCCTGTGCCTGATCACACGTGTCCGTCAGCACGGACGCCCGTGGATCTTGTGGCTCCGCTTCGAACTTTACGTCAACTTGGCACAGATGACAGTCCCGGAAGAGTGACAAGAATCCGGCAACCCCGCTCGGATTCGGCCACTCCGATCCGGCCCCCGTGCAGGTCCACCGCCCAGCGGGCGATCGCCAGGCCGAGGCCTGTGCCGCCGTCGCTGCCCGGCCCCTGCGGCCGTTTGGCGCTGCCGCGGTTGAACCGCTCGAAGACGCGGTGCCACTCGGACTTCGGAATGCCGGGGCCCTCGTCCAGGACCTCCAGCTCCAGCGACTCCGGCAGCGGGCCGCGCCGCGCCTTGACCGTCACCCGGCCGTGCGGCGGGCTGTGCTTGACCGCGTTGTCGATGAGGTTGGCGACGACCTGGTGGATGCGCTCCGGGTCCGCGTGCGCGGTCAACTCCGGTGGGTGGACGTCGAGGTGCAGATGGACGTCCGTACGGGTGTGGCTGCCCGAACCGGTGGCGATCCCGGCGCGCACCGAGGCCACCATGTTGGCCTCCTTGAGCACGCCCGACAGATACGGCCACACCTCGAACCGCCGCTGTTTCAGCGGGACGACGCCGTTGTCCAGGCGCGACAGGTCCAGCAGCGTCTCCACCAGCCGGCCGAGGCGCTCGGTCTGCTTCAGCGCCGTACGCATGGTCTCCGGGTCGGCCTGTGTGACCCCGTCGACGATGTTCTCCAGCACCGCGCGCAGTCCCGCGATGGGGGTGCGCAGCTCGTGCGAGACGTTCGCCACCAGCTCCTTGCGCTGGCTGTCCTGGGCCTCCAGCTCGTCGGCCATGGCATTGATCGTCACGGCCAGGTCGCCCAGTTCGTCACGGCGGTTCTCCCGCGTGCGGCGGGTGTAGTCGCCCTGCGAGATGGAACGGGCCACCGCCGTCATCTCGTCCAGCGGCGCGGTGAGCGAATGCGCCACGAACTGCGTAATGAGAAGCGTGGCGATCATCGAGAAGACCGTGATGAAGCGCAGCTCCGTCTTCGTGTGCACCGCGATCACCGACAGTCCCGTGGTGATCAGCACCGAGATGACGACCAGCGCGCCCAGCTTGGTCTTGATCGAAAAGGGGCTCACCCCGCCCCAGGGGTTGCCCCCGGGGTTTCTCCGTGCGGCCGGCCCGCCGCTCATGGCGTCGGGGTCTCCAGGGCGTAACCCACGCCGTGCACCGTGCGGATCCGCTCGGCGCCGATCTTCCGGCGCAGCGCCTTGATGTGGCTGTCGACCGTGCGGGTACCGGAGGCGTCCGCCCAGTCCCAGACTTCGGCGAGCAGCTGCTCACGGGAGAGCACCGCGCGCGGGGTGTTCGCGAGGCACACCAGCAGATCGAACTCGGTGGGCGTGAGGTGGACGTCCTCGCTGCGCACCCGGACCCGGCGCTGCGCGTGGTCGATCTCCAGCTCGCCGAGACGCAGGATGCCCGAGCGGGGGGTGGCCGCCGCGATCGCGGCCCGCTCCACCCGGCGCAGCAGCACGTGCACGCGCGCCGCCAGCTCCCGCATCGAGAACGGCTTCGTCATGTAGTCGTCGGCGCCGACCCCGAGACCGACCAGCATGTCGGTCTCGTCGTCGCGCGCGGTGAGCATCATCACCGGCACCGGGCGGGCGGCCTGCACGCGCCGGCAGACCTCCAGACCGTCGAAGCCGGGCAGCATGATGTCGAGAATCAGCAGGTCCGGCTGCCACGCCTCGGCCGTGTCGACGGCTGCCGGGCCGTCACCCGCCGTTTGCACGAGGAATCCCTCGGCCCGCAGGCGGGTCGCGATGGCGTCCACGATCGTCGCGTCGTCCTCGACCACCAGGACCCGGCGCTGTGCGCCCGGAGTAGCCGTCGCCGAACCGTTGTGGGAGGTCTGTGTCTGCTCCATCGCCCGCCCCTGGGGTGTGCTTTCCGGAATCAGTGGGGTGATTCCTTCTGACTGGCTATGCCTGCGCATGGTTGCGATTGACGCTTGAATGATCGGCGTCAGGGGAGCAGCGTACGGGGAGTCAGTACGCCTTTGCTATCCAGGGCTGATGGCGAGGTGCACGACGTCCGGAACGCCCCGGGCAACCGGGATCTCTTCGGTACGCACCTGCTGGAACCCGGCATTCTGCAAGGTTTCCTCGAACTCCGGGGACGGCTGGGCGGACCAGACGGCGAGAACCCCGCCCGGCCTCAACACCCTTGCACAGCTTGCCAGTCCGGCTTCCCGGTAGAGATCTCCGTTGCCGTCCGTGACGGTCCAGTCCGGCCCGTTGTCGATGTCGAGGCACAGGGCGTCGTACGTGTCCGATGTCTCATTGACGTGTGCGACGAGATCGGTCTCGACGATGTCCGTGCGGGGGTCGCTCAGGGCCCTTGCGGAGAGCGCGGAGAGCGGGCCGTCGCGATGCCAGGCGACGATCGCGTGCTCGCGTTCCACCACCGTGATCCGTCCCCAGCGCGGGTCCGCAGCGGCGTGGGCGAGGGAGAAGCCGACGCCGAGTCCGCCGATCAGGACGTCGGGACGGTCCCGGCCGTCCAGGGCGTCCAGTGCCGCGTCGACCAGCCGCCGCTCCGAGCGGCCGTCGGAGGTGTCCATCAGGAAACAGCCGTTGGCGATGATCTCCAGCCGGTCGCCGTGCCGGCGCAGCACCACCTCGCCGTGCGGCCCCTCGCGGCGGTCCAGGACAACGGGAATGTCGTACGGGGTAGGCATGGGGGCATCCTGGCAGGGGAGGGGATGCGGCGCCCGGCATTTCCCCGCGGCCCGGGCGGGACGCGGGGCGAGGCTTTCGGGTTGCTGTGAATCGGCTCTCGCGTGGCGCGGATCACAGACAGCGGGGTGTCCGGGGCGAAGGCTGGGACCCGACGGAAGGAGCGCCCGCTGTGGAACGGACCGCGCCGCCCCACGGGACGGCCCCGCCGGAACCGCCCGTGACCGACGTGTCGGGGCTGCTGGACGGACTGCCGCGGCAGCGGGGCCCGTACGAGACGGCGGACGCGGGAGTGGACGCGGTAGTACGGGAGCCCGTCCCGGCGGCGGTGCCCCGACTGCGGGCGCTCCGCCCCTGGCGGCTGCTGCCCACCCCCGCGGGAACGCCGTTCACCTTCGGATACGCCACCCTCCTCTGCCTCACCTCGCTGATCTCCGCCCACGCGGACCCGGCCCTGGTGCACGCGCTGCTCCAGGGCTCCAGCACGGACGTGGCGCACCTGGTGCGCTCGCCGGAACTGGTGCTGATCGGCAGCGCGCTGTGGGTCGCGGGCGGGGTGACCTCGCCCTTCGCCATCGCCTTCGTGCTGGTCCTGACCGCGCTGGAACGGCGGATCGGGAGTCTGCGCACGGCCGGTGTCTTCCTGCTCGGGCACGTCCTCGCCACCCTCGCGACCGAGGTGCCCGTGGGGCTCGCGGTGCTGGCCGGGCACCTCCCCGGCAGCTCCCTGCACCGCCTCGACTACGGCGTCAGCTTCGGCGTCGCCGCCGGAATCGGCGCCCTGGCCGGTCTGCTGCCGCTCTGGCTGCGCCTGCCGCTGCTGACCGCCTTCGGCTGGATGCTCCTCCAGGACCTGCTGGCCTTCACCGACCCCATGACGAACTGGGGGCACCTCATCGCCCTGGGCATCGGCATCGCGACCTGGCCGGTGGTCCGGCGCTGGTACGCCGCGCGGCTCGCTCCGGCCGGGGGGTGAGTACGAGGTCCTTCGAGTTCGGGTGGGGGGTGAGTACGAGGCCCTTCGGGTCTGGCCTGAGTACGAGGCCCTTCAGGTCCGGGTCGGGGGGTGAGCACCAGGCCCTTCAGGTCCGGGTGGCGGCAGGCGGCTCGTACTTGGCGCTGGTCAGCAGGGCCACGACCGTCCAGCCCAGCGCCTCGTAGAGCCCTCGCCCCGCGGGCGTCCCGGTCAGGACACCGGTCCGCGCTCCCTGCCGGACGGCGACGTCCTGAAGTGTCCGCATGACGAGGCTGCCCATGCCTTTGCGGCGGTGTCCGGGGGCCGTCTCGATCTGGTCGACGACGGCGGTCTCGCCCGTCGGGCTGATCTGCCCGCGCGCCGCCAGGGACCCGTCCGGCGCGGCCACCATCACGCGGGTCACCCCGCCGCGCGACCAGGTGCGCAGCCGGTAGCCCGCGGGGGCGGCCGGAACGCCCCCGGCCGTCAGCGCAATCGTCATCAGGTAGCCCGGCTCGGGGTCGATCCACCAGTTGTCGTCCAGCCAGCGGGAGACCACCGACGGGTCCCGGAAGGCCTTCAGCCACACGCCCTGTCCGGTGACGGCACCGGCCACCTTGCGGACGGTCGTCTCGTCGAGGCCGTCGCCCGTCGCGCCGAACACGTGCCGCGTGACGTGCTCCGGCATCCCCATGTCGATGGTCCAGCCCCACGGCTCCGGCACGGGCGGAGCGGCCCCGCGGGACACGACCCATCCGTTCACCCACGCCTGCACGGTCTCGTCCAACCCATCCCCCTGTAATGATCGTAAAGCCCGATCGCCTATTACTTACCGGACCTTACGCGCTCTCCCGTTCTCGGTGTCACGGGTGATCGCTGACAGCGAACGGCGGGTGGGGAACATCCGGGCGCTCCCGAGCATTGAGTCGGCATAGCTCAACTTGACTGCCGAAGGGGAGATCATGGCTTCGACGTCCACACCGCTCACCCTGCCCGTGCTGCCGCTCGACGGCGAGGTCGTGCTGCCCGGGATGGTGGTCCCGCTGGACCTGAGCGACTCCGAGGTCCGTGCCGCGGTGGAGGCCGCTCAGGCCGCTGCCCGGTCAACGCCCGGAAAGCCCCGGGTACTCCTGGTGCCACGCATCGACGGGACCTACGCGAACACCGGTGTCCTCGGCACCGTCGAGCAGGTCGGCCGGCTCGCCGACGGCGACCCGGGCGCCCTGATCCGCGGCCGGAGCCGGGTGCGCATCGGCGCGGGTACGACCGGCCCCGGCGCCGCACTCTGGGTCGAGGGGACCCGCGTGGACGACACCGCCGCGGACCCGCTGCCCGGGCATGTCGCCGAACTGGTCAAGGAGTACAAGGCCCTCGCCACCGCCTGGCTGCGCAAGCGCGGCGCGTGGCAGGTCGTCGACCGGGTCCAGGCCATCGACGACGTCTCGGCGCTCGCCGACAACTCCGGCTACTCGCCGTTCCTGACCACCGACCAGAAGGTCGAACTGCTGGAGACCACCGACCCGGTGGCCCGGCTCAGGCTCGCCACCCAGCAGCTGCGCGACCACCTCGCCGAGCAGGACGTGGCCGAGACCATCGCCAAGGACGTCCAGGAGGGCGTCGACAAGCAGCAGCGCGAGTTCCTGCTGCGGCGACAGCTCGAAGCCGTCCGCAAGGAGCTGCGCGAGCTGAACGGCGAGCAGGAGGGCGAGGAGTCCGACGACTACCGCGCCCGGGTGGAGGCCGCCGACCTCCCCGAGAAGGTCCGCGAGGCCGCCCTCAAGGAGGTCGACAAGCTGGAGCGGTCCTCCGACCAGTCGCCCGAGGGCTCCTGGATCCGCACCTGGCTCGACACGGTCCTGGAGATGCCGTGGAACGAGCGCACCGAGGACGCCTACGACATCCGGGGCGCCCAGGCCGTCCTGGACGCCGAGCACTCCGGCCTGGAGGACGTGAAGGAGCGGATCACCGAGTACCTGGCGGTGCGCAAGCGGCGTGACGACCGGGGCCTCGGCGTGGTCGGCGGGCGGCGCGGCGGTGCCGTGCTCGCGCTCGTCGGGCCGCCCGGCGTCGGCAAGACCAGCCTGGGCGAGTCCGTGGCCCACGCCATGGGCCGCACGTTCGTGCGCGTCGCCCTCGGCGGCGTACGGGACGAGGCCGAGGTCCGGGGCCACCGGCGCACCTACGTCGGCGCCCTGCCGGGCCGTATCGTCCGGGCGATCAAGGAGGCCGGTTCGATGAACCCGGTCGTGCTGCTCGACGAGATCGACAAGGTCGGCTCGGACTTCCGGGGCGATCCGGCCGCCGCCCTCCTCGAAGTGCTCGACCCGGCGCAGAACCACACCTTCCGGGACCACTACCTGGAGGTCGAGCTGGACCTGTCGGACGTCGTCTTCCTCGCGACCGCCAACGTGCTGGAGGCGATCCCGGAGGCGCTGGCCGACCGCATGGAGATCGTCCGCCTGGACGGCTACACCGAGGACGAGAAGGTCGTCATCGCCCGCGACCACCTGCTCCCGCGCCAGCTGGAGCGGGCCGGACTCGGCGAGGACGAGGTGACCATCGACGAGAGCGCCTTGCGCAAGCTCGCCGGCGAGTACACGCGCGAGGCGGGCGTGCGCACCCTGGAGCGGTCCGTCGCACGGCTGCTGCGCAAGGTCGCAGCCCAGCACGAACTGGGCGAGCGGAAGCTGCCGTTCACCGTCCGGGACGAGGACCTGCGCGACCTGATCGGCCGGCCGCACCACGTGCCCGAGTCCGCCCAGGACCCGGCCGAGCGGCGGACGTCCGTGCCGGGCGTGGCGACCGGGCTCGCGGTGACCGGAGCGGGCGGTGACGTGCTGTTCGTCGAGGCGTCGCTGGCCGACCCGGAGACGGGCGCGGCCGGGCTGACGCTGACCGGTCAGCTGGGCGACGTGATGAAGGAGTCCGCGCAGATCGCGCTGAGCTTCCTGCGCTCCCACGGCGCCGAGCTCGAACTGCCGGTGGCGGATCTGAAGGACCGGGGTGTGCACATCCACTTCCCGGCGGGCGCGGTCCCCAAGGACGGCCCGAGCGCGGGCATCACGATGACGACGGCCCTCGCGTCCCTGCTGTCCGGCCGGCTGGTCCGCACGGACGTGGCGATGACCGGCGAGGTCTCGCTCACCGGGCGGGTGCTGCCGATCGGCGGTGTGAAGCAGAAGCTGCTCGCCGCGCACCGGGCCGGTGTCACCACCGTGATCATCCCCAAGCGCAACGAGCCCGACCTGGACGACGTCCCGGCGGAGGTGCTGGACAAGCTCGACGTCCACGCCGTCACCGACGTCCGCCAGGTCCTGGAGCTGGCGCTCGCGCCCGCCACCGCGGGTGTGACGCCGGAGGTTCCGGTGGCCGCGTGACGGAGGTCATCGGATGAGAGGAGGCCCGGGTCCCTGTAGGGAGGCCCGGGCCTTCACCGTGTGGTGACCCTGTGTACGCGGACGCCGTTGACCTGCGGAATACTTGCCGGACTGCGGCGAGGGCGGCAGGTGGCGGAAAATTCCAGTACCGGACCCCCAGGGCCGGGCGACGACCGAGGCAGGGGCTGACGTGCACGAGGAAGGCAACGACGGACACCGCGACGCCGGTGTGGCCGCGAGCGGTGTGGATCAGCCCGCCTTCCTGGCACTGGAGCGCGAGCTGACCGTGTTGCTGCGGCGCGCCCGGGCCAGCCAGGGCGAGATGGCCCGCGAGGTCCACCCCGACCTGGAGTCGTCCGCGTACGGCCTGCTGGTCCGGCTGGACGAGTGCGGAAAGCAGCGGGCCACCGAACTCGCCGCCTACATCGGGGTCGGCAAGGCGACGATGTCCCGCCAGCTGCGCGCCCTGGAGGAACTCGGGCTGGTCGCGCGCGAGCCCGACCCCGCCGACGGGCGCGCCTGGCTCGTCGCCCTCACCCAGGAGGGCCACGACCGCGTCCGCCGGGTCCGGGAAGCCCGCCGCGCCCGGTACGCCGGCCGCCTGGCCGACTGGGACTCCCGCGAGGTCACGGAACTGGCCCGGCTGCTGAACCAGCTCAACCGGGGCATGGAGAAGTAGGCCGGGCGAACGCCGCGACCCTAGAACTCGACGTACACGACCGTCGCGTCGTCGTGCCGCTTGCTCCGGCCCAGGAACGTCGCGGCGGTGTCCGACCGCTCCAGGGTCCGGACGCGGTCCACCAGGGCCTGCGGGCCCTCCTTGCGGATCAGGCGGAAGCAGTCCGTCCAGTCGCCCTCCTCGAACCGTTCCACCCAGCGGGAGGCGCCGTCCGTCAGCGCGGCCAGGGCACGGACCCGGTCGCGGGGCAGGGTTCCGGTCACCGCCCGGGCCGCCACCGAGGGGTCGGCCGCCGCCGTGAAGAAACCGCCCTCCCTGTTGCGGAGCGTGGAGTCCACCAGCGCGTCCGTCGCCAGCGCCGAGCGGGGGAGCAGGGCCAGCCGGTCGTCGAGGACGGGTGTCACCTCGCCCTCCGGGGACTCCAGGAGGAGGGCGGAGTCGGACAGGACCAGATACTCCACGGTGTCCGGATTCCAGCGGGTCACGACCACCGTGGCCTGAGGAGTTCGAGGGTGAGAAAGGTCACAGGTTGCGGCGTGCGCCCCGGAGGTACGCGCGATGGCGCGGGACAGGGCGTCGACGAGAGGAACATCCGGGAGTGAAACGGTCAGTTCGGTCAGTGCGCCACCGAGGCGCGCCGTGAACCAGGGGACGGAATGCAGACAGCCCGTCCCGGTCTGCGGTGGCGTGACCCCGTCCAGGACGACCACCGAACCGCCCTGCCCCGAGGCCGGTAGTCCGACACTGGCGAAGTCCTCGTTGGGGCGGTCGGCGTCTCCCGGCTCCGAGGCGAGTTCAGTACGCATCCGGCCAGTCTGCACGAGCCCTTCACAAGGTCCGCAAAAGGCCGCCAACGGTTGCCGTATCGGCGCAGTCGCGCAGGTCAGACGCCGGGTTTGGGCTGGAATGATTTGTTCCGGGAAGACGTGGTGGCGAATACTGCCACCGGCCGTCTCCGGCGTCCAACCGGCGTGCCGCGCAAGGTCGCTGTCCGGGCCTGCGGAACTTGCCCCTCAACTCCGGTCCGGGGTTCACTCCTTCGGGTGGCGGGTCAGGTGATGCGCGTGCGCTGCCCACCGGCGCTGGGAGGGTCGGAAGTGTACCGGGAGTACGCACCAGTTGACGGAGCGTCATCCGGGCCCAAGGGTTCACGAGTCAGGAATGCGAGCACCGGTGCAGAAGACGCGGCCTCGTCGCACAGGCAAGCAGACGGCCCCCGTTCAGGGTGCTGAGCCGACGCCCCCCACCGGCAAGGGACGCCCCACCCACGTACGCAACCGGCTGATCGTCGCCGTGGCCGTGGTGGCCGCGGCCATCGCCGGAGCCGGCGCGCCCTCCGTCATCGCCGCCTCCGGGCAACTCCACGACACCCAGGAACTGGTGACGCTCGCGGAGCAGACGCAGGACGCCCTCGCCCTCGCGCACTCCCTCGCCGACGAGCGGGACGACGTCACCTCCTACATCGCCGCCGGGCGCCCCAAGTCCAAGGCGCCGTCCGAGCAGCACAGCGCCCGGGTGGACCGGCAGGTCGAGGAGCTGCGCTCCGATACCGACACGCCCGCCTCACTGCGCTCCGACCTCGACGGCATAGCGTCCGTGCGCAGGGCGGCGCTCACCGGCAAGAGCAGCGCCCTCGAAGCGCACCAGGCGTACTCCGCCGCCATCACCGGGCTCCACGGGCTCGCCGAGCAGCTGGCGCAGCAGACGCCGCCGCGCGCCGGCTCCGGCTCGTACGCGCTGGCCGAGCTGGACTCCGCCGTCCAGCAGGCCGCCTCGGCCCGCGGGCTGCTGCTCGCCGCGCTGAGCGTGCCGCGCAGCACGGAGACGGTCACCGACCCCGTCACCGGCCTGCCGACCGAGACCTCCGCCTCCTCGGACGCCGACACCCGGCAGCGCGACGCCCTGAGTGCCGCCGCCCAGCAGGCCCGGCTGCGTTCCGACGCGGCCCTGGCCGACTTCCGCGGCACGGCGCCCAAGCCGGCCCGCGCCTCCTTCGACTCCACCGTCACCGGCAGCGAGGTCAACTCCGCCGACCAGTACCTCGCCACCCTGACCGACCAGCCGACGCTCTCCCGCAGCGACCTCGCCACCAGCACCAAGAGGCTGGACGCGGCCCTGTCCGCCCGGGTCGACCTGATGCGCGGCGTGGAGTCGGCCCTCTACGACCGGCGCACCAAGGACCTGGAGGCGCTGCGCGACGACGACGTCACCGCGCTGGAGATCCGCGTCGCCGTCCTCGGCGCGCTCATGCTGCTCGCCGTCGGCGTCGCCACGGGCATGGCCCGCAGCCTCACCCGGCCGCTCGCGGTCCTGCGCCTGGGGTCGAAGCGCCTCGCCGAGGCCGAGGACCCGGCGGCCGAGGAGCCGGTGAAGTTCACCGGCCGCAACGACGAGTTCGCCCAGGCCGTCCGCTCCGTCAACGCCCTGCACGCGCACGCGGCCGCCCTCACCGAGCGGATCACCACCCTGGAGTCCGACCGCAAGCACCTGGTCGGCCAGCGCCAGAAGATGGCCGACGCGCGCGAGGAACTGCGCGGCGAACTCGCCGAGTCCGCCGCCCAGCTGGAGCGGCTGCGCACGGCCATCGGCGGGACGTTCGTCAACCTCGCCCTGCGCACCCTCGGTCTCGTCGAGCGGCAGCTGGCCGTCATCGAGAACCTGGAGGAGCGCGAGCAGGACCCGGACCGGCTCGCCACGCTGTTCAAGCTCGACCACTTCGCCACGGTCATGCGCCGGCACAGCGAGAACCTGCTGGTCCTCGCCGGTACCGAGCACGTCCAGCACGCCGCCGGACCGGTGCCGCTGGTGGACGTCGTCCGCGCCGCGGTGAGCGAGATCGAGCGCTACGAGCGGGTCCGGATCGCCGCGCTGCCGCCGCACGCGCACATCGCCGGGTTCGCCGCGGACGACCTCTCCCACCTGCTGGCCGAACTCATGGAGAACGCCACCGCGTTCTCCCCGCCGGACCTGCCGGTCGAGATCTCCGGCTGGCTGCTGGAGAACGGCGAGGTCATGCTCTCCGTCCAGGACGAGGGCATCGGCATGGCCGAGGACCGGCTGGAACGCCTCAACTCCCGCCTCACCGACTTCGACCCCGAGGCCCCCTACGACCAGGAGGGCGAGGACGGTCTCGGCCTCGGCCTGTACGTCGTGGCCCGGCTCGCCCACCGCCACGGCGTGCGCGTGCAGTTGCGCGAGCAGAAGCAGGGCGGTGTCGCGGCCGTCGTCGTCCTGCCCCGCACGCTCCTCGCCGCCGCCCCGGCCGTGGCCGTCCCCACCTCCGGCCCCGTCGCCGGCACGGCCCACTCCGTGTCCTTCCCGGGCGCCGACGCCGAGGCCAACTCCAACGTCCTGCCCGGCCGCGCGGCCGGCGACGACCCGCTGGTGGCCCTGGCGGAGAAGGCGGTCCGCCAGGACGAGGCCGGGGGAGCCACCGACACGCCCGAGGCGGAACCGGCCGGGGCGACGGCTTCCACGACGCCCGCCGGACCCTCGACGCACCACGACCTGTCCGCGCCCGCGGGCCCGGCAGCGCCTGCCGAGCCGGGGGCACCCGTCGAACAGTCCGCGCACGACGGGCTGGTCGCGCCCGCCGAACCGTCGACGTCGGTGGAACGGCCGGCGTCCGCCGAGCTGCCCGTCCACATCGACCCTGCGGCGCCCACCGGGCCGGCGGCACCGACCGACCTGGTCGCATCCGCAGATCCGGCGGCACACGCCGACCCGGCGACGCCCGCCGCATCGGACGTACACGCCGACTCGGCGACGCCTGCCGACTCGGCGACGCCTGCCGATCCGGCCGCACACGCCGATCCGGCGCCCCCCGCCGCGCCCAGTGCACCCGCCACCCCCGCCGACCCGCCGGTACCCGCCGAGCCGGACGACGCCGCGGCGCCCGTGGAATCCCTCGCGGAGACCACGATGGAGCTGCTGATTCCCGTGCAGCCGGGGGAGCCGGACCCGGTCGGGCATAACGCCGTGGCCGGTGACGGCGAGGACATATCGCACGGCCCGTCCGTGCCCGACGCGGGGAGCGTCGCGGACGAGGGCGGCAGCCCGGAGCACGAACGCGCGCCCGACGAGGAGGAGGACCGCGTCACCGACAAGGGCCTCCCCAAGCGCACCCCGAAGATCACCGCACAGACCACCGCCCCGCGTCAGCGCAGCGGCTCCGTCGATGCCGACGCCCTGCGCCGCCGACTCGGCGGGTTCCGCCAGGGCGCCCAGGCCGGCTACCGCGACGTGGAGGCGGAGATCGCCGAGAGGACGGCCTCGCACCAGCGGCCGGCCACCGGCACTGCACGACCAGCTGGATCCGGAGAATCCACGGGGGGCACAGTCGAGGAGGCAAGCAGTTGACCGCGCCCAGTACCTTCGGACTGATCGGACTGAGCAGTGAGGCCCGCAACCTGCACTGGCTGCTGACCAACCTCGTCGAGGAGGTACCCGGCATCCTCTCCGTCGCGGTGGTCTCCTCCGACGGGCTGCTCCTGCTGTCCTCCGACGACCACCGCAACAAGGAGGCGAGGGAGGCCCTCCAGGCCCGCGGGACCAAGCGGACCGGCCCACGCGGCTCCGCCGCCGACCTGGCCACCATCGTGTCCGGCATCGGCAGCCTCACCGTCGGCGCCGCCCGGCTGATGGACTTCGGCGGGGTCCGGCACACGATGGTCGCGATGGACGAGGGCAGCCTGTTCGTGATGTCGATCAGCGACGGCTCGCTGCTCGGCGTCCACGGCTCCGCGGACTGCGACATGAGCGTCGTGGCGTACCACATGGCCCTGTTCGTCGGCCGCGCCGGCCACGTACTGACGCCCGAACTCCGCAGCGAGCTCCGTAAATCCCTGGAGGATTCCCAGACGGCGGGGAGTGCCCGATGAGCAGTAGGCCGAAGCAGCATCTGCCCGTCCGCGGCGGCGACCGCAAACCCGCCCGGGTCCGCCCCTACTCGCTCACCGGCGGCCGCACCCGCTTCGGCCACGTGCTCCTCGTGGAGACGTTCGTGGCGAGCACGGCTGCGCTCGACGCCCCCGAGGAGCGCAGGGAACTGACGAACGGCCACCTCTCCACCCGCGTGATGCCGGAGCTGCGGGCCATCGTCGAACTGTGCCGCCGCATGCGTACGGTGGCCGAGATCGCCGCGCTGCTGAAGATGCCGCTCGGCGTGGTCCGCGTACTCCTGAGCGACCTCGCGGACCAGGGAAAGATCCGTGTGTACGGAACGGGCACCGGCCACGGCACGGGCCGCCCGGACCGGGCTCTGCTGGAAAGGGTGCTGAGTGGACTCCGTCGTCTCTGACGCCGCTCACGGCGTTGCTGGTTCCTCCCCGTTCGACCGGCCGGACGACAGCATGCACGCCTGGGAGACGGACCGCACCCGGGCCCCCATAGCCACGAAGATCGTGGTGGCGGGCGGCTTCGGCGTGGGCAAGACCACGCTGGTCACCGCCGTCTCGGAGATCACGCCCCTCCAGACCGAGGCGCTGATGACCGAGGCGAGCGAGGCGACCGACGACCTCACGGCCACGCCGGGCAAGTCCACCACCACCGTGGCCATGGACTTCGGGCGCATCACGCTCGACGACGACCTGGTGCTCTACCTGTTCGGCACGCCGGGCCAGCAGCGGTTCTGGTTCATGTGGGACGACATCGTGCGCGGCGCGATCGGCGCCGTCGTGCTCGCCGACACCCGCCGCCTGAAGGACTGCTTCCCGGTCCTGGACTACTTCGAGAGCTCCGGGCTGCCGTACGTCGTCGCGGTCAACCACTTCGACGGCAGTGAGCTGTTCGAGCCGGAGGACGTGCGGGAGGCACTGACCATCCCGCGCCACATACCTGTCATGATCATGGACGCGCGTCGCCGGATCTCCGTGATCGAGACCCTCCTGGCCCTCGTGGGCCACGCGCTCGACGAAACCCCCGAGTAGAGGACAGCCCGCATGCGGAAGATACTCGTCGTCGGAGCCGGTCAGTCCGGGCTCCAGATCGCCCTCGGCCTCCAGTCACAGGGGTACGAGGTCACCCTGATGTCCAACCGGACGGCGGACGAGATCCGCACCGGCCGGGTCATGTCGACGCAGTGCATGTTCCACACGGCCCTGCAACACGAGCGCGATCTCCAGCTGAACTTCTGGGAGTCCCAGGCCCCGAAGATCGAAGGACTCGGCGTCTCGGTCGCCGCCCCCGGCTCCTGGTCCGAAGGACCTTCCGCCCGTGCCATCGACTGGCTGGGCAGACTCGACGGATACGCCCAGTCCGTCGACCAGCGCGTGAAGATGGCCGGCTGGATGGAGACGTTCGCCCAGCGCGGCGGCCAGCTCGTCATCCACGGCGCGGCCGTCGGCGACCTCGACTACTTCTCCCGCACCTACGACCTGGTCCTCGTCGCGGCCGGCAAGGGCGAACTGGTCCAGATGTTCGGCCGCGACGCCGAGCGCTCCCCGTACAGCGAGCCGCAGCGCGCGCTGGCCGTGGCGTACGTCCACGGCCTCGGCCCGCGCCCCGAGCACCCGGACACCGAAGCGGTCCGCTGCAACCTCGTGCCCGGTGTCGGCGAACTGTTCGTCATGCCGACCCTGACCACCTCCGGCCGTGCCGACATCCTGTTCTGGGAGGGCATACCCGGCGGCCCGCTCGACGCCTTCAGCGGCGTCAAGGACCCCGCGGAGCACCTCTCCCTGACCCTGGAACTCATGGAGCGGTACGTCCCCTGGGAGTACGCGCGGGCCACCAAGGTCGAACTGACCGACGCCGGCGGCACCCTGGCCGGGCGCTACGCCCCGACCGTCCGCAACCCGATCGGCCGGCTCCCCGGCGGCGGGCTGGTGCTCGGCGTGGCGGACGTCGTCGTGGCCAACGACCCGATCACCGGGCAGGGCTCCAACTCGGCGTCCAAGTGCGCCGCCGCCTACCTCGCCTCGATCACCGAGCACGGCGACAAGCCGTTCGACGAGGAGTGGATGCGGGCCACCTTCGACCGCTACTGGAACACCGCCCAGCACGTCACCAAGTGGACCAACGCGATGCTCGCGCCGCCGCCGGAGCACATCCTGAACCTCATCGGCGCCGCCGGTGAGCTTCAGCCGGTCGCCGACCGCTTCGCCAACGGCTTCAACGACCCGGCCGACTTCGAGAACTTCTTCTACGACCCGGCCAGGACGCAGGCCTACCTGGCCGAGGTGTCCGGGGCCGGCGCCGCGTAACCCTCGTAGCCCTCGTCCGACCCGTCCGTGGCCCCCTCGGGGAGCTCCGGCGGCTCGTACCGCCGCAGGGGCTTCCCGTCCGGGTCCGGACGTACGGCGCCCAGGACGGGGTTGGCCGCGATCGGTGAGACCTTCACCTTCGCGCCCGGACGGGGCGCCTGCACCACCTTGCCGTCCCCCAGGTACAGCGCCACGTGCGTGGCCTTCTCGAAGTACACGACCAGGTCGCCCGGGCGCAGCTCGTCCAGGGGGATCCGCTCCAGCCGCTTCCACTGCTCCTGGCTGGTCCGGGGGATGGGCACCCCGGCCTCGGCCCAGGCTTGCGAGGTCAGCCCCGAGCAGTCGTACGTCCTCGGGCCCTCCGCGCCCCACTCGTACGGTTTGCCGAGCTGTCGCACGGCGTAGCGCACGGCCCGCCGGCCCTCGGCCGACGGCGCTCGGACGCCGCTCCTGCTCCCGCTGCTCCCGCGATTCTTCCCGTCCTCGCTGTCCCCGGCGTCGCTTTCGCCGCCGTCGTCACCGTTGCGTTCGCTGCCGAGCGCGCCGGACGCCATGAACTCCTTCTGCGCCTTCGCGATGCCCTTCTGCTCGAACGCGGCGAGGTCGGTGAGCTGGTCGTGGCTGAGGGAGGCGAGCAGTTCCTCGACGTCGTGCAGGCGGGCGCGGACCTCGTCCCGTTCCTTCTTGCGCCGCTCGGTGAGGGCGAGCTGCCGGTCGAGGGCCGCGCGGGCCTTGCGGGCCAGTTCGTCGGCCTCGCGTTCGTCGCCGGACAGCCGGCCGACGGTGTCGGCCCGCTCCCGGGCCAGCCGGCCGATCACATGGCCCTGCTCGATCGCGTGCTGCGGGTCGCGGGCCAGGAGCAGGCGTACGTAGGGCGAGATGTCGGTGCTGCTCTGGTACTGCTGCCGGGCCAGCCGGCCGGCCGCGCCCCGGCTGTCGTGCAGGGAGAGCCGGGCGCGCGCGAGGGCGCGGTCCAGACGGTCGGTCTCGGCGCGCTGCTTCTTCAGCTTCTCCTCGGTGGCGTTGTAGGCCTCGCCGGCCTCCTCCGCCTTCCTGTACAGCTCCTGAAGGTCCGTCAGCAGATCGGCGATCCGGTGCTGTTCCGCCTCCGGCTCCGGAGCGGCCGTGGCCGGGACGGGCGCCAGGACGGCTCCGGCCGCCGTCGCCGCGATGCAGACCAGACGCAGGAGCTTTCCTGACATGCCATCACCTCCGGTGCGGGGGCGGCGTGGTGCCGCCGGACATCGTGAGGATCAGGCGTGTGCGGCCGGTGCGCGCGGTGGGTGTGCGCGGTTCGGCGCAACGGGGTCACCCGTCGGCGTCGTCCGGCTTGCCGCGCGGCGTGGCGTCTGGCTTCGACCAGGGCCAGTTGAGCCGGCGGGGCGGGACGCCCTCCGGGGCGTACGCGTACTTCCAGCGGTTGGACAGGCCGACCCGGCCCGGGCCCCGGGGGACGCGGCGGTAGACGAGCACGGTGTCCGGCCCGCCGTCGGGGTCCGGGACGGGGATGCGGTACGTCTTGGGCGGGTGGCCGGTGATGCCGAGGAGGACGGGCAGGACCCTGCCGTCCATCGGGCCGCCCTCGAAGGGGGTGTCTTCGCTCTTCACGGGATCAGTGTCAGACATCCTCGGCGAGCGCCCGGACCAGGGCGTCGGTCTGCGGGTCGCGGCGGGCGGTCACCGTCAGCATGGCCATGAACTGCTCGACGAGCCAGTCGCGGAGCTCCTCGGCGGGGGGCTGCTTGTCCTCGTCGAGCCAGATGAGCGACGACGCCTCCACCGCGGTGATCCACATGCGGATGGTCATGCGCAGGCTGGGACCGGGCCCGGTGACGCCCAGGTGGCTGAGGATGTGCTCGGCCGCGACGCGGCGGACTCCGTCGACGATGGCGGTGGTGCGGGAGGTCTCGACGACGCTGCCGCCCTGGAGGAGGGCGCTGAAGCCGGTGTCGTGCTCGTCGACGAAGGTGAGGTAGCGGTCGAGGGCGCGGGACAGGCGGGGGAGGAGGGGGCCCTCGCGGGGTTCGTCGAAACAGTGCTGGAGCTCGTCGGCGGCGGAGCGCAGGGCGGCCTCGTAGAGCTGCTGCTTGCCGCCCGGGAAGTACCGGTACACCAGGGGCCGCGAGACCCCGGCCGCCTCCGCCACGTCGTCCAGGGACACCTCTTCCGGGGCGCGGTGCGCGAAGAGGTCCAGCGCGGAGGTCAGCAGCTGACTGCGGCGTTCCTCGACGCTGAGTCGCCGGTAGGCGGGGGTGGGGGCGGCTGGTGTCATGCCTCGCAGGGTAATCGGGGTGCCGGGGTGTGCGCCCCTACGCCAGCAGCCCGGACGACTTCCACAGCCGCCGTCCGACCCCCCGCAGCACCCCGATGTCGTCGAGGAAGTCGGTCAGCTTCCTGGAGCCGTTCTGCATGACCTCCCGGCGGTGGCCGCTCGCGCGGACCTGGGCGAGGGCCTCCCGCTTGTCCAGACCGACGTTCGTGTAGACGTCGGGGTTCACGAACGCCACCGAGAAGACGCGGGCGAACTCTCCGGAGGTGATGCGCGTGAACTCCTGGGACCACTTGGGCGCGGTCACCATCTGGCGGCGGAGTTCCTCACGGGCGTAGCGGACATGGCGGGCCTCCTCCACGACGTGGATGCGGGTGACGCCGCGGACCAGGGTCTGGACGCGCTCGTCGGGGAACGTCAGCCGCTGCATCCAGTCCAGGACCTCCTCGCCCAGCAGGGTCGCCGTGAAGGAACCCGGCGTGGTGGAGATGGTCTTGAACAGGCGGCCGAGCTGCTGGTGCGCGCGGCTGACCGGGTACCAGGGCGTGTCGCCCTGGGCGATCAGCCGGGCGAACATCCTGGAGTGCCGGCACTCGTCCTCGATCTCGGTGAGCGCGTAACGGACGTGCGCGCTCGTGGCCGCCTTGTCGTAGATGTGCCGCACCAGCAGCTGCATGAGGATGATCTCGAACCAGATGCCGAGCGAGGCCAGGGCCGCCGCCTCGTGCTGGGAGAGCAGGATCCGCTGCTCCTCGCCCATCCGCTTCCACAGCGGGGTGTCGTAGAGCGACACCAGCTCCGGCGGCCAGAACCACTTGCCCTCCTCGAAGGGCGCGTCCCAGTCCAGTTCCTTGTCCGGGTCGAAGGAGTGCTTGGCGGAGGAGTCGAGCAGCCGCTGGGCCACCTGCTCCCGGTCCTTCAGCAGGCCGAGGGCGTCGCGCAGGCCGTCGAGCGCATCGGCTTCCGTCAGGGTCGTCATGGCTGCCCACCTCGTTGTGCACACGTCACTGATGCACTTATGAGACTGCTTGTCAGCAAGCCAGTCAATCCCCTGCGCGCCACTTGTTGACCCGGTGTCTACCTCGGGTGCGCCCGCGCGCTCGTCAGAGCGCGCAGCCCAGCCCCTCCGGCACCTCTCCGATCAGCGGCTCGGCACCCTGCGGCGGGAACCGTGTCCGCAGCGTGAAGGCGTACGGCGTCGGGCCGTGGGTGCGGATGTGCAGCAGACGGGACTCCGCCTCGGCCACGGTCGGGCGGTGACCGGCCGGCACCCACCACAAGGTGACCATGGCCTCCTCCACCCGCTCGAACCACTCACGCCGCCGGGCAAGCATCTCCCGGTGCCTGCCTTGGTACATGTACGCCGTCAGCGCGTCGGCGTCGCGCCACACCGACATGTTGAGGATCAGCCAGGAGTCGCCGAAGACGGGCACGTCCGTGGCATTGCCACTGTCGCTCTGTAGGCGCCACACGAAACCGTCGGCCGCGTCGGCGTCGGCGTTCACCGGGTCCAGGGCGTCGACGAAGTCCTTCAACTGCGGTGAGTCCAGCGGGGCCTTCAGGCGGGCGATGTTGACCTCGGCGAGTTCGTACGCGGCAGTGGGCTCAGTCATGGACCGAACGGTAGGTAGGGAGCTTCCCGGCCGGTACCCCCGTCTCACCAACCGGTCAGCTCTCAAGGCGACTTGAGTACCGCTTGCATCACCGCCCGAGCGATCGGCGCCGCGTCACCGCCCCCGCTGATGTCCCCACGCCGCGCTTCCGCGTCCTCCACGACGACCGCGACCGCCACCCGCGCCGCCGGGTCGCGGTCGCCCTGCGCCCAGGAGACGAACCAGGCGTACGGCGTCCCCGAGTTGCCGAGGCCGTGCTGGGCGGTGCCGGTCTTGCCGCCGACCTTGGCGCCGCGGATGGCCGCCTTGCGTCCGCCGCCGTGCTCGACCACGTCCCGCATCATCGCCCGCAGCCGGACCGCGGTGGACGGGTACATCGCCTGGCGGATCGCCCGCGATCCGGCCGTCGCGAGGGTGCTGCCGCCCGGCCGGGTCGTGCGCTCCACCAGATAGGGGTCCCGGACCTGGCCGCCGTTGGCCACGGCCGCCGCGACCATCGCCATCTGAAGCGGGGTGGCACGGGTGTTGTACTGGCCGATGGACGACAGGGCCAGCTGCGCCTCGTCCAGGGTGGTGTCGAAGGTGGACCGGGCCACCGGGAAGGGGATCCTCAGCTCCCCGTTGTTGAAGCCGAACGCGTGGGCCGTGGCCGTCATGTCGGTCACGCCCACCTCCACACCGAGCTTGGCGAACACCGTGTTGCAGGAGAGGGTGAAGGCCTCGCGCACGGAGGCGTCCGCGCAGCCCTTCGACGCGTTGGTCAGGCGCGTCCGCGTCCCGGGCAGCCGGTAGGGGTCGGGGGAGCCGGTCGGCGCTTCGAGGTCCGTGACCACACCGGTGTCCAGTGCGGCGGCCGCGGTGACGACCTTGAAGGTCGAGCCCGGCGGGTACGTCTGCCGCACCGCCCGGTTGAGCATCGGGCGGTCCTCGTCCCCGTTGAGCCGGGCCCAGGCCCGGGCCGCGGCCGAGCCGTTGCCGGACAGCGGCTGGGGGTCGTAGGACGGGGCGGAGACCAGGGCCAGGATCCGGCCGGTCGACGGCTCCAGCGCCGCCACCGCGCCCTTGCGGCCCGCGAGCCCCCGGTACGCGGCCTCCTGCGCGGCCGGGTGGAGGGTCGTGACGACGTCTCCGCCGGCGTTGCGCGCCCGCGTGAAGTCGTTCCACAGCGGGAACGGCGCCAGCATCGGATCCGCGCCGGACAGCACGCCGTCCTCGGTGCTCTCCAGCAACGTCGTCCCGTAGAGCTGGGAGGCGAAGCCGGTGACCGGCGCGTACATCGGGCCGTCGGTGTACGTCCGTTCGTAGCGCAGGTGCTCGCGGGTGTCCCTGGAGCCGGTGACGGGCCGCCCGCCGACCAGGATGTCCCCGCGCGGCTGCTCGTAGCGGGTGATGTCGGGGCGCCGGTTGCCCGGGTTGCGTTCGTACGACGGTGCCTGGACGACCTGGACGCGGGCCGCGTTCACCAGCAGCGCCACCAGCAGCAGGACGCAGAAGTATCCGGCGTGCCGGATGTGCCGGGTCACCGGGCGTCCTGCCCGTCGTAGCCGCGCCGGGCCGAGTCGCTGACCCGGACCAGCAGCGCCACGATCGCCCAGTTGGTGACCACCGACGAGCCGCCCTGCGCCAGGAACGGCATCGCCATGCCGGTCAGCGGGATCAGACCGGTCACCCCGCCCGCGATCACGAACACCTGGAGTGCCACCAGCGAGGCGAGGCCGACCGCGAGCAGCCGTCCGAAGGGCTCGCGCTGCGCGAGGCCCGCACGGAAGCCGCGCTCCACCAGCAGGCCGTAGAGGAGGAAGACCGCGCCGATGCCGGCCAGGCCGAGCTCCTCGCCCGCGGTGGCCAGGATGAAGTCCGACTTCACGGCGAAGCCGATGAGGTACGAGTGGCCGAGCCCGAGGCCCGCGCCGAGCAGGCCGCCCTCCGCGAAGGCGAACAGCGACTGGGCGAGCTGGTTCGCACCCTCGCCCGCCTCGATGGAGGCGAAGGGGTGCAGCCAGGTCTCGATCCTGCTGTGCACGTGCGGCTCCAGCCGGCCCACGGCGACCGCACCCAGCGCGGCCAGCAGCAGGCCGACCGCGATCCAGCCGGTGCGGCCGGTGGCCACGTAGAGGAGCACCACGAACAGGCCGAAGAACAGCAGCGAAGTGCCGAGGTCGCGCTCCAGGATCAGCACGCCGACGCTGACCAGCCAGACGGCGACGATCGGGCCGAGCACGCGGCCGGTGGGGAGCTGGAGCTTCCAGACGCGGCGGCCGGTGTAGGCGAGCGCGCTGCGGTTCGCCGCCAGGTACGCGGCGAAGAACACCGCCAGCAGCACCTTCGCGAACTCGCCCGGCTGGATGGAGAATCCGGCGATCCGGATCCAGATGCGGGCCCCGTTCACCGCCGGGAAGAGGATCGGCAGCGTGAGCAGGACCAGGGCCGCGACCACACAGACGTACGTGTAGCGCTGGAGCACCCGGTGGTCGCGCAGCAGCAGGACGACCAGGATGAACAGCGCCACGCCCAGCGTCGACCACACCAGCTGGGCGGGGGCCGCCCGGTCCCCCGGGGTCTCCAGGTCCAGCCGGTAGATCAGCACCAGGCCGAGTCCGTTGAGGAGTACGCCGATGGGCAGGAGCAGCGGGTCGGCGTACGGGGCCCGCAGGCGTACCGCCAGATGGGCCAGCAGCGCGAGAACGCCGAGCCCGGCGCCGTAGCCCGCGGCGCCGGGCGGCAGCGCCCCGTGCCGGGCGAGGCCCACGGCGCAGTAGCCGTACACCGACAGCAGGACGGCCAGCACGATGAGGGCGAGTTCGATGCCCCGGCGCCGGGGGAGACGGCGGACGGCGGGAGGGGGCGGGTCCGCCGTCGTCACGGTGATTCCGGCCTTGCTCATGTCCGGAACTTACCCAAACAGTGCGGCTTGTGTGCCTTTGGGTGACCGAGTGTCAGCACCAGCGTGGCGCGGGGCCGATGTTGTCGATGTACCGGGCCGCGCCCCAGGCCCAGGTGCCGTCCGTCAGCAGGTACCAGAGCGGATTGCCCTGCACGGTCTCGCCGCCCGTCTTGCAGAAGATCTTGACGACATCGCCCCGGTGGGCGAACCGGATGATCTGCGAACCGCGGTTCGGGGCGCTGCGCAGGGCCAGCGTGTCCGCCGTGACGACGCCCTCGTAGAGGCGCTGGTCGTGGTGGCCGTTGCCGCCGGTCCCGTTCCCGCCGCTGCCGCCGTTCCCACCGTTGCCGTTCCCGCCGCTGCCGTTGCCGCCGTTCCCACCGTTGCCGTTCCCACCGTTGCCGTTCCCGCCGCTGCCGTTGCCGTTCCAGCCGCTGCCGTTTCCGCCGTTCCCGTTTCCGCCGTTGCCGCTTTCGCCGTTGCCGTTGCCGCCATTGCCGCCATTGCCGCCGTTGCCGCCGTTGCCGCCACTGGGGTCGTGCTGGCTGTTGCCGTTGCCGCCGCTCGGGTCCCAGTCGTCGTGCGCGGCGGCGGGCGTGACGGCGGCCGCGGCGGCGAGGAACCCGGCGGCGGTGGCTATGGAGAGACGGGTGCGCAGGGACATGGGGGTACCTCCATGTGGGGGCGAGGGTGCCGAAGCTGACTTATCGCCACATTAGGAGCGCCCAGGGAGCGACGCCCCTCACGCTGGGCCATAGGAGAACGTGCCCCGGGCCCTCACTCCGCCGCCAGCTTCAGGGTGGCCACCGCCCCGCCCTCCGGCGCGTTCGCGAACTCCAGCCGCGCCCCCAGCACCTCGGCCTGACCCAGCGCGATGGTCAGCCCCAGCCCGTGCCCCCGCGTACCGCCCTCCGTGCGGAACCGCTGCGGCCCGTGGGCGACCAGGTACGCGGGGAACCCGTCCCCGTGGTCGCGAACGGTCACCACCGGACCGTCCACGGTCAGTACCACCGGCCCCCGCCCGTGCTTGTGCGCGTTCGCGACGAGGTTGCCCAGCACCCGCTCCAGCCGCCGCCGGTCGGTCTCCACGGACACGTCCCGCACGACCCTGACCTCCGTGCCGTTCTCCGCCGCCCGCACCACCCGCTCGGCCAGCGGCCCCACCTGCTCGGTGTCCAGCTCCACCCGCTCCCGGCCGGTGTCCAGCCGGGAGATCTCCAGCAGGTCCTCGGTGAGGGTGCGCAGCGCCGCCACCCGGTCGCGGACCAGTTCCGTCGGGCGGCCCGGCGGCAGCAGCTCGGCCGCCGCGTGCAGCCCGATGAGCGGCGTGCGCAGCTCATGCGCGACATCGGCCGTGAACCGCTGCTCGGCGAGCAGCTTGCCCTGGAGCGAGGCCGCCATGGAGTCGAGCGCGGCGGCGACCGCGGCCACCTCGTCCTGCGGGCCGGCCTTCGTGCGCGGGCCCGTGCGCGAAGGCCCGCGGGGGCCGGTGCGGGGGTCGTTCACGCGCGCGTCCAGATCGCCCGCGCTGATCCGCCGCGCGACCAGTGCCGTGGTGTGCAGCCGCCGGGTCACCCGCGTCACCGCGAACGCCCCCACCAGCAGCGTCGCCCCGATCGCCAGGCCCGACGACCACAGGATCGCCCGGTCCAGGCCCTCGATCGTGCGGGCCTGCTGCGAGTAGTCGACCGCGACGGCCAGGGCCCGCCCGCCGTCGGCGGGGCCCGCCGCCCACATCGTGGGGCGTCCCTCCCGTTCGGCGACCATCGTGCCGCGGTCCCCGGCCACCGCCAGGTCCCGCAGCGGCCCGGGCAGCTCCGGCGGATCCACCCCGGCGCCCCGCCGCAGCGTGTCCCCGGCCTCGTACCGCTCCGTCGCCTGCGTCAGCCGCTGAAGCGCCTGGTCGCGGGCCTGGCCGACGGTCTGGTTCGTCACCTGTACGTGCACCAGGACGCCGAGCAGAGCCGCCAGAGCGCAGCACATCACCGTGATGAAGGCGGCGGCCTTCGCGGCGAGCGTTCCGGACCACGGGGGCAGCGCGGGCCTCATCCGCCGCTCACGGGGGCAGAGCCGGACGCGGAGGCGGACGGGGCGGCGGTGGGGGAGCCCGACGGCTGCCGGGAGTGCTTGCGCGGGCCCGTACGCAGCATCTCGTCGTGGGTGAGGAGCATGGCCCGCTGGTCCCGGTCCCAGGTCCACTGCAAGCGGTACTCGTAGCCGGCGACCTCCGACGGCGAGCGGATCACCAGGGAGCGTCCGGCCAGCTCGACACCGCTGAGCGCGTCCTCCCAGGCCATCACCTGCACCAGCCGGTGCTTCTCCACGGTGTAGACGCGGACCGCGGTCGTCTTGCCGGGCAGCAGCGGGAAGCCCAGCGTCAGGTCGTCGCGCCCGTCGCCGGTCAGGTCCCGGTAGTACGGCCTGAGCACCGGGCACCGCCCGTGCCCCGGCCCCTTCGCGCACTCGGCCATCCTGCGCTCCGTGTCCCGGTAGGGCGCCTTGCCGCCGTCGTACTCACCGGGGTGCCGGGCGATCTCGGCCCGGACGATCCCGACCGGGTCCACCCGGCGGATGTCGTCGCCGGGGACCTTCACCCCCTTGACCACCTCGGTGTTCACCTCGCCGATCTCGAAGGCCGGGCTGGACGCCGGGGTCAGCTCCGGCCAGAGCCGGGCCGGCCCCTGCGCCGTCGGGGTCGACCCCGCGCCCTCCAGACCCCCGGCGTCCCCGCAGCCCACGGCGGCGGCCAGCAGGAGGGCGACGACGGCGAGGCGACGGGCGGCCTGTCCGGGGCGGCTGAAGGGCACTGCACTCCTGGCGTTCGTGGGCGATCACACGGGCGGACGCGACCGTCGGCCGCGTACACCTTATTCGTGGGGAAGTCCCATTTGCGCGAGAGGGCAGCCGGACGTGTGCGCCCCCGGGCGCGAAGCCGTACGGGTGCCGGGCTACTCGGCGAGCTCCTCCAGCAGCCGGGCCGTGGCCAGCCCGGCCCGCAGGTACTCGACGAACAGGTCGTTGTGCAGCGCCCAGGGCGAGCGGCGGTCCCGGATCAGCCGGATCGCCGCCTCGGCGGAGCTGCCCTGGCGCATCAGCGCGTGCGCGACGACCAGACCGGAGCGGTTGTACCCGTGGTAACAGCGGACGAGAACCCTGCGGCCCTCGCTCATCGCCTCGCACGCCGCCTCGGCCAGCCGGATCACCCCGGCGAGCTGCGTCCCGTCCAGAGGGCCGTCGGGGATGGGCCACACATGGTGGCGGACGCCGGGATCGGGCCCGTGCCCCGGCAGCCGCAGCAGCGTCTGCACGAGGTCGAACTCGTTCCGTACGACGGCGAACTCCAGGTGCCCCAAGGCCCCCGTGTACTCGTGACCGCCCATCCAGAGCCCGGGGACGACCTCGCTCCACGGGCTCTCCGGCGCGGGCACGTCGGGTTTACTGCGGGTACGCAACGGCGCCTCCCCACGATCATCGCCCGAGGGTCCGCGGGCAGGCCCAACTCCTCTCCAAGGTAACCGGGTTCTTGCCCCCGCAGCACCCCGCCTGTTCCCATGGACTGGGGTGATGGTGCATGAACGGACTGCGCGTCATACCGACCTGGCATCACGGCCGGGAACGGCTGTACGTCTGTCTCCCGGACGGCAGGAACATCGCCTGGTACGACCGTGAGGCCGCCCGGGTGAACCTGCTCGGCCCGGACCGCGAGGACGACGTCCTGCGGGCCCTCGGCCCCTTCATCACCGGCACCGTCACCGTCGGGCCACCCCCGGTGCCGACCCCGGCCGAACTGGCCCGCCTCGCCCTCCACCCCGACGACGACCTGGCCCCCAACCGCCCCGGCGAGGCCCTCCTCGTCGCCCTCGACCGCGACCCCGGCCCCACCCACCGGCTGCGCCCCGACCCGCGCCGCCGGGCCCTGGCCGCCGAGCAGACGGTCGGTGACGCCCTCGACCGCCTCGACGGCGCGGGCTGGCACGCCCTGCACTCTGTGCCACTCCCCGGTGGCGACCGCATCCACCACCTGCTGATCGGCCCCGGCGGCCTCTACGCCGTCCACACCCTCCACGCCCGCAGGCAGCGCGTCCGCATCGCCGACCCCATGATCACCCTGGGCCGCCGCGCCCCGTACCCCCTCCTGCGCCGCGTCCGCTCCGACGCCGACCGCGCCTCCTACGCCCTGACGGCGGAGGTCCGCCCGGTGCTCGCCCTGGTGGACCCGGCGACGCTGTCGGTCCCGACCGCTCCCCGGGAGGTCCACGTCCTGACGGCCGCGGAGGTGGAGGGCCTGTCCCGGCGGGGCGGCGTCCTGAAACCGGCGGACGTGGAGGCCCTGCACGCGATGGCCCGCGACCGGACCACGTGGGCGCGGGTGTGAGGGAAGCGACCGGGGACGGCCGGGCCGGCCGCGGCACCTGACCACGGCAGGCCCGTGGGAGCCCGGCGGGTCCGTCGGAGCCCGCGGCCGGCCGCGGCACCTGACCACGCTCGGCCCGTGGGAGCCCGGCAGGCCCGTCGGAGCCCGGCAGGCCCGTCGAAGCTCGGCCGTCCCGTGGGAGCCCGGTGGGCCCGTCGAAACTCGGCCGTTCCATGGGAGCCCGGCGGGCCCGTCGGAGCCCGGCAGGCGTCCGGCTACGGGAGCGTCCCGGCCGTGTCCGTGTCCAGCAGGGGAGCCAGCAGGTCGCCGTAGTCCTGCACCCGCGGGGCGATGTCGACCGCACGGAAGTCCAGCAGGCCCGGCGCCCGGCACTCCTCGACCTCCTCCCAGGTCACCGGGGCCGAGACGGCCGGCTCGGTGCGGGCCCGGAGGGTGTAGGGGGTCGCCGTCGTCTTGCGGGCGGCATTCTGGCTCCAGTCGACGAAGACCTTCCCCGGACGCAGGCTCCTGGTCATCCGGTGCAGCGCCAGGCGGGGCATGGCCTTCTCCGCCTCGACGGCGAGTGCCTTGGCGTACTCGGACACCCGCTCGGAGGACGCCCCCCGCACGGCGGCCAGCAGGTGCAGCCCCTTCGAGCCGGAGGTCTTGGCGTAGGCCTCGATGCCGTCGCGCGCGAGCCGCGCCCGCAGCCACAGCGCGACCTCGCAGCACTGCACGATGCTCGCCGGAGCCCCGGGGTCCAGGTCGAACACGATCCGGTCGGCCTCGTCCGGCGTGCCGACGAGCCACTGGTGGGTGTGGAACTCGGCCACGAGGTTCGCCGACCACATCAGGCTCGGCAGATCCTGCACCAGGACCATCCGCGAGGGCCCCTCGACCCGTGGCACCTCGGCGGTGGTGACCCACTCGGGCGTACCCGGCGGCACGTTCTTCGTGAAGAACACCTGCCCGTCCGGGCCGTCCGGATACCGCAGGAAGGACACCGCCCGGTCCCGCAGATGGGGCAGGAGGACCTCGGCGACGGTCGCGTAGTAGTGCAGCACCTCGCCCTTGGTGAAGCCCGTGGCGGGATACAGCACCTTCTCCAGATTGCTGAGAGCGAGCCGTCGCCCCTCCACCACTGTGATAGGCGCCATACGATAAGAATCCCACGCAAACTGTGATGAACACTCCCGAGCGTGACCGGAAGGGTGCAGCACGTGAGATCCATATGGAACGGCGCCATCTCGTTCGGCCTGGTCAGCATTCCGATCAAGCTGGTGAACGCCACCGAGAGCCACTCGATCTCCTTCCGCCAGATCCACACCGAGGACGGCGGCCGCATCCGCTACCGCAAATTCTGCGAACTGGAGGACCGCGAGGTCACCCAGGGGGAGATCGGCAAGGGCTACGAGGACGCGGACGGCACGATCATCCCGATCACCGAGGAGGACCTGTCCAGCCTGCCCATCCCGACGGCGAAGACGATCGAGATCGTCGCCTTCGTCCCGGCGGACCGGATCGACCCGCTCCAGATGGACGCCGCGTACTACCTCCAGGCGAGCGGCGCCCCGGCGGCGAAGCCGTACACGCTGCTGCGCGAGGCCCTGAAGCGCAGCAACAAGGTGGCGATCGCGAAGTTCGCCCTGCGCGGGCGCGAGCGCCTGGGCATGCTCAGGGTCGTCGGCGAGGCCATCGCCATGCACGGCCTGCTCTGGCCGGACGAGGTCCGCGCCCCCGAGGGCCTGGCCCCCGACACCGACGTCAAGGTCCGCGACCAGGAACTGGACCTGGCCGACGCCCTGATGGACACCCTGGGCGAAGTCGACCTGGAGGACCTGCACGACGAGTACCGCGAGGCGGTGGAGGAGGTCATCGCCGCGAAGGCCGCCGGCGAGGCTCCGCCGCAGGCCCCGGAACCGGCCACGGGCGGCAAGGTCCTGGACCTGATGGCGGCCCTGGAGAGCAGCGTCCGCGCGGCCCGCGAGTCCCGGGGCGAGGACGCCGAGCACGCCGAGGTCAAGTCGCTCCCGCAGCGCAAGACGACCCGCGCGGCCCCCAAGCAGACCGGCGGCAAGAAGTCGACGTCCACAGCGAAGAAGACGGCGGCCAAGAAGACCACGGCGGCGAAGAAGTCGACGGCCAAGTCGGGCCAGGGCCAGGGCCAGGGGACGACCAAGAAGACGGCGTCGAAGAGCACCGCCAAGAAGACGACGGCGAAGAAGTCGACCCCGCGCAAACGCTCGGCCTGACCCATTCCGGGGCGGGTACTCCCTCGCGGCGACGGCTGTCCCCAGAGGGAGTATGCGGTCCCCGGGGGGAGATGGCTGCCCCCAGGGCGAGACGGCTGTCCCCACGGGGCGACCGGAGAGCGCCCATGCCTCAGCCCACGAACGACCACGACCGCCACCGGTACCCACCGGCACCCCACCGGCGACGCGATCGACATCCACTTCATCGGACGCTTCCCGGCCGCCCGATCTCGCCGTCCTCCACCTGGGCGGCACGCGCCTGCCCGGGGGCTTCGTCGTCACGATGGACGGCACCCGGGGGGTCGAACTCGCCCGTCGTCTCGACCCCCGGCTCGTGCTGCCCGTGCACTACGGGGACTACACGGTGATGCGCTCGCCGCTGTCCGCGTTCCTGGCCGGGACCGACGCCGTCGGCATCATTGACCGGATCGTCCACTGCGGCCACGGCGAGCACGTGCGCGTGCCGTGCGACCCCGGGGCGGCCCCGGAGGTCTACTGACCCCCGCCTCCGGCCCTCAGGCCACCCGCCTGCCCTCCTGCTGCTCGGACTCGTCCTCCTCCTCGTCGGGCAGATGGACATCGTCGACGGCGATGTTGACCTCCACGACCTCCAGGCCCGTCATCCGCTCCACCGCGTTGACGACGTTGGTCCGGACGTCCGCCGCGGTGTCGGCGATAGCGGCGCCGTACTCGACGACCACATCGAGATCGACGGCGGCCTGGCGCTCACCGACCTCGACCTTCACCCCCTGGGTGACCCCACTGCCCCCGCCCGGCACCCGCTGACGCACGGCCCCGAAGGCCCTGGTCATTCCTCCGCCGAGGTTGTGCACCTCGGGAATCTCCCGGGCCGCCATGCCCGCGATCTTCGCGACGACCGTGTCCGCGATGGCGGTGTTCCCGCGGGTGCCGGGAGCGCCCTTACCGCCCTGCGATGTCGCCCCGTCCTGCCGGCCCGCTGTGGTCCTGCGCTGAGTGGTCTCCGTCATGACCGTCACCTCGATGATCGGTGAGGGGATGAGCAGCGTCGTTCCTCTCCACGGTAGAACAATGGTGCGTATGGGGCGAAAGTGGTGCCCTGTTCCTTCGCGTGCTTCACCCTCCCCGGGTGAGGCAGCCCGCGTCCCGCCGCGAGCAGGCTGAGAACGGCAGGACGTTGGCGGTGGGGGGCGACAGGGGAAGCGAGGGAGCCGGCATGACCACCACACACCCGGACAGCGCCCGCACGTCGATGCGGGAATGGGCCACCGGTGTGACCGTCTTCGCCGCCATCATGCTCATGATCGGCGGCATTCTCGACGTCATGCGCGGCATCGCGGAGATCGCCGCGGACGACATCTTCGTCTCGACGCGGAACTACGTCTTCGCGTTCGACCTCACGGCCTGGGGCTGGATCCACCTCACCCTGGGCGTGATCGCCTTCGTTGTCAGCTTCGGCCTGTTCATGGGGTCGACATGGGCCCGCGTCCTGGGCGTCGCCATCGCCGGCCTGGTCATCATCGCCCACTTCCTGTCGCTGCCGTACTACCCGGTCTGGTCGGTCGTCATGATCACCGTCTCGGGCTTCATCATCTGGGCCCTGTGCGCGATGAGAAAGGACGACGTGTTCGTCCCGTTCGAGAGGCCGCCGGGCATGTGAGACACAACGGCGAGAAGGCGCGAGCCGGGGAACTCTCGTCAAACCACGGCGCGGCCGATGAGTTTGTGGCTCCGGGCCGGTCCAAGCTCGTGACACTCTCGGAAAGGACACCGCCATGTCGGAGCTTCTCGTCGACTTCATCACCTCCCTCGACGGCTACGCATCGGGAGAGGGATGGCCCGGGTTCTGGGGCCTCGAGGGCCCGGAGTACCTCGCATGGCTCGGCGAGCAGCCCGCGGCCACCTACCTGATGGGAGCGAACACCTACCGTCTGATGTCGGGCTTCGCCGCAGGCGAGGTCCCGAAGGGCCAAGACGAGTTCCGGCCCGAAGAAGAGGCATCCGTCGACGAACTCACACAGGCGTCCAAGGTGGTGTTCTCCTCCTCACTGGAGGAGCCACTGACGTGGGCCAACTCCACACTCGTCCGCGACGACGCTGTCGAGGCGGTCCGCGCCATGAAGTCGAACGGCTCGGGGCTGCTCAGCACGATCGGCAGCCTCAGCCTGTGCCGTTCCCTGCTGCGCGCCGGACTCGTCGACCGCTTCCGGGTCGTGATGTTCCCGGTGATCACCGGAGCCACGGGCGAGGAACGCATCTACGACGGCTATCCGGACGTTGCCCTCGAGATGACCGAGCACCGCACCTTCGACGGCCGCATCCAACTGGTCGAGTACAGGCCCCGCGTACTGGAGCACCCGCCTCTCGGCGCCCCCGCGTGACGTCGCCCCGTCCGCCGGCTGGGACGGCCGCGGAGCAAGACCCCACAGGGGGCGAACGGCCAACGCCAGGACGCCCAGCCCATCCTCGCAGTACGACGAGGCTGACGCTGCATCAGGACAGGATGCTGGTCGGAGACCGGGCCGGGAGCGGCGAGGGCCGTGGCGCTGACCATTCCGTCGACAGCTTGCTTGTGGCCGTCCAACCAGCGTCCGCGTCGGCCTTGTGGAGCTGGTCGCGGAAAGTCTGGATCTCCTCGTCCGCGACGGGCCCGTGTTGGGCCTCAGCAGCCTGGATGAGCTCGTTCAGATTGCCGCGTCCGATCTGACGGGCCACGGCGACGGCCACGTAGGCGGACAGCCCCCAGGGGCCGCCGCGGGCCTTGGCGTCCCCAGATCAGCGTTCCAGGGCGTCGGGCGACACGGCAAAGCTGGGCCCATGCAGTTCTGCCAGGCACAAGGAAGGCGCTGATCTGCATTTCTACAGTTCAGCGCCTTGATCCGGAGTGCCCCCGGCAGGATTCGAACCTGCGCACACGGCTCCGGAGGGCGCTTCGGCTATCTGCGTTCACCCTGGTCACGGCGGTTCCAGGGCCCCGGAGTCGCCTTCCTGTCCACAGATAGTCCACAACCCCTGACGCCTCAGTGCATGCTCCCTGTTAGGTTGATCGCCCGGTCGGGTCAACATGGAGGGGGGGCCGTGGAGTTCCACGGTTCAGAGGTGCCATTTGCGCGCGCAGTCGAGAAGAAGTTGCTGGGGGTCGAGGTCGTCAATGTTGAGCAGCTGCTTGCGCTGAACGAGCGCCAGCTTCGGTTGTTGCCCGGGATCGGACCGAGCACCATATCGCACATCGTCTCGGTGCTGGAGGAGGCAGGACTATCTCTAGCTGCCGACCCATACGCGGCGTATGAATGTGCCCGCCATTCAGAGGTTGCCCGAGACGCCGAACTACGGGCCTACTTCTTGTGTAACTCGTGTAGAGACGCTTACGCCCACCGCGCCTTCGGCGATCGGAGACCGGAGTGGGTTTCGAGGGAGCAGATCGACGGATACTGCGGCCATTGTAATGAATTCCGAGAAGTGCGCCTCTCACAGTGGTTTCTTTGCGGTACCTGTGATCGTGTCGTGCGGTCGATCGGGCGGGGCATTGCATCCGCCAAATTTGTTGAATCGGAGTGGGCGGCCAAATTCCGGGAGACGCCGGAGTTGTCACTTCGGGAAATTGATCCGGTTGAGTTGCGCCCTCGGGGGCAGCGGTCAGACGCGGATCGGGTGGCGATAGCCGATTTTGTGGCCAATTACGTGTCAGGTAAGGCCGCGCTGGGGATCGAACTGAAAAGCGGCCGCAGTGCACTTGCTGGAGGCGGCATAGGGAGTCCCATGTCTCAGTTTCAACTCGACACAACCGACTGCGATGACATAACGGCAGCCGCAGCAGTGTTGAACGCCCCAATTTTCTTGGTCCACGCCCAGGTCATCGGTCGAGCGCACGCACCGACAGAACGGTATGTAGGAGTGGGGTTGTGGTTCGCCCGGCCGTGGGACATGCTTCAGCACTGCGAATCTGTCCGAAGACGTCCACGCGAAACGAGAGATGCTGCTTACTTCAAGACCGATATGTTTCGCCCCTTCACAGAGTTTCCTGCTTATATGAAGAACCAATTTCCTTACGATTTGGAATCCGTGCAACGCGATGGCTTTCCTGTCCTGTATCGGCGCTGACTTGAGTGATGCACGGCCGCAGTAGTTCATTGTGTCGGTTGCTATCAGGGCACGGCCTCAACCTCGCAATTTCACAGACAGGTCAGCAGCAGCTACAGGCAATCCTGGCTCGCAGGTTGGTGAACTGCCCCCGCGGCTCAGAAGCTGCCGCAGGTCATCAGCCGTCCGATCGAGCTCGGGTCCGTCCAGTGACGCCGCATAGATTTCCCCCAACGACTTCGTGAGGGGGCGCCCCGTGAGAGAATCACCGCCGTGAAACTGATCGAGAACACCGAGGCACGACGGGTGGAGGCGCTCAGTGTCCTTGCCCCTGCGACCCAGGCCGCACTGGGGCAGTTCTTCACCCCTGCACCAGCCGCCGCCCTGATCGCCTCAATGCCTCGCCTGGACGCGCTGAGTAACACTGTGCGTGTTCTGGACCCCGGCGCCGGGGTCGGCTCGCTGACCGCCGCACTGGTGGCCCGACTGCACGAAGAGCGCCCCGGCGTGGACGTTCACGTCGTTGCTGTGGAGACCGACCCACAGGTCGTGCCCTACCTGCGAACCACGCTCAAGGAATGCAGGGACACCTACGGCACCACTTTCGACCTTGTGCAGGGCGACTACCTCACCGACGATGACGCACTCATCGACGGGCCGTTCGACCTTGTCGTCGCCAACCCGCCCTATGGAAAGCTCGCTGCAGGCAGCCTGCACCGTACGCGCATTGCGCAGCATCTGGTTGATACCAGCAACATCTACACAGCCTTCTGGGCCAGGGCGACAGCAGCCCTCGCCCCCGGCGGCCAGATCGCAATCATCGTTCCCCGCTCGTGGGCCAACGGCACCTACCATCGCGCCTTTCGTCAGTGGGTACTCGATCGCACCTGCCTCGACCTCCTACACGTCTTCGAGAGCCGCAACACAGTGTTCGCCGACACCGGCGTCCTCCAGGAAAACGTCATCGTGGTTGGCACACGGGGCGACCAGCAGCCACAGGTTGTCCTGTCGGCGTCGATTGCGCACGACGACGCCCCGCTCCGCCGCACCGTCCCGTTCGACGCCGTAGTCCTGCCCGGGGACCGCGAGCGGTTTGTCCGCTTCGATGATTCCGCTGTCGTGCCGCCGGCCGTCTCATTCACCTTGGCCGACCTGGGCCTGGGCGTCAGCACGGGCAAGGTCGTCGACTTTCGCAACCGCGAGCACTTGACCGAAGACCTCGGCGCCGACGGTGTCGTGCCGATGGTCTATCAGGCCAACGTTCGCGGCGGAGAGATCGAGTGGCCACAGCGCCCCGCAAAGAAGCCGCAGGGCTTCTCTCCCAGCACCGAGGCTGCCCGCAAACTGCTCCTGCCCGAAGGGCACTACGTCGTCATCAAGCGCTTCTCCGCGAAGGAGGAAAAGCGGCGCGTGGTCGCGGGCGTTTGGAAGCACGAGGGCCCGGTTGCCCTGGACAACAAGACCAACTACCTGCACGAGAAGAAGGGGCCTCTCGACCCTCAGCTCGCGCACGGGCTGATGCTCTGGCTGAACTCCTCGACGCTCGACGCGATCTTCCGCACCTTCTCCGGGCACACCCAGGTCAATGCTGGGGACGTCAGGACGCTCCCCTTCCCCTCACGTGACGACCTGGTGCGTTTGGCACAGAACGCGCCGGAATGGCTCCCGGAGCAGTCGAAACTCGATGCCCTCGTGGCTGACTTGTTCCCCGGTGTCGTAGGCTCAATAGAGTGATTAGCGCTTTACGAGCATCCGTCGACAACGCCAGCACCCTCCTGCAAGCCTTCGGCTTCGACAAGGTCCGCTGCAATAGCAGGTCTGCCCTGACGGCCCTCGTGCTGCTCGGCCTGGAGCCCGGCGAGCCGTGGGACAGGGCGACCAACCCGCGTCTAGGCGTCACGGAAGTCATGGGCGTCATCGCGGAGAAGTGGGGGAAGGAGTACGCCCCGAACACGCGCGAGACCTTCCGCAAGCAGACGCTCCATCAGTTCGTCGACGCGGGGTTCGCTGAGCACAACTCCGATGCTCCCGAAGGGCGCGCGGTCAACTCCTCCAAGAACAATTACCGGATCGCTCCGGCTGCTCTGTCCGTAGTGCGTCTCTTCGGCACTCGGGGATTCCAAGATGCCCTCGACGCCTGGGTAGCCGGAGCTCCCACCCAGCAGGCCGCTTACAAGGCCACCCGCGAGATGCAGATGCTCCCGGTCACGCTGCCCGATGGCTCACTGTTCCGTCTCTCTCCCGGTGGCCAGAACCCCCTGATCCGGAACATGGTCGAGGAGTTCTGCCCTCGCTTCGCCCCCGGCGGACAGGTGCTCTACCTGGGGGACGCCAAGGACCACCGCTACGACATCCGCCAAGACGACGTCTTCGCACGTCTCGGGCTGGCTTTCGACGAGCACGGCAAGAACCCGGACCTCGTGGTCTACGACGAGCAGCGAAGTTGGCTTTTCCTGATGGAGGCCGTGACTTCTCACGGACCGATCGACTTCGGACGGCGTGAGCACCTGAAAAACCTCTTCGCGACGGACAAGGCAGGGCTGGTGTTCGTGAACTGCTTCCCGGACCGTGCCACGATGCGTAAATGGCTGGCCGACCTCGCATGGGAGACTGAGGCCTGGGTGGCTGACGCGCCTGACCACCTGATCCACCTGAACGGCTCTCGATTCCTCGGCCCCTATGAATAAGCCTTATCAGCTCGCGCTCTTATTGTTGGGACTTTGCCGGCCTTCTTCTCGCGGGCCTGGATGCTCTGTTGGCACGGTACGAGGCTGCGTTGAACGAGACGAGGCTCCGCGGCCGTACTGAGCTGTTGGACCATCAGCTTGGGAAGCATGCGATCATCCGAGGCCTGTCCGGGCAATGACCTGGGGAGACGCCCTGGCTGCCGCATCTTCTGGACGGCTTTCACCGTGATTCCCCGCTGTTCCCCGCCTCATCTGGTGCGCTTGTGGTGCGGCCCGCCCGGAGCCCGGCTGTGACGGACTGACCGTACGTGTAGGCGCGTTGGCAGGCGCATCAGAGATGGCGCTTGGACGCTCTGACCAGTCGACTGATCTCGTCGCGGGTCTTCACCCTGCGCTGGTCCAGTTCGGTCCTGCTGTCCCGGCGAGTGTTGTTGGTCAGGAACACGCAACCGCCCGGGATGCAGGTGGTGTCGTTCGGGAGGGGGTGGCAGCAACGGGGCCACCCGCTCCCACAGGTCGTCCGGAACAAGATCAGCACGCACTCGGACACCTTGCCGACCGAGATCGTCGAGGACAAGACCTGCGGCATCTCATCGCGACTTGCACGCAGAGTCTGGCGTCAGTTAGCCAGATCGAGCGCTCAGCCTGAGGTGCCCTCCAGCGGAAGGTGGTCTCGGAAGTACTCCGACTCCAACCACTCCTCCTTCACGAAGAGCGGACGGGTCAGGCGCGCTGCCCCGACCTGCTGCGAGCGCAGAAGAACCCCCAGATCAGTCAGGGAAAGCGAGTCATCAGGCGTGTAGAGCAGACAGTTCCCATGCTCCGCAGCGTGGTCCAGCAGGAACTGCCGGCCCTGCTCCTGATCGCTTCCCGCCAGCGGGAAGCCAGACAGGAAGACCTGCGGACCGGTGACCGCATCCAGAGCAACACAGGCGAGCTTGCCCGCGTCGTAGAACGCTTTCATCCCAGCCGGGAAGTCCTCCTGCGCAAACGGACCGCCAGCCCGTTCCTGCGGTCCAGGGACCAAAAGCGCCTGGGCGACCTCGGCTGGAGACATCCCGAACTGCAACGGACCCACACCGGTTCCCGACCGCAGCTCCCAGCACTCCCGCTCCGCATCCACGCCCATCCATCCACTCCTACGTTCCGACCGGTCCGGACCAAGCCGCCCGCACAAGGCCATGGGCCAAGGTGCCAACTCAGCTGTACAAGTGCCAACAGGATTGCTGCTATCGGCCGGAGTCATTCTGAAACGATCAGTTACTCCCTTGCGCCCGTCCACGCTCCGCGCGCTGAAGCGCGCCGCCGAGCTGACCCGACAGAACCGTCGGACCGAAGCCGTGCTGATAGCCGAACCGGTGATCCTCGCCGCCGACAGCTACGAGGGCGACGAGATCTTGCGCTGGCTGGCCGACCACGTCACCGATTTCACCGGCGAGACCCACAAGGAGATGCCCTGATGTCCGCCAACCGCCGTTTCCGCCACGTCCTCCGCATCGGCCCCGTCCAGGTCGGCACCTACTACGACGGCCGGGGCCGCGAGAAGCACTCCGCCGCCTGCACGGCTCCGCGCTGCGGCTTCTCCACCGACTACGACAGCCGCGCCGCCGCCGAGCTGGCCGCGCGCACCCACCGCTGCCGCGTCCGCTGAGGAGTTTCAGCTCGTCGGGTAGCCGATCTCGGCGATGTCCTCCGAGAGATCCGCTAGGACGATTTTCGGGTTCAACGCGCGGACGACTTCCTCGGTCAGCGGGCGAGAAGAGAAGACGTGACGAACGGCCTCCAGATCGACCGGGATTTCGTAGTAGTCCTCGGCCCATCGTTGAAACGTTTCCGGCGAGCGATCCACCAACCGCTGGAAGAGGTATCTGGCACCGTCCGGATCCTCCGTTGCCGAATCGGGAAAATCGATCGCTCCCGCCTTCCAGCGGTCGTCGGCTGTCTCCCGCCAGATACAGGCCGTGACGATGGGCATCGCGTCTTCGTCCGAGAACGCCGGCTCCTCGACATACGGCCGGAAGACCTCAGGGACCTCGTCGAGCACTCCGGGCCATGGGCCGTCTTCCGCATAGGGGCTCATGGGCGATTCATGATCGAATCCCCGCACGTAGACGCCGGCGGGTGAGAAAACAACGGAGTATTCGTCGCCCGATCCGTTCCGCATCGAGGCCATCGACTCCGTCTCGGACCAGTGGTCGTCGAACGAGTGGTGGCGGCTCTCCCACTCAGGGCTCAGGACTGCCTCCAGGACGGCCATGGAACGGCAGTGCTCACGGAGGACTGTTATCTCAGGCAGGTGTCGAGCAACGTCATGAACGGTCACCCGCTCATCCAAGCGCACGCATCTGACACGTCAGGCTCCTGCCCGACGTGTCACTGTCGCACCGAACTTGAAGACCGTGGACAGTACGACTCACCTGGGGCAACGCTTCAAGATCCCGTCCACGCCTCGTCCACAGACCCCGGCATACGGCCGCTCCGAGCGGCACACGCCTGCACATACGCGAAGACCCCGTCCCAGCGAAAGCGCTGATGGCGGGGTCTTTGGGCACCTCATGCAAGGTGCCCCCGGCAGGATTCGAACCTGCGCACACGGCTCCGGAGGCCGTTGCTCTATCCCCTGAGCTACGGGGGCGTGTTCGTCGCGTTGCTCGCGGCGACGGGTAGAACACTACCAGCTCCCTCGGGGTGGTCATGAACGGGTTTTGGCTGTCGGGGGCGGGGGTGTCGGTCGCTCGTGCGGGGTGGAAGTGGGGAAAACCCGGACGCGGTGGCGGGGGCCGACCTACTCTCGAGTTGTGCCAGGCGCGTCGGGCCGGGTGCTTGTTGTGGACGACAACAAGGTCATCCGGCAGTTGATCAGGGTCAACCTCGAGCTGGAGGGGCTGGAGGTCGTGACCGCGGCCGATGGTGCCGAGTGTCTTGATGTCGTGCATCAGGTGCGGCCCGATGTCGTGACCCTCGATGTCGTCATGCCCCGTCTGGACGGGATCCGGACGGCCGCTCGCCTCCGGGCCGATCCGCGCACCCGCGACCTGCCCCTCGCCATCGTCAGCGCCTGCGGGGATCACGAGGTCGAGGCCGGACTCGAAGCCGGCGTCGACGCCTTCCTCGCCAAGCCCTTCGAGCCCGCCGAACTGGTCCGTATGGTCCGGCAGTTGGTCGAGCGGGCCATGAGTGAGGGCCGGCAGCGCGGTGGCGCCCGGGCGAACGATCACGCGGAGGATCACGCGAGGGCAGCCGAGGAGCAGGCCAAGGAAGTGGATCTGCCCGCCGTGCCGTAGGCGGGTGACTCGGGCGCAGCGCTGAACAGGCGCCGCGTCCACATCCCGGACCGTACGGAAACCGGCTCGCATACCCACCCCCTTCCTCCCATACGCTTGTCCCGTGACCCCCGCCGAGCTCTCCCGCACCGTGCTGCACGCCGTGCGCCGCGCTGTCGACGAGGGTGAGCTCAGCGTGACCGTTCCGGAGCGGGCCGTGGTCGCTCCACCGGGGCCCGGGGGCTGCGGCGACTACGCCACCAACATCGCCCTCCAGCTGGCCCGCGCGGCCGGGCGGCCGCCGCGTGACGTGGCCGAGGTGCTGCGGGCGCGGCTTCTCGACGAGCAGCGGTTCGCCGACGTCGTGGTCACCGGACCCGGCTTCCTCAACGTCAGCCTGCGCGGCACCGCCTCCGCCGGGCTCGTCGAGGAGATCCTGCGGCGCGGGCGGCGGTACGGGCACGCGACGACCGGGACCGTCGGGAGCGTCGTCCGCCTCTCGTGCCCGGCCGAGGTGCGTGCCGTCGTGGTCGCGGACGCCCTGGCCCGCGTGCTGCGCAGCCAGGGTGACGTCGCCCATGTCGAGTGCGAGGGCCGGCCCGCCCGGGAGTGGGAGTCCGTCCTCGGGGCGGACGTCACCGCCCGGGGGCCGCGCACAGCCGACCGGCACGTCACCGTCCGCCCCGTGCCCGCCCCGGCCGACCCGCTGCCGCTCGGCCGGGACGCCGGACGCTGGGCGCTGCTGCACCCCGCCGCCCACGACCGGCCCCGGATCCCCGGCGACCACCTCGTCCAGCGGGAGGGCAACCCTCTCTTCCGCGTCCGGTACGTCCACGCCCGCACCCGGGCTCTCCTGCGCAACGCCGCCGACCTCGGCTTCCACCCCGAGCCCGGTCCCGTGAGCGAAGCGGACGCGCTGACCGCCGTACTCGGCGACCACCCCCGCGTCGTCGCCGCCACCGCCGCGCAGCACACCCCCGACCGCCTGGCCCGGCACCTCGTCACCGTCGCCGATGCCGCGATGCCCCTGCTCCCCGCCGTGCTGCCCCTCGGTGAGGAGAAACCCTCGGCCGCCCACCGTGCCCGGCTCGCGCTCGCCGAAGCCGCCGGGACGGTGCTGGCCGGCGGCCTGTCCCTGCTCGGCATCGACGCTCCCGACCATCTCTGAGAGACACGAACAGATCATGAGCCGTTCCGCACACCCCGCCGGGCCCCGTCACGCCGATGTCCTTCCCGAGGGCCACTACTCCGCCCCGCCCGCCGACCTCAACGCGCTGGACCCCAAGGTGTGGGCCCAGACCGTGACGCGTGACGAGGACGGGGTCGTGACCGTCGGAGGCATCCCCGTCACCCGGCTCGCCGAGGAGTACGGCACCCCCGCGTACATCCTCGACGAGGCCGACTTCCGGGCCCGGGCGCGGGCCTGGCGCACCGCCTTCGGGGCCGACGCCGACGTCTTCTACGCGGGCAAGGCGTTCCTGTCCCGCGCCGTCGTGCGCTGGCTCCACGAGGAGGGGCTGAACGTCGACGTCTGCTCCGGCGGCGAGCTGGCCACCGCCCTGTCCGCCGGCATGCCCGCCGACCGCATCGCCTTCCACGGCAACAACAAGTCGGTCGACGAGATCACCCGTGCGATCGAGGCCGGAGTCGGGCACATCGTCCTCGACTCCTTCCAGGAGATCGTCCGCGTCGCGCACATCGCGCAGGGCATGGGCAAGCGGCAGAAGGTCCTCATCCGCATCACCGTCGGCGTCGAGGCCCACACCCACGAGTTCATCGCCACGGCCCACGAGGACCAGAAGTTCGGCATCCCGCTGGCCGGCGGGCAGGCCGCGGAGGCCGTGCGCCGGGCCCTGCAACTCGACGGTCTCGAGCTGGTCGGCATCCACAGCCACATCGGGTCGCAGATCTTCGACATGTCCGGGTTCGAGGTCGCCGCGCACCGGGTCGTCTCGCTGCTGAAGGCCGTCCGTGACGAGCACGGTGTCGAGCTGCCCGAGATCGACCTCGGCGGCGGCCTCGGCATCGCGTACACCAGCGACGACGACCCCCGTGAGCCGCACGAGATCGCCAAGGCGCTGAGCGAGATCGTCACCCGGGAGTGCGATGCCGCCAAGCTGCGCACTCCTCGTATCTCCGTCGAGCCGGGGCGGGCCATCGTCGGCCCGACCGCCTTCACGCTCTACGAGGTCGGCACCATCAAGCCCCTCGACGGGCTGCGGACCTACGTCTCCGTCGACGGCGGCATGTCGGACAACATCCGCACCGCGCTGTACGACGCCGAGTACAGCGTCGCCCTGGTCTCCCGCACCTCCGACGCCGAGCCGATGCTCGCCCGGGTCGTGGGCAAGCACTGCGAGAGCGGGGACATCGTGGTCAAGGACGCGTTCCTGCCGTCCGACGTGGCACCGGGCGACCTCCTCGCCGTACCGGCCACCGGCGCGTACTGCCGGTCCATGGCCAGCAACTACAACCATGTGCTGCGCCCGCCGGTCGTCGCCGTCGACGGCGGTGAGGCTCGGGTGATCGTCCGTCGCGAGACCGAGGAGGACCTGCTGCGTCTCGACGTCGGCTGAACGACAAAAGGCCGAAAGCCGAAGCAAGCGGGCGGCGGAAGATCTCCTGTCTTTCGCCTCCGTGAAAATGAAATAGACATCTCACGATCCGGACCGGGGGCAGAAACTCCCGTCCGGTGAGTGAGACTGGTTCCACCGTAGACGGTAAAGAGGAAACGAGGTCGGATGATGCGTACGCGTCCGCTGAAGGTGGCGCTGCTGGGCTGTGGAGTGGTCGGCTCAGAGGTGGCGCGCATCATGACGACGCACGCCGACGACCTCACGGCCCGGATCGGGGCCCCGGTGGAGCTCGCGGGCGTGGCCGTTCGGCGGCCGGACCGGGTGCGTGAGGGCATCGCCCCCGAGCTGGTCACCACCGACGCCACCGCCCTGGTCAAGCGCGGCGACATCGACGTCGTGGTCGAGGTCATCGGCGGCATCGAGCCCGCGCGCAGCCTCATCACCACCGCCTTCGAGCACGGCGCCTCCGTCGTCTCCGCCAACAAGGCGCTGCTCGCCCAGGACGGGGCCGCCCTGCACGCCGTCGCCGAGCAGTACGGCAGGGACCTCTACTACGAGGCCGCCGTCGCCGGTGCCATCCCGCTGATCCGGCCGGTGCGCGAGTCCCTCGCCGGCGACAAGATCAACCGGGTGATGGGGATCGTCAACGGCACGACGAACTTCATCCTCGACAAGATGGACTCCACCGGCGCCGGCTACCAGGAGGCCCTCGACGAGGCCACCGCCCTGGGGTACGCGGAGGCCGATCCGACCGCCGACGTCGAGGGCTTCGACGCCGCGGCCAAAGCCGCGATCCTCGCCGGTATCGCCTTCCACACGCGGGTGCGCCTCGACGACGTCTACCGCGAGGGCATGACCGAGGTGACCGCGGCCGACTTCGCCTCCGCGAAGGAGATGGGCTGCACCATCAAACTGCTCGCCATCTGCGAGCGGGCCGAGGACGGGGCGTCCGTCACCGCGCGCGTGCACCCGGCCATGATCCCGCTGAGCCACCCGCTGGCCTCCGTCCGCGGCGCCTACAACGCCGTGTTCGTCGAGTCCGACGCCGCCGGGCAGCTCATGTTCTACGGCCCCGGAGCAGGGGGTGCCCCGACCGCCTCCGCCGTGCTCGGCGACCTCGTCGCGGTGTGCCGCAACCGGATCGGCGGCGCGACCGGACCGGGCGAGTCCGCCTACGCCGCGCTGCCGGTGTCCCCGATGGGCGACGTCGTCACGCGGTACCACATCAGCCTCGACGTGGCTGACAAACCGGGTGTTCTCGCCCAGGTGGCGACCGTCTTCGCCGAGCACGGAGTCTCGATCGATACGGTTCGCCAGTCGGGGAAGGACGGCGAGGCCTCCCTCGTCGTCGTCACGCACCGCGCGTCCGACGCCGCCCTCACCGGGACCGTCGAGGCGTTGCGCAAGCTCGACACCGTGCGTGGTGTCGCCAGCATCATGCGGGTTGAAGGAGAGTAACCAGCAATGACCCACCAGTGGCGCGGAATCATCGAGGAGTACCGGGACCGGCTGCCGGTATCCGACACCACGCCGGTCGTGACGCTGCGCGAGGGCGGCACGCCGCTCGTGCCCGCGCAGGTGCTCTCCGAGCGCACGGGCTGCGAGGTCCACCTCAAGGTGGAGGGCGCGAACCCGACCGGTTCCTTCAAGGACCGGGGCATGACCATGGCCATCACCCGGGCCAAGGAGGAGGGCGCGAAGGCCGTCATCTGCGCCTCCACCGGCAACACGTCGGCCTCCGCCGCCGCCTACGCCGTGCGGGCCGGGATGGTGTGCGCCGTGCTCGTGCCGACGGGCAAGATCGCGCTCGGCAAGATGGGCCAGGCCCTCGTGCACGGCGCGAAGATCCTCCAGGTCGACGGCAACTTCGACGACTGCCTCACCCTCGCGCGCGGCCTGAGCGACAACTACCCCGTCGCCCTGGTCAATTCGGTCAACCCGGTGCGTATCGAGGGTCAGAAGACGGCCGCTTTCGAGATCGTGGACATGCTCGGCGACGCGCCCGACATCCACGTCCTGCCGGTCGGCAACGCGGGCAACATCACGGCCTATTGGAAGGGCTACACGGAGTACGCCGCCGACGGCGTGGCGACCCGGAAGCCGCGGATGTGGGGCTTCCAGGCCTCCGGCAGCGCCCCGATCGTGCGCGGCGAGGTCGTCAAGGACCCCTCGACCATCGCCACCGCCATCCGCATCGGCAACCCGGCCTCGTGGCAGTACGCGCTCGCCGCGCGGGACGAGTCCGGCGGTTCCATCGACGAGGTGACGGACCGTGAGATCCTGCGCGCCTACCGGCTGTTGGCGTCCCAGGAGGGCGTCTTCGTCGAGCCGGCGTCCGCCGCGTCCGTCGCCGGTCTGCTGAAGGCCGCGGAGCAGGGCAAGGTCGACCCGGGGCAGCGGATCGTCTGCACCGTCACCGGCAACGGGCTGAAGGACCCCGACTGGGCCGTCGCCGGTGCCCCGCAGCCGGTCACCGTGCCGGTGGACTCCGCGGCAGCGGCGGAGCGCCTGGGTCTCGCCTGACGGCGCTCGAACCGGGCTGACGTGCGCCGATGCGCCGAGCGCCGGTGTTACGCCGGACACGTTCCGGCGTAAGACGGCGCCGGCCGGGGGAGATTCCCTACGGGGGGTGCACAGGGGGCTTACGACACGCATCGTGCGCCTCCTGTGCGCCCTATGTCGCCACAGAACCTTCCTTCGATAGGCTGTACTGAACCCGCCCGCCGCATATGCCTCCGCATGGAGCACCGTGCCGCGCCGTCTCCGCGGCCGGGACAGCCGCCGGCCAGCCCGGTCGGCAGCGGCCCCCAGGGTTCTCGTACGCCATCGAATGTCCACTGAACGTCATTCGACAATCACGCAGCTCAAGGAGAGTCATCGAGCGATGGCCGGTCCAGCGTTCCGCGCCGCCGCCGTCCGGGTGCGCGTCCCCGCCACCAGCGCCAATCTCGGCCCGGGCTTCGACGCCCTCGGCCTCGCGCTGGGCTTGTACGACGACGTGGTCGTCCGGGTGGCCGACTCCGGGCTGCACATCGACATCGCAGGTGAGGGAAGCGAGACGCTCCCGCGCGACGAGCAGCACCTTCTCGTACGGTCCCTGCGCACCGCATTCGACCTGCTCGGCGGACAGCCGCGCGGTCTGGAGATCGTCTGCGCCAACCGCATTCCGCACGGCCGGGGCCTCGGCTCCTCCTCGGCGGCCATCTGCGCGGGCATCGTCGCCGCCCGCGCCGTGACCATAGGGGCCGACGCGAAGCTCGACGACACCGCGCTGCTCGAACTCGCCACGGAGATCGAGGGCCACCCCGACAATGTCGCGGCGTGCCTGCTGGGCGGCTTCACGCTGTCCTGGATGGAGGGCGGAGCCGCCCGCGCGATCAGGATGAAGCCCGCGGATTCCATCGTTCCGGTGGTTTTCGTGCCCGGAAAGCCGGTTCTCACGGAAACCGCGCGCGGGCTGCTGCCGCGCTCCGTGCCGCACGTCGACGCGGCCGCCAACGCCGGCCGGGCCGCCCTGCTCGTCGAGGCCCTGACGCGCCGACCCGAACTGCTGCTGCCCGCCACCGAGGACCGCCTGCACCAGGAGTACCGCGCGCCGGCCATGCCCGAGAGCGCGGCACTGGTGGAGCGGTTGCGGGGTGACGGCATCCCCGCGGTCATCTCCGGGGCCGGACCGACGGTCATGGCACTGGCCGACGAGGACACCGCCGGCAAGGTCGAGGCCCTGGCGGGCGCGGACTGGGCGGCGAACCGGCTCCGCCTCGATCAGCAGGGCGCGAGCGTGCTGCCGCTCGCCGCCTCCGGAGACATCTGAAACCGCGCGGTTGCCGGATTTCGAGAGAGGGAATGTTTGTTGGATCCGGTAGTGTTAACCTCAAGTCTGCACCCGACCCCACCATGGCGAGGTGCCTCGTGTCCCCGTCCGGGACAGACATTCTTCCGGGAGCCCCCCAAGCCGCACTGTGTTCCGTACGTCGGACCGTACGCCGTACGAGGACACTGAGCGGGGCGCAGGGCACGCTCCGGAACCGGTGCTACCACGCCGCGTGACACTGACACTGGGTGCCACGACACAAGGAAGCGCCATCACCAGATTCCTCCGCCGCTTAGGCGGACCACCGCCCCGGCACGGTTCACACCACACGGACCGAAGCCGGACAGCACAACCGGTCGCCGAGCCAGACAGGCCGACGTCCGCTCCAGGGAAGGACCCTTCGTGAGCGACACCACCGATCTGATGGGCGCACGTGTCGAGGAGACCGCTGCCGCGCCCGCCACGGACGCCTCCGCGCCTGCCAGCGGTGCCGGCTCCCGGCGGCGCCGCGGTACCGGCCTCGAGGGCATGGTGCTGGCCGAGCTTCAGCAGGTCGCATCCGGCCTCGGCATCAGGGGCACGGCGCGTATGCGCAAGAGCCAGCTGATCGAGGTCATCAAGGAGGCGCAGGCGTCCGGCGGCGCCGCTCCGGCTGCCAAGGCCGACGCCCCCGCCGAGACCAAGCCCAAGCGCCGCGCCACCTCGCGGACCCGTACGGGCGACAACGCCGAGAAGGCGGAGAAGAAGGCGGACGCGAAGGAGGCCAAGGCCCCCGCGGACAAGGCCGAGAAGGCCGTGGCGCAGCAGCAGATCGAGATCCCCGGCCAGCCCGCCGGAGGCGCCTCCCGGTCGAGCGAGAACGAGCGCGCGGGAGACGACGCGCCCGAGCGCCGTCGCCGCCGGGCCACCGCCGAGGCCGGAGCCCCTGCTTCCGCCGGGGAGACCATCGTCGCCGAGGCGAAGACCGACACCAAGGCCGAGGCGCAGTCGCAGCAGCAGTCCCAGAACAACGAGGCCAAGTCCGAGTCCGGTGACGGCGAGGGCCGTCGTCGCGACCGCCGTGACCGCGACCGGGACCGCGGGCGTGACCGTGGCGACCGCCGCGGCGGCAAGGGCGACGACCAGCAGGGCGGCGGCCGCCAGGACCGCGGCCAGCAGCAGAACCAGCAGGGCGGCGGCCGCCAGGACCGTGGCCAGCAGGTGCAGCAGGACGACGACGACTTCGACGGTGGCCGTCGTGGCCGTCGCGGGCGCTACCGCGACCGCCGTGGCCGTCGCGGCCGTGACGACGTCCAGGAGCCGCAGATCACCGAGGACGACGTCCTGATCCCCGTCGCGGGCATCCTGGACATCCTCGACAACTACGCGTTCATCCGCACGTCCGGCTACCTGCCCGGCCCGAACGACGTGTACGTCTCCCTCGCCCAGGTCCGCAAGAACGGCCTGCGCAAGGGCGACCACATCACCGGTGCCGTGCGCCAGCCCAAGGAAGGCGAGCGGCGCGAGAAGTTCAACGCGCTGGTCCGCCTGGACTCCGTCAACGGCATGGCGCCCGAACACGGCCGCGGCCGCCCGGAGTTCAACAAGCTCACCCCGCTGTACCCGCAGGACCGCCTCCGCCTGGAGACGGACCCGGGCGTGCTCACCACCCGCATCATCGACCTCGTGTCGCCGATCGGTAAGGGCCAGCGCGGTCTGATCGTGGCCCCGCCGAAGACCGGCAAGACCATGATCATGCAGGCGATCGCCAACGCGATCACGCACAACAACCCCGAGTGCCACCTGATGGTCGTCCTCGTCGACGAGCGTCCGGAAGAGGTCACCGACATGCAGCGGTCGGTGAAGGGCGAGGTCATCTCCTCGACCTTCGACCGCCCGGCCGAGGACCACACCACCGTCGCCGAGCTCGCCATCGAGCGCGCCAAGCGCCTGGTGGAGCTGGGTCACGACGTGGTCGTGCTGCTCGACTCGATCACCCGTCTGGGCCGTGCGTACAACCTCGCCGCCCCGGCCTCCGGGCGCATCCTGTCCGGTGGTGTCGACTCCACCGCCCTGTACCCGCCGAAGCGCTTCTTCGGTGCGGCCCGCAACATCGAGGACGGCGGCTCGCTGACCATCCTCGCCACCGCCCTGGTGGACACCGGGTCCCGCATGGACGAGGTGATCTTCGAGGAGTTCAAGGGCACCGGCAACATGGAGCTCAAGCTCGACCGCAAGCTCGCCGACAAGCGCATCTTCCCGGCGGTGGACGTCGACGCGTCCGGTACCCGTAAGGAAGAGATCCTGCTCGGCAACGAGGAGCTCGCGGTCGTCTGGAAGCTGCGCCGGGTGCTGCACGCGCTCGACCAGCAGCAGGCGATCGAGCTGCTGCTCGACAAGATGAAGCAGACGAAGTCGAACGTCGAGTTCCTGATGCAGATCCAGAAGACCACCCCGACGCCGGGCAACGGCGACTGAGACGGTCGGCTGAGGTAAGGACTGCACGAAGAGGGTCGCTCCCGGACGGGGGCGGCCCTCTTTGTGCTGTTCGTGTGCGGGTAGGATCACGCTCTCTTCGAACTTGTGATCCCGAGGGGGGACATACGTGGGTACACCCATGCCCGGGGGCGGTCGGCACAGACGCCGGATACGCATCGCACTGCCCGTCGCCGCGGCCGGTGTCGCCGCCGCCGTGGCCGGCGCGCTGCTGACGACGTCCGCCGGTGCGGCCACCCCGCTGCCGCAGCCGACGGTCAAGCCCGCCGTCAGCTCGCCGTCGCTCGCCGAGCTGGAGAAGCGCGTCGCGGGCGCCATGGCCGGTGACGACGTCGCCGGCAAGACGAGCAAGGCCTCGCTCAGCGCGGGCACCGTCGCCGGCAGCATCGATCCCAAGATCATCGGTGGCAACGAGACCACCATCAGCACGGCCCCGTGGATGGCGCAGCTCCACTACTACGACGACCGGGGCACCGCGGGCACCAGCGACGACATCGGCTTCTTCTGCGGCGGCGCCGTCGTCGCGCCGACGAAGATCCTCACCGCCGCGCACTGCGTCAAGGGCTACAACTGGAACGCCAACGGCGCTGTCGTCACCGGCACCTCCCAGCTGCCCTCGGCCGACGGCACCGACCTGCACGGCGGCACCGTCACCGGTGTCTGGCGGCAGTGGAACCACCCGTCGTACAGCGCGACGACCATCGACAACGACATCGCGGTGCTGACCCTGCCCGTCCCGGTCAAGGCCACCCCGATCCGGATGACGACGTCGGGCGACACCACGTCGTACAAGGCCGGCACCAGCGCCAAGGTCTACGGCTGGGGCCGCACCAGCTCCACCAGCGAAGACATCTCCGAGACGCTGAAGACGGCCACGCTGCCCATGCAGTCCGACACGACGTGCTCCGGCGCGTACGGCGCGGACTTCGTCAAGGGCCACATGGTCTGCGCGGGCAAGCCCGCCACCGGCAGCGACACCGGCACCGTCTCCGCGTGCAACGGCGACTCCGGCGGCCCCCTGGTCGTCAACAACCGGATCGTCGGTGTCGTGTCCTGGGGCGTGACCGACTGCGTCGCCAAGGGCGCCTACAGCGTCTTCGCCAAGGTCAGCTCCTACGTCGGCGCCGCCTACCCGCGCCTGGACGACACCAACATCAGCGGCGATCACAAGGCCGACCTCTGGGTGCGCAACGCCTCCACCAAGACCGGCTACTCCAAGGACTCCAAGGGCACGTCCTTCGCCGCCCGCGAGTCCTGGGGCAACTGGAACGGCGTGAACGTCGTCCTCCAGACCGACCTCGACCGCGACGGCTACCAGGACCTCGTCTACCGGGTCAGCTCCACCGGCGACGTCTTCTGGACGCACTACGTCATCTCCAGCGGCACCTGGTCCACCAAGCAGATCGCCGACAACTGGAAGACCCGCACCCGGATCATCACCCCCGGTGACGTCACCGGGGACTACCTGCCCGACCTGCTCTCGGTCGACTCGGCGGGCGTCATGTGGATCTACCCGGGCAAGGGCAACGGCACCTTCGCGCCGCGCGTGAAGGTCGGCTCCGGCTGGAACCAGTACAACTCCGTGCGCGGCAAGGGCGACTACAACGGGGACGGCAAGACCGACCTGCTCGCCCGCAGCAAGTCCGGCAGCGCCATCTACCTGTACAAGGGCACCGGCAAGGCCGGCTCGGGCGCCTTCTCGGCCCGGGTCAAGGTGCGCACCTGGGCCGACTACAACGCCTTCGACGCTCCCGGTGACGTCACCGGCGACGGCAAGGCCGACTTCCTCGCCCGCACCCCCGGCGGCACGCTGTACCTGTACGCGGGCACCGGCAAGGGGACAAGCGAGATCTTTGCCACAAGAAAGTCCGTGGGCACCGATTTCAAGCAGTACGACATCTTCGGCTGAAATTGCAGGTGAGCGGGTTCCGCTCGATCACGCCGAACACGCATTGTGCCCACCGCCGCACGCGGTGGGCACAGTCCGTTGTGCAACCCTTTCCCGAGTTTCTCCGTCTGACCAGGTGGGGCGACGATAGTGCGAGGAAGGGTCTTCTCCGGCCACGCCTGGCACTGACCGCAGGGGGTAACCGACCGTAGAAGAGCTGAGGAGTACATGTCCGCCGAGAGCACACCCGACCCGGGGATACCGGGCGATACCGGCACCAGTGGAGCGCGCCACCGCGGCAAGGGCCGGCGCCGCAAGCCCCCGCAGCGCAACAAGGGCCTGCTGATCACGGCCTGGACGGCCGCGGGCATCGTCGTCCTGGGCGGTGCCGGAGCCGGCTACCTGTACTTCAAGCTCAACGGCAACCTCAAGAGCGTCGACATCGACCAGGCCCTCGGCACGGACCGGCCCAAGAAGGCCGACAACGGCTCCGAGAACATCCTGGTCCTCGGCTCGGACACCCGCGCCGGCGGCAACAAGAAGCTCGGCGGCGGCACCGACGACGGCAGCGCCCGCTCCGACACGGCGATGATCGTGCACGTCTACAAGGGGCACAAGAAGGCCAGCGTGGTCTCCATCCCGCGTGACACCCTCATCGACCGCCCTTCGTGCACGGACACCAAGGGCAACGAGTACCCGGCCGCGCGCAGCGTGATGTTCAACTCCGCGTACTCCACCGGCGGGGCCGCCTGCGCCGTGAAGACCGTCGAGTCGATCACCGACCTGCGCATGGACCACTATCTGGAGGTCGACTTCGCCGGCTTCCAGAAGCTCATCGACGACCTCGGCGGCGTCGAGATCACCACGACCAAGAGCATCGACGACCCCGACAGCCATCTGAACCTGAAGGCCGGCACCCACACCCTCGACGGTGAGCAGGCCCTCGGCCTGGTCCGCACCAGACACGGCGTGGGTGACGGCTCCGACCTGGGCCGCATCCAGCTCCAGCAGGCCTTCATCAAGGCCCTGGTCAACCAGATCAAGGACGTCGGCGTCTTCTCGAACCCGAAGAAGCTGCTCGACCTCGCGGAGACCGCGACCAAGACGGTGACGACCGACTCCGACCTCGGCTCGGTCAACAAGCTCGCCTCCTTCGCGAGCGGCCTGAAGGGCATCAGCCCGTCCAACATGCACATGGTCACGATGCCGGTGGCCTACGACCCGGCCGACCCCAACCGCGTCCTCCTCCAGAAGAAGAAGGCCGACCAGATCTGGAAGGCCCTGGAGGACGACAAGCCGATCCCGAAGAGCGCGACGAAGGGCAACGCCTCGGGCGAGGCCAAGGGTGTCGTGACCGCGCCGTAAAGGGCGCGGGGAACTGCGCGAGCAAGCGACACCGGCCCGCAGGGAACAAACAACGGCAACCCCCGGTTTTGGGGGATGGCCCCAGTCCTGGCAGACTGGTACGTCGGCTCCGGTTCACGCTCCCGCACCCCGCGGCAGCGACCCGGCGCCCTCCCGAACCTAGGAGACACCTTGAAGCGCGACATCCACCCCGAGTACGTCGAGACGCAGGTCAGCTGCACCTGTGGCGCGTCGTTCACCACCCGCAGCACCATCGAGTCCGGCACCATCCGCGCCGATGTCTGCTCCGAGTGCCACCCGTTCTACACGGGCAAGCAGAAGATCCTCGACACCGGTGGCCGTGTGGCCCGCTTCGAGGCCCGCTTCGGCAAGGCCGCCGGCTCCAAGAAGTAGCGAGCCCCATACCGCCGGTCCACGGAAGCGCCCCCTCACCGGGCGCTCCGGGACCGGCGTTTTTGGTCGCCCGCCCTTCACCCCCGTCCCGCACAGGAGCCCAAGATGTTCGAGGCCGTCGAGGAACTCGTCGCCGAGCACGCCGACCTGGAGAAGAAGCTCGCCGACCCGTCGGTCCACTCCGACCAGGCCAACGCGCGCAAGCTGAACAAGCGTTACGCCGAGCTCACCCCCATCGTCGCCACGTACCGCTCCTGGACGCAGACGGGCGACGACATCGAGACCGCGCGTGAACTGGGCGCCGACGACCCGGAGTTCGCCGCCGAGGTCAAGGAGCTGGAGAAGGCGCGCGAGGAGCTCACGGAGAAGCTGCGCCTCCTGCTCGTCCCGCGCGACCCCAGCGACGACAAGGACGTCATCCTGGAGATCAAGGCGGGCGCGGGCGGCGACGAGTCGGCCCTGTTCGCCGGCGACCTGCTGCGCATGTACCTGCGCTACGCCGAGCGCGTCGGCTGGAAGACCGAGATCATCGACGCCACCGAGTCGGAGCTGGGCGGCTACAAGGACGTGCAGGTCGCCGTGAAGACCAAGGGCGGCCAGGGTGCCACCGAGCCGGGCCAGGGCGTCTGGGCGCGGATGAAGTACGAGGGCGGCGTGCACCGCGTGCAGCGCGTGCCCGCCACGGAGTCCCAGGGGCGGATCCACACCTCAGCGGCCGGTGTGCTCGTCACGCCCGAGGCCGAGGAGGTCGACGTCGAGATCAACCCCAACGACCTCCGCATCGACGTCTACCGGTCCTCCGGGCCCGGCGGGCAGTCCGTCAACACCACCGACTCCGCCGTGCGCATCACGCACATCCCGACCGGAGTCGTCGCCTCCTGCCAGAACGAGAAGAGCCAGCTGCAGAACAAGGAGCAGGCTCTGCGTATCCTGCGCTCCAGGCTGCTCGCGGCGGCGCAGGAGGAGGCGGAGAGGGAGGCGGCCGACGCCCGCCGCAGCCAGGTCCGCACCGTCGACCGCTCCGAGAAGATCCGCACCTACAACTTCCCGGAGAACCGCATCTCCGACCACCGCGTCGGCTTCAAGGCGTACAACCTGGACCAGGTCCTGGACGGCGACCTCGACGCGGTGATCCAGGCATGCGTCGACGCGGACTCGGCGGCGAAGCTGGCGGCTGCGTAAGGCAGGCACGAGCGCGTACGAATGATCACGTACGAGTAATACGGAGGACTTGCGTGCAGCAGTCATTTGGGGGGCGACCCCCAAGCCCCCGCAGCGTGCTGCTCGCGGAGGTGGCCCAGGCCACCCAGCGGCTCGCCGACGCAGGCGTGCCCTCGCCGCGCACCGACGCGGAGGAACTCGCCGCGTTCGTGCACGGCGTCAAGCGCGGCGAGCTGCACTCCGTCAAGGACTCCGACTTCGACGCCCGCTACTGGGAGGTCATCGCCCGCCGCGAGGCCCGCGAACCGCTCCAGCACATCACCGGGCGCGCCTACTTCCGCTATCTGGAACTCCAGGTCGGCCCCGGGGTGTTCGTGCCGCGGCCCGAGACGGAGTCCGTGGTCGGCTGGGCCATAGACGCCGTACGGGCCATGGACGTCGTCGAGCCGTGCATCGTCGACCTGTGCACCGGCTCCGGCGCCATCGCCCTCGCCCTCGCCCAGGAGGTGCCGCGCTCGCGCGTGCACGCCGTGGAGCTGTCCGAGGACGCCCTCAAGTGGACCCGCAAGAACGTCGAGGGGTCCAGGGTCGACCTGCGGCAGGGCAACGCGCTCACGGCCTTCCCGGACCTGGACGGCCAGGTCGACCTGGTCATCACCAACCCGCCCTACATCCCGCTCACCGAGTGGGAGTACGTCGCCCCCGAGGCGCGGGACTACGACCCCGACCTGGCCCTCTTCTCCGGCGAGGACGGCCTCGACCTCATCCGCGGCCTGGAGCGCACCGCGCACCGGCTGCTGCGGCCGGGCGGCGTCGTCGTCGTCGAGCACGCCGACACCCAGGGCGGCCAGGTGCCGTGGATCTTCGCCGAGGACCGCGGCTGGACGGACGCGGCCGACCACCCGGACCTCAACAACCGCCCGCGCTTCGCCACGGCCCGCAAGGCCCTGCCGTGAGCACACCGGGCACCCCGCGCTCTTCGCGGACTTCGTTGACTTCGTGGACTTCATCCCAGCAGCACGTGTACGAGGAGGCCAGCTAAAGATGGCACGGCGATACGACACCAACGACGCGACCGACCGTGTGACCGGTCTGCGCGAGGCAGCGTCCGCCGTCCGCCGTGGCGAGCTCGTGGTGCTGCCGACGGACACGGTGTACGGCATCGGCGCCGACGCGTTCTCCTCGGAGGCGGTCGCCGACCTGCTGGAGGCGAAGGGCCGGGGCCGCAACATGCCCACCCCCGTCCTCATCGGCTCCCCGAACACGCTGCACGGTCTCGTCACGGACTTCTCCGAGCCGGCCTGGGAGCTGGTCGACGCGTTCTGGCCGGGAGCCCTGACGCTCGTCGCCCGGCACCAGCCGTCCCTCCAGTGGGACCTCGGGGACACCCGGGGCACGGTCGCCGTGCGCATGCCCCTGCACCCGGTCGCCATCGAACTGCTGACCGAGGTCGGTCCCATGGCCGTCTCCTCCGCGAACCTGACCGGCCATCCCGCGCCGGAGGACTGCGACGCCGCGCAGGAGATGCTGGGCGACTCCGTCTCCGTCTACCTCGACGGTGGCCCGACCCCCGGCATCGTGCCCTCGTCGATCGTCGACGTGACCCGTGAGGTGCCGCTGCTGCTGCGCGCCGGTGCCATCTCGGCGGACGAGCTGCGAAAGGTCGTACCCGACCTCGAGGTGGCGAATTGACGGCCCCTGGATCGGGGCGTGGCATAGGCAACGGGGAAAGCGCGGCGGAGATCACGACGACCTTCGTGGGACTTCCGCGCGACAGCTTCCGCATCCTCCACGTCAGCACCGGCAACGTGTGCCGCTCGCCCATCACCGAGCGGCTGACCCGCCATGCGGTGCGGGAGCGGCTCGGCATCCTGGGCGGCGGGCTGATCGTGGAGAGCGCCGGCACCTGGGGCCACGAGGGCGCGCCCATGGAGTCCCACGCGGAGACCGTCCTGGCCGACTTCGGCGCGGACGCCTCCGGCTTCACCGGGCGCGAGCTCCTCGACGAGCACGTGATCCGCGCCGACCTGGTACTGACCGCCACCAGGGACCACCGGGCGCAGGTCATCTCCATGGGTCACTCGGCGGGCCTGCGGACCTTCACGCTCAAGGAGTTCACCCGTCTGGTCAAGGCCATCGACCCGGTGACCCTGCCGCCCCTGGAGGAGGGCGTGGTCGTCCGCGCGCGTGCGCTGGTCCGCGCCGCGGCGGCTCTACGCGGGTGGCTGCTGGCACCGAACGCCGAGGCGGACGAGGTCTACGACCCCTACGGCGCGCCCCTGACGTTCTTCCGGTCCATCGGCGACGAGATACACCAGGCACTCGATCCGGTCGTCACGGCTCTGACCGGTGTCCCCGCAAAGATGTAACAGCCGAGCGCCTCGTGGGCCCCGGGCCTACATTGGACGTACGTCACCCCGGCGCGTGAGCCGAAGGGGCGCGTCGGTCCCGAGAGGCCGAACGCGCAAAGGCCCGGAGGGCTGAGCACCATCGGCCCCTCAGGACCGACTCAGGCGCCCCGGAGGCGAACCGCCCCGCAATGCGACGCCGCCCGGAGCCCACCATGACGGTCACCTCTGCCATCCAGGCCGACGTCCTGCGCCGCCAGGACCCCGAGCTCGCCGACATCCTGCTCGGCGAGCGGGAGCGGCAGTCGACCACGCTCCAGCTGATCGCCGCCGAGAACTTCAGCTCCCCTGCCGTACTGGCCGCCCTCGGGTCACCGCTCGCGAACAAGTACGCCGAGGGGTACCCGGGGGCGCGGCACCACGGCGGCTGCGAGATCGCCGACGTCGCCGAGCGCCTCGCCGTGGAGCGGGCGAAAGCCCTGTTCGGCGCCGACCACGCCAACGTCCAGCCGCACTCGGGCTCTTCGGCGGTGCTCGCCGCCTACGCGGCCCTGCTGCGTCCCGGTGACACCGTCCTCGCCCTCGGCCTGCCCTACGGCGGTCACCTCACGCACGGCTCACCGGCCAACTTCTCCGGCCGCTGGTTCGACTTCGTCGGATACGGGGTGGAGGCCGAGTCGGGGTTCATCGACCACGAGCAGGTGCGCACCCTGGCCCGCACGCGCCGGCCCAAGGCGATCGTGTGCGGCTCCATCGCCTACCCCCGGCACCTCGACTACGCGTTCTTCCGCGAGGTCGCCGACGAGGTGGGCGCCTACCTCATCGCGGACGCCGCGCACCCCCTCGGACTCGTCGCCGGGGGAGCGGCGCCGAATCCGGTGCCGTACGCGGACATCGTCTGCGGGACCACCCACAAGGTGCTGCGGGGCCCGCGCGGCGGCTTGATCCTGTGCCGGGCGGAGCTGGCCGAGCGGGTCGACCGGGCGGTGTTCCCTTTCACACAGGGCGGTGCGCAGATGCACACCATCGCCGCCAAGGCGGTCGCGTTCGGGGAGGCGGCAACACCGGCGTTCGCCGCGTACGCCCATCAGGTGGTGGCGAATGCGCGGGTTCTGGCGGCCCGGCTGGGCGCGGCGGGACTGGTCGTCACCACCGGCGGCACGGACACCCACCTGATCACCGCCGACCCGGCGCCCCTCGGTGTGGACGGGCGCACGGCCCGGGGCCGTCTCGCCGCGTCCGGCCTGGTCATGGACTGCTGCGCCCTGCCGCACGGCGATGCCCGGGGGCTGCGGCTCGGCACGGCCGCGGTCACCACGCAAGGTATGGGCGAGGCGGAGATGGCCCGGATCGCCGAGCTGCTCGCCGGGGTGCTCGGGGGCGTGACGGATCCCTCAAGAGCCCGTGAAGATGTGCGGGAGCTGGCCGGTGGATTTCCGCCGTATCCGGCGTGAGCCGGGGTAAGCGCATCAGGGTGCACAGCCACTCGTGCAACCATCGTCGCTACCCGGAAGTCCCCACTCATATGCGCGCATCGCTAGGGTGTGGGGCTGAGATGGCCAGCGAGACCTGTGGGGAAGCCCGTGCGTGAATACCTCCTGACGCTCTGCATCACGGCCGCGGTGACGTATCTGCTGACAGGGCCGGTACGGAAGTTCGCGATCGTGGCCGGAGCGATGCCGGAGATCCGGGCACGTGACGTGCACCGGGAGCCCACTCCGCGCCTCGGCGGTATCGCGATGTTCTTCGGCCTGTGCGCGGGCCTGCTGGTCGCCGACCACCTGACCAACCTCAACCAGGTCTTCGAGACGTCGAACGAACCCCGGGCGCTGCTGTCCGGGGCGGCGCTGATCTGGCTGATCGGTGTCCTGGACGACAAGTTCGAGATCGACGCCCTGATCAAGCTGGGCGGCCAGATGATCGCCGCGGGCGTGATGGTCGTGCAGGGTCTGACGATCCTGTGGCTGCCGATCCCGGGCGTGGGCTCGGTGGCGCTCACCCAGTGGCAGGGCACCCTGCTCACGGTGGCGCTCGTCGTCATCACCATCAACGCGGTCAACTTCGTCGACGGCCTGGACGGCCTCGCGGCCGGCATGGTCTGCATCGCCGCCACGGCGTTCTTCCTGTACGCCTACCGCATCTGGTACTCGTACGGCATCGAGGCCGCCGCCCCGGCCACCCTCTTCTCGGCGATCCTGATGGGCATGTGCCTGGGCTTCCTGCCGCACAACATGCACCCGGCCCGGATCTTCATGGGCGACTCGGGCTCGATGCTGATCGGCCTGGTCCTGGCCGCCGGCGCGATCTCCGTCACGGGCCAGGTCGACCCGGACGCGCTCAACCTGTACGTGGGCTCCGAGAAGGAGGCCGTGCACCAGACGGTCCCCGTCTACATCCCGCTGCTGCTGCCGCTGACGATCATCGCGGTGCCGGCCGCCGACCTGATCCTGGCGATCGTGCGCCGCACCTGGCGCGGCCAGTCCCCGTTCGCCGCCGACCGCGGCCACCTGCACCACCGGCTGCTGGAGATCGGCCACTCGCACAGCCGCGCGGTGCTCATCATGTACTTCTGGTCCGCGCTGATCGCCTTCGGCGCCCTCGCCTACTCGGTCAACTCGGCGTCCATGTGGATCGTGCTGGGTGTGGTGTTCCTCAGCGCGATCGGGCTCCTGCTGCTTCTGCTGCCGCGCTTCACACCGCGGGCCCCGCGCTGGATGGAGCGCTTCGTGCCGCCCCGCTACCGGCGTCGCGGCTCGGTCGCGGCCCTCGCACCGGAGGCCTCGACCCCGGCGTCCGCGGCGGACCAGCACGTCCCCGCCGGCGCAGAGAACCGCACCCCCGTGGTGTCCGGGGTGGCCGGTGTCAACGGCGCGACCGCCATCGGCCCCCGTTCGCGCCTGGCCGACCGGCGCAAGGCGGGGACAAGGTAAGAATCTGACTAGAGCATTGCCAAGTCGTGGGGTTGCGATGGGGGTGCGAAGCGCCCAATACCAGACATCTGGGCGCGCTTCCCGCTCAGACGCGCGGGTTCACTCTCATGTGTGACAGTCCGCACACCTCCAGGTAAAGACTGCATCAAATAGTTTGTGATACGGTTCACGAGAACCCCCCGGATAGAGCCGAAGGACCGCAGTGCGACGGTCCATTGGCGTGAGGTCTCCACTCAGCCCGGGACTACGCTCGTCCATGACGACACCCCTGCCCCCTGCGAAAGCGGAGTTGCCGCCATGCCGTCCAATGACGCCCGGAACCTCGTGCAGTGCGCTGTACCCACAGCCGCTGCCGGTGTGGTCGTGGTCGCCGTCAGTGGCGTGGTGGCCGGAGGCAAGGGAGCCATCGGAGCGGCCGTCGGCACCGTGCTGGCCATCCTCTTCATGGGGGTCGGCCTCTACGTTCTCCAGTGGACGGCAAAAACGCTCCCGCAGTTGTTCCAGGCCATGGGGCTGATGCTCTATGTCGCCCAGCTGCTGCTTCTCCTGATCTTCGTCGCCCTCTTCAAGGACACCTCTCTCTTCAACGCGAAGGCGTTCGCCCTCGGGCTCGTCATCGCCACCGTCGTGTGGATGGCCGCGCAGGCTCGTGCGCATATGAAGGCCAAGATCTTCTACATCGACCCGGACTCCGAGAAGAGCGAGAAGCCCGAGAAGACCGGACCGTCGTCGTGACGAGTAGGGGCGCGATAAAGGGCAGTAGGAACTCCTGCTATCGTCCGGTGCCAACTGCGGCATCGCGGGCGCGGGCATCTGAGCTGACGCCTGCTCGAACGCGAGGCTCGATGCCCCCCAGCCGCCCTCACATCCGTAACACCAGTCCCGTGCCGAACCGCGGCTGCGCGCCGCGCCGACACAACGAGGTTGCCGTACCTATGCGTCACGCCGAAGGAGCCCGCGGTGAGTGCTGACCAGACCCAGCTCGCCTTTGACTGGAGCTGTCGGATCATGTCCGACGGGTGTGGTTTTCCGGCACCGGGCCTGCACTCGTTCCTCTTCAAGCCGATTGCCACGGTTGGAGGGTACGAGTTCAACAAGGTGATGCTGCTCGCCATCATCACCACCATCCTCGTCATCGGCTTCTTCTGGGCGGCCTTCGGCAAGGCCAAGGTGGTGCCCGGCAAGCTGCAGATGGTCGGTGAGGCCGGATACGACTTCGTCCGCCGCGGCATCGTCTACGAGACCCTCGGAAAGAAGGAGGGCGAGAAGTACGTCCCCCTGATGGTCTCGCTGTTCTTCTTCATCTGGATCATGAACATCTGGTCCGTGATCCCGCTGGCGCAGTTCCCGGTGTCGTCGGTCATCGCCTATCCGGCGGTCCTCGCCGCGGTCGTCTACGTGACCTGGGTCTCGCTGACCTTCAAGCGGCACGGCTTCGTCGGGTTCTTCAAGAACATCACCGGCTACGACAAGTCGCTCGGCCCGGTGCTGCCGCTGGTCATGATCATCGAGTTCTTCTCGAACCTGCTCGTCCGGCCGTTCACCCACGCCGTCCGACTGTTCGCGAACATGTTCGCCGGTCACCTGATGCTGGTCATGTTCACCGTCGCCTCCTGGTACCTGCTCAACAGCTGGATGATCCCGGCGGCCGGTATCTCCTTCGTGATGACCATGGCCATGATCGTCTTCGAGCTTTTCGTGCAGGCCGTCCAGGCGTACGTGTTCGTACTCCTCGCCTGCACGTACATCCAGGGCGCTCTGGCCGAGCACCACTGAGCCCCTCACCCCCGCAAGATCCCAAGAACGTCCGGTGGCCAACCCCCGCCGGTCCGTGAAAGAGAAGGAAGATTCAGCATGGCTGCCACTGAGACCCTTGCCGCTGTCTCCGGTTCGCTCGGCTCCATCGGCTACGGCCTCTCCGCCATCGGCCCCGGCATCGGCGTCGGCATCATCTTCGGTAACGGCACCCAGGCCCTGGCCCGTCAGCCCGAGGCCGCCGGCCTGATCCGCGCCAACCAGATCCTGGGCTTCGCCTTCTGTGAGGCGCTCGCCCTCATCGGCATCGTTATGCCGTTCGTGTTCGGTCAGTAATTACCTGCTCACCGACACGTTTCGACGAAAGGCACTGATGTGATCGCCAACCTGGTGCAGCTGGCGGCCGAGGAAGAGCAGAACCCGCTCGTTCCTCCGGGCCCCGAGCTGCTCGTCGGCACCATCGCCTTCGCCATCGTGTTCTTCTTCTTCTGGAAGAAGCTGCTTCCGAACATCAACAAGGTTCTGGAGGAGCGCCGCGCGGCGATCGAAGGCGGTATCGAAGAGGCCGAGACCATGAAGGTCGAGGCCCAGAGCGTCCTTGAGCAGTACAAGGCACAGCTCGCCGAGGCCCGGCACGAGGCCGCGCGCCTGCGCCAGGAGGCGCAGGAGCAGGGTGCCACGCTCATCGCCGAGATGCGGGCCGAGGGCCAGCGTCAGCGCGAGGAGATCGTCGCCGCCGGCCACTCCCAGATCGAGGCCGACCGCAAGGCCGCCGCTTCCGCGCTGCGCCAGGACGTCGGCAAGCTCGCCACCGACCTGGCCGGCAAGCTCGTCGGGGAGTCCCTCGAGGACCACGCCCGCCAGAGCCGCGTGATCGACCGGTTCCTCGACGAGCTCGAGGAGAAGGCCGAGGCCGGACGATGAACGGAGCGAGCCGCGAGGCCCTGGCAGCCGCACGTGAGCGTCTCGACGCGCTGACGGACTCGACGTCCGTGAACGCGGGCTCGCTCGCCGACGAGCTGGCCGCCGTCACCGCGCTGCTCGACCGCGAGGTGTCGCTGCGCCGGGTCCTCACCGACCCGGCGCAGGACGCGGAGGCCAAGGCAGGTCTGGCCCAGCGTCTGCTCGGCACCCAGGTCAGCGGCCCGGCCGCCGACCTGGTCGCCGGCATGGTGCGCTCCCGCTGGTCGCAGTCGCGCGACCTGGTGGACGCGCTGGAGGTGCTGGCGAACACCGCTGACCTCACCGCCGCGCAGCAGGCCGGCAAGCTCGACGACGTCGAGGACGAGCTGTTCCGGTTCGGCCGGATCGTCTCCGGCAGCACCGAGCTGCGTGCCGCGCTGACCGACCGCAAGGCCACCACCTCGGCGAAGAGCGAGCTGCTGCGCAGCCTGCTCGGCGGCCGGGCGCAGTCGGCCACCGAGCGTCTGGTCACGCGCCTTGTGACCGCGCCGCGGGGACGTAGCCTGGAGTCGGGACTGGAGTCCCTGTCCAAGCTCGCCGCCGAGCGCCGGGACCGCATGGTGGCCATCGTCACCTCGGCGGTGCCGCTGAGCGACCCGCAGAAGCAGCGCCTGGGCGCCGCCCTCGCGAAGCTCTACGGCCGCACGATGCACCTCAACCTGGACGTGGACCCCGAGGTCCTCGGCGGAATCCGGGTGCAGGTCGGTGACGAGGTCATCAACGGCTCCCTCGCGGACCGCATCGAGGACGCCGGCCGTCGGCTCGCCGGCTGAGCAGCAACTCAATAGGCAGTACGTACTTACGACGGCCCTGGTTGGGCCGTGCAGAAGAATCCTGGGGGTCGCCCCCAGACCCCCAAAGTGAAACTTCGGGCCCAACAAGGAGAGCAGGGAACCCAGATGGCGGAGCTCACGATCCGGCCGGAGGAGATCCGGGACGCGCTGGAGAACTTCGTCCAGGCGTACAAGCCGGACGCGGCCTCGCGCGAGGAGGTCGGTACGGTCACCTTCGCCGGTGACGGCATCGCGAAGGTCGAGGGCCTGCCCTCGACCATGGCCAACGAGCTGCTGAAGTTCGAGGACGGCACCCTCGGCCTCGCCCTCAACCTCGAGGAGCGCGAGATCGGTGCCATCGTCCTCGGCGAGTTCAGCGGCGTCGAGGAGGGCCAGCCGGTCTCCCGTACCGGTGAGGTTCTCTCCGTTGCGGTGGGCGAGGGCTACCTCGGCCGCGTGGTGGACCCCCTCGGCAACCCGATCGACGGCCTCGGCGAGATCGAGACCGAGGACCGCCGCGCCTTGGAGCTGCAGGCCCCGGGCGTCATGGTCCGCAAGTCGGTGCACGAGCCGATGGAGACGGGCTACAAGGCCGTCGACGCGATGACCCCGATCGGCCGTGGCCAGCGTCAGCTGATCATCGGTGACCGCCAGACCGGCAAGACCGCCCTGGCCGTCGACACCATCATCAACCAGCGCGACAACTGGCGCACGGGCGACCCGAACAAGCAGGTCCGCTGCATCTACGTCGCCATCGGCCAGAAGGGCTCCACGATCGCCGGTGTGCGCGGCGCTCTGGAGGAGGCCGGCGCGCTGGAGTACACGACCATCGTCGCCGCCCCGGCGTCCGACCCGGCCGGCTTCAAGTACCTGGCGCCGTACACCGGCTCGGCCATCGGCCAGCACTGGATGTACCAGGGCAAGCACGTCCTGATCATCTTCGACGACCTGTCGAAGCAGGCCGACGCCTACCGCGCCGTGTCGCTGCTGCTGCGCCGCCCGCCGGGCCGTGAGGCCTACCCGGGTGACGTCTTCTACCTGCACTCCCGTCTGCTGGAGCGCTGTGCGAAGCTCTCCGACGAGATGGGTGCCGGCTCGATGACCGGTCTGCCGATCGTCGAGACGAAGGCCAACGACGTCTCGGCGTTCATCCCGACCAACGTCATCTCCATCACCGACGGCCAGTGCTTCCTGGAGTCGGACCTGTTCAACGCCGGTCAGCGCCCCGCGCTGAACGTCGGTATCTCCGTCTCCCGAGTCGGTGGTTCCGCGCAGCACAAGGCGATGAAGCAGGTCTCCGGCCGTCTGCGCGTGGACCTCGCCCAGTTCCGTGAGCTGGAGGCGTTCGCCGCCTTCGGTTCCGACCTGGACGCCGCGTCCAAGGCGCAGCTGGAGCGCGGTCAGCGCATGGTCGAGCTGCTGAAGCAGGCGCAGTACCAGCCGATGGCCACCGAGGACCAGGTCGTCTCCGTCTGGGCCGGCACCACCGGCAAGATGGACGACGTCCCCGTCGCCGACATCCGCCGCTTCGAGAAGGAGCTGCTGGAGTACCTGCACCGCAAGGAGCAGGGCCTCATGACCTCCATCCGCGAGGGCGGCAAGATGTCCGACGACACCCTCCAGGCCGTCGCCGACGCCATCGTGGAGTTCAAGAAGCAGTTCGAGACCTCCGACGGCAAGCTGCTCGGCGAGGACACCCCGGCTGCCGGTAAGTGACGACGGAAGGGACCTGACTCATGGGAGCCCAGCTCCGGGTCTACAAGCGTCGCATCCGATCCGTCACCGCGACCAAGAAGATCACCAAGGCGATGGAGATGATCGCCGCCTCGCGCGTCGTCAAGGCGCAGCGCAAGGTGGCGGCCTCCACGCCGTACGCGACCGAGCTCACCCGGGCGGTCACGGCGGTCGCCGGCGGATCCAACACCAAGCACCCGCTCACGACCGAGCCCGAGAACCCGACCCGCGCCGCGGTCCTGCTCCTCACGAGCGACCGCGGTCTGGCCGGCGCCTTCAACTCCAACGCCATCAAGGCCGCGGAGAAGCTCACGGCGCAGCTCGAGGCCGAGGGCAAGGAGGTCGTCAACTACATCGTCGGCCGCCGCGGTGTCGCCCACTACAACTTCCGCGAGCGCAAGATCGCGGAGTCGTTCACGGGCTTCACCGACGAGCCCTCGTACGCGGACGCCAAGAAGGTCGCGGCCCCGCTGATCGAGGCGATCGAGACGGAGACGGCCGAGGGCGGCGTGGACGAGCTCCACATCGTCTACACCGAGTTCGTGTCGATGATGACGCAGACGGCGATCGAGGCGCGGCTGCTGCCGCTCAGCCTCGACGAGGTGGCGGCGGAGGCCAAGCCCAAGGGCGAGATCCTCCCGCTGTTCGACTTCGAGCCCTCGGCGGAGGACGTCCTCGACGCCCTGCTGCCGCGCTACGTCGAGAGCCGCATCTACAACGCGCTGCTCCAGTCGGCTGCCTCCAAGCACGCCGCCACGCGGCGCGCGATGAAGTCGGCCACCGACAACGCCGGAGAGCTCATCGAGACGCTCACCCGGCTTGCCAACCAGGCCCGCCAGGCCGAAATCACCCAGGAAATCAGCGAGATCGTCGGTGGCGCCAGTGCCCTGGCCGACGCGACCGCGGGGAGTGACTGACAAATGACCACCACTGTTGAGACGGCCACGGCGACGGGCCGCGTCGCGCGGGTCATCGGCCCGGTCGTCGACGTGGAGTTCCCCGTCGACGCGATGCCGGACATCTACAACGCCCTTCACGTCGAGGTCGCCGACCCGGCGCTCGCGGGCGAGAAGAAGACGCTGACCCTGGAGGTCGCCCAGCACCTGGGTGACGGCCTGGTCCGCGCGATCTCCATGCAGCCCACCGACGGTCTGGTCCGCCAGGCCCCGGTCGTCGACACCGGTGCGGGCATCACCGTCCCGGTCGGCGACTTCACCAAGGGCAAGGTGTTCAACACCCTCGGTGAGGTGCTGAACAGCGACGAGACGCACGAGGGCGAGCGCTGGTCCATCCACCGCAAGGCCCCCGCGTTCGACCAGCTCGAGTCGAAGACCGAGATGTTCGAGACGGGCCTGAAGGTCGTCGACCTGCTCACCCCGTACGTCAAGGGCGGCAAGATCGGTCTGTTCGGTGGTGCCGGTGTCGGCAAGACCGTGCTGATCCAGGAAATGATCATGCGTGTCGCCAACCTCCACGAGGGCGTCTCCGTCTTCGCGGGTGTCGGCGAGCGCACCCGTGAGGGCAACGACCTCATCGCGGAGATGGAAGAGTCCGGCGTTCTGGACAAGACCGCCCTGGTCTTCGGCCAGATGGACGAGCCCCCGGGCACCCGTCTGCGCGTGGCCCTGGCCGGCCTGACGATGGCGGAGTACTTCCGTGACGTCCAGAAGCAGGACGTGCTGTTCTTCATCGACAACATCTTCCGCTTCACCCAGGCCGGTTCCGAGGTGTCGACCCTGCTCGGCCGTATGCCCTCCGCGGTGGGCTACCAGCCGAACCTGGCCGACGAGATGGGCACCCTCCAGGAGCGCATCACCTCGACCCGTGGTCACTCGATCACCTCGATGCAGGCGATCTACGTCCCCGCGGACGACCTGACCGACCCGGCCCCGGCCACCACCTTCGCCCACCTCGACGCGACGACGGTTCTGTCCCGTCCGATCTCCGAGAAGGGCATCTACCCGGCCGTGGACCCGCTGGACTCGACGTCCCGCATCCTCGACCCGCGGTACATCTCGGCGGAGCACTACAACGCCGCGATGCGCGTGAAGAACATCCTTCAGAAGTACAAGGACCTGCAGGACATCATCGCGATCCTCGGTATCGACGAGCTCGGCGAGGAGGACAAGCTCGTCGTCCACCGTGCCCGTCGCGTGGAGCGCTTCCTGTCCCAGAACACCCACGCCGCCAAGCAGTTCACCGGCGTGGACGGTTCGGACGTGCCGCTGGACGAGTCGATCGCCGCGTTCAACGCGATCTGCGACGGCGAGTACGACCACTTCCCGGAGCAGGCGTTCTTCATGTGCGGTGGTCTTGAGGACCTCAAGAACAACGCCAAGGAGCTCGGCGTCTCCTGAGCCCCGTGCTCGTCGGAGGGGGCGGGGTTCGTCCCGCCCCCTCTGCCACGCCTACTAGACTTGTAACCAACACCCGGCACCCCTGCCGGGTGGTGACCCGAGGAGCCACCCTTGGCTGCTGAGCTGCACGTCGCGCTGGTCGCGGCCGACCGTGAGGTCTGGTCCGGCCAGGCCACCCTGGTCGTCGCGCGCACCACGTCCGGCGACATCGGCGTCATGCCCGGTCACCAGCCGCTGCTCGGTGTGCTGGAGTCGGGCCCGGTGACCATCCGTACGAGTGAGGGCGGGACGGTCGTCGCCGCGGTCCACGGCGGATTCATCTCGTTCGCGGACGACAAGCTCTCGCTGCTGGCGGAAGTCGCCGAGCTGTCGGACGAGATCGATGTCCAGCGCGCGGAGCAGGAGCTCGAGCGCGCGAAGGCGGAGGACGACGCGGAGGCCCAGCGCCGCGCGGACGTCCGTCTGCGGGCTGCCACGGCGGCGCGCTGACCGGAGTCCGCCGTGTGATGACGTCACTCAGCCGCGGCTGGGTACCGGAGAGATCCGGACCCGGCCGCGGCTGAGGCGGATGTGGGTGATTTTTACGTTCCGTTACCTAGGAGACGAGGAGGTCGGTGTCGATGGTCCTCGCTCTGACTGTGTGCGGAATCGTGGTGGCCCTCGTGGTGGTGGGCCTGTTCGTCTTCGGTCTGCGCCGCCGGCTGATCCAGCGCTCGGGCGGCACCTTCGACGCCAGCCTGCGCTGGGACGCCCCGGCCGAGGGCGACAGCAACGGCAAGGGCTGGGCGTACGGGGTGGCCCGGTACAACGGCGACCGCGTGGAGTGGTACCGCGTCTTCTCGTACTCACCGCGTCCGCGCCGCACCCTGGAGCGGTCCGCCATCGAGGTGGCCGGCCGCCGGGTGCCGGAGGGCGAGGAGGAGCTGGCGCTCCTGTCCGACCATGTGATCCTGGCCTGTCTGCACCGGGGCACGCGTCTGGAACTCGCGATGAGCGAAGACGCGCTGACCGGTTTCCTCGCGTGGCTTGAGGCAGCCCCGCCCGGACAGCGGGTGAATGTGGCGTAGCCACATTCACCCGCTGGGTGGGGGTCCCCCCGGACGAAGTCTGGGGGAGCGTCAATGTCGCCTAGGGTCTACGACCCTTCGAACTTCTCTGTGATCCGGCCTACTTCAGGCCGCTGTCGATCGCGGTCGCGAGCTCTCCGTTCGCGGTGTCTCCGCTGAACTCCCAGAAGAACGCGCCGCCCAGGCCCTGGTTCTTGGCCCAGCTCATCTTGCCCGCGATGGTCGCCGGGGTGTCGTACGACCACCAGTTGCTGCCGCAGTGCGCGTACGCCGTGCCGGCGATGGTGCCGGTGGCCGGGCAGGAGTTCTTCAGGACCTTGTAGTCCTCGATGCCCGCCTCGTACGTGCCCGGAGCCGCGCCGGTGGCCGAGCCGCCCGGGGCGGACTGGGTGACGCCGGTCCAGCCGCGGCCGTAGAAGCCGATGCCGAGCAGGAGCTTCTTGGACGGGACGCCCTTGGCCTTCAGCTTGGCGATCGCGTCGGCCGAGTTGAAGCCCGCCTGCGGGATCCCCGGGTAGGACGTGAGCGGGGAGTGCGGGGCGGTCGGGCCGTCCTTGTCGAAGGCGCCGAAGTAGTCGTACGTCATCACGTTGTACCAGTCGAGGTACTGGGCGGCGCCGCCGTAGTCGGCCGCGTCGATCTTGCCGCCGGAGGAGCCGTCGGCGGTGATGGCCGCGGTGACCAGGTAGTTCGCGCCGAACTCGGCGCGCAGGGCCTGGGAGAGGTTCTTGAAGGCCGCCGGGCCGGACGTGTCGCAGGTCAGGCCGCAGGCGTTCGGGTACTCCCAGTCGATGTCGATGCCGTCGAAGACGTCGGCCCAGCGCGGGTCCTCCACGACGGCCTTGCAGGACTTGGCGAACGCGGCCGCGTTCTGCGCCGCCTGGCCGAAGCCGCCGGAGTAGGTCCAGCCGCCGAAGGAGTACAGCACCTTGATGTGCGGGTACTTGGCCTTCAGCTGGCGCAGCTGGTTGAAGTTGCCGCGCAGCGGCTGGTCCCAGGTGTCGGCCTGGCCGCTGACCGACTGGTCGGCCGTGTAGGCCTTGTCGTAGGCGGCGTAGGTGTCGTCGACGGTGCACTGACCGTTCTTGACGTTGCCGAAGGCGTAGTTGATGTGGGTGATCTTCGAGGCCGTGCCCGAGGTCACCAGGTTCTTCACGTGGTAGTTGCGGCCGTAGACGCCCCACTCGGTGAAGTAGCCGAGCTTGACCTTGTCACCGGTGGGCGGCTCGGTGGTGCCGCCGGTGGTGCGGACCCGGACGGCTCCGCTGACCGGGCCGGTCTGGTCGGCGGTGTCACGGGCCTGGACGGAGTAGGAGTAGTCGGTGCCGGCGGTGAGGCCGGTGCTGGTGTACGACGTGCCCGTCACGGTGGCGACCTTGGAGCCGTCGCGCAGGACGTCGTAGTTCTTGACGCCCTTGTCGTCGGTGGCGGCGGACCAGGACAGCTTCACCGAGGTGTTGGTGATGTCCGAGGCGGTCGGGGTGCCGGGGGCGCTCGGTGCGCTGTCGCCGGGTTCCGTGGTGCCGCCGTCACAGCTGCCGCCGTTGAGCTTGCAGTTGGCCGGGGAGCCGGTGCCGCTGCCGTTGAAGCCGAAGGTGACGGAGGCGCCGGGGGCCAGGGTGCCGTTCCAGGACTTGTTCTTCGCGGTCCAGTGAGCGCCGGAGGAGGTGACGTCGGCGTCCCAGGAGGAGGTGACGGACGTGCCGGAGGGGAAGTCCCACTCGACCGTCCAGGAACTGAGGGCCGTGGTGCCGGTGTTCTTCACCGTCCACTTGCCCTCGAAGCCGGAGCCCCAGTCCTGGGTCTTGGCGTAGGTCGCGGTGGCGGACGTGGCTGCCTGGGCCGGGCTCGCCAGGCCGACGAGGCCGGCGAAGGGGAGCAACAGGGTCGCGAACCCTGCCGCGGCTCTGTGTCTGAAGCGCATGGTGCGCCTCCTTGATGGAGTTGTGGGGGCGTGACTGAGCCTCACGCCCACTCATGGTGCGGTGAGAATAGAAAGGTCTGGACCACCGGTCAATAGGTCTGGACCACCAGCACCGATCGTGATTCAGACACCCAACTCCTGGGCCAGCACGGCGGCTTGCACCCGGCTGCGCAGCTCCAGCTTCCCCAGCAGCCTGCTGACGTGGGTCTTCACCGTCGCCTCGGCCATGTCGAGCCGCTCCGCGATGCCCGCGTTGGACAGCCCCTGGCCGAGGCAGGACAGCACCTCGCGCTCCCGCCGGGTCAGCTGTTCGAGCACCGCCGGATCGGCCGCCGGTTCCCTGGTGGGCTTCGCGGCGAACTCCGCGATCAGCCGCCGGGTGACCGCCGGGGCGATCAGCCCCTCCCCGCGCGCGACCGTCCGCACGGCCTCCAGCAGCTCCGCCGCCTCGGTGTTCTTCAGCAGGAAGCCGGCCGCGCCCGCCCGCAGTGCCCCGAAGACGTACTCATCGAGGTCGAAGGTGGTCAGCACCAGCACGTCGGCGAGCCGCTCCCCGACGACCTGCCGGGTCGCCGACACCCCGTCAAGGCGCGGCATCTGAACGTCCATCAGCACCAGGTCCGGCCGCAGCTCCCGCGCCAGCGCCACCGCCTGCTCGCCGTCCGCCGCCTCACCGACCACCTCGATGTCGGGCGCGCTGCGCAGGATGAGGACGAGCCCGGCGCGGACGGCGGACTGGTCCTCGGCGACCAGGACGCGGATCATGCGGTGTCTCCTTCGAGGCTGTGGCTGACGGGGAGGGTGGCGCGTACCACCCAGATCTTGCCCTCGGGCGAGTCCTCGGGGGCGGCTTCGAACGTGCCGTCCAGCAGGGCCACGCGCTCTCTCATGCCGACCAGACCCGCGCCGGACCCGGGGGCGCGCGGGGCGTCCCGGTCCCCGTAGGGGCTGGTCACGCTGACGACGAGGGAGCCGTCCCGCCGGGCGAGTGCCACGGTGACCCGGCCCGGGGCGGCGTGCTTGAGCGCGTTGGTCAGCGACTCCTGCACGATGCGGTAGGCGGCGAGCTCGACAGGGGCGGGCACCTCGCTCCGTTCGGCGTCGAGGGTGACGTCGAGGCCGTTGGTGCGGGCGCCCTCCACCAGCGCGCCGAGACCGTCGAGCGTGGGAGCGGCGGACGGTTCCACGTCGCCGCTGCTGTCGCGCAGGATGCCGATCAGCCGCCGCATCTCGGCGAGCCCCTCCACGCTGTTCTCGCGGATGACCACGAGCGCCTCCTGAGAGGTCTTCGGATCGTCGAGGGACAGCGCGGCGGTGGAGTGGATGGCGATCGCCGACAGGTGGTTGGCGACCATGTCGTGCAGCTCGCGGGCCATCCGGGCACGTTCGGCGGTGACCGCCTGGGTGCGGTCCATCTCGGCGAGCAGCGCGGTCTGTTCGGCGCGCAGCCGGGCCGCCTCGGCGGCGTCCCGGTGGTTGCGGACGATCAGTCCGGTGGCGGCGGGGCCGAAGGACACGAGGCCGGTGATCACGCCGATCAGCAGCGCCTCGGGCTCGCGCCACAGAGCGAACGGCACCACCGCCGCGGCCACCGAGAGCAGCCCGGTGATCCGCGGGATGCGGTGGGCCGACGCGGGCGGGCCGTACAGGACGGCCGCGTACATCAGATCGGTGTACATCAGGATCGTGACCAGGTTGCCCTGGGTGACGGTGTCCAGGACGATCGCGGGCGTCCCGATCAGCAGAGCGGTGCGGGGGGCGCTCCGGCGCAGCAGCTCGCAGCCCGCCATGACGAAGAGCGGCAGCAGTACCGGCCAGCGCCCCGGCAGCAGCACGTACGCCTCGGTGTGCGGCCGGGTGGCCAGGCCGACGCCCCACAGCAGCAGCCCGCCGAGGAGTCCGCCCAGCGCGACGTGGACGTCGAAGCGGCGGGGGCGGGGGAGTCGTACGGCCATGTCACCATCCAACACGGCCGTCGCGCCCGGCGCGTGATCCCCGCGGAGGGTCCCCGGCTGCATCCTTCGATGTACTGCGGGTTCGTCAGTCGCGACGACGATTCCGGGCGCGCCGCACGGGAGCCTGAAGAGGTGACCGAGAGGAGCGAACCGTGATCGTCGCCTTGATCGCAGCCTGCGAGATCGGCTTCTGGGTGCTGCTGGCGGCCGGCCTGGGCGCCCGCTACCTGCTGCGCATGCCACGGCTGGGGCTGGGCCTGCTGCTGTGCGAGCCGCTGCTGGAGGTCGTCCTGCTGGTCGCCACCGCGCTGGACCTGAAGAACGGTGCCGAGCCGAACTGGACGCACGGCCTGGCCGCGCTGTACATCGGCTACACCGTCGGGCACGGCCACCGCACGGTGAAGTGGCTGGACGGCCACGCCGCCCACCGGCTGGGCGGCGCCCCGAAGCCGGCCGGCCCACCGCGTCATGGCGTGGCCCGGGCCCGCCACGAGGGCAAGGTCTGGCTGGGCACGCTGGTGGGCGCCGTCGTCGCGACCGTGCTCCTCCAGCTCGCGATCTGGTACGTGGACGACCCGAGCCGCGTGACCTCCCTGGAGAGCTGGCGCCATGTGGCCTGGCGCGCGGCGGGGATCCACGGCCTGATCGCGCTGAGCTATGCGATCTGGCCGCGGAAGGCTCCCGCGGGGGAGACCGGGGTGACGGTGGAGAAGGAGAGGGCGCACCGATGAGCAAGGCCCGCGCGCATCTGGTGGAAGGCGTCGTCACCTTCGTGATCGGCCTCGGGCTGTGGCTGTTCACCGGCGACGTGGCGGTCCCCGTCGTGACCCTCACGAAGGTCGGCATCGTGATGATGTGCGTCGGCGGCGTGCTGGTCGCCTCCGGCCTGTGGCAGGCGGCACGCGGCAGAAACTGACTACCGCTCCCCGCCCGGAACCCACAACACGTCCCCGACCTGCTTGTTCGCCGTCCTCGCGAGGATGAACAGGAGGTCGGAGAGGCGGTTGAGGTAGGTCGCGGTCAGCGGGTTCATCACCTCGCCGTGCACCTCCAGCGCCGCCCACGTGGAGCGCTCCGCCCGGCGTACGACCGTGCAGGCCTGGTGGAGCAGGGCCGCGCCCGGGGTGCCGCCGGGGAGGATGAAGGAGCGGAGCTTCTCCAGCTGTTCGTTGAAGCGGTCGCAGTCCGCCTCCAGCTTGTCGATGTAGAACTGCTCGACCCGCAGGGGCGGGAACTCCGGGTTCTCCACCACCGGCGTCGACAGGTCCGCGCCCACGTCGAACAGGTCGTTCTGGACGCGCGTGAGGACCTCGACGACCTCCTCGTCCAGACCGCCCAGCGCGATCGCCGTGCCGATCACCGCGTTCGCCTCGTTGGCGTCGGCGTACGCGGAGATCCGCAGATCGGTCTTGGCGACCCGGCTCATGTCGCCGAGGGCGGTGGTGCCCTGATCGCCGGTCCTGGTGTAGATGCGCGTCAGATTGACCATGTGGCCAATCTAGACGCAGGCGTCATGGGCTCACCTCCCCACCTGCGGCGGGTGACCGGACTACCGCCCGCCCGCGCGGGTGGCAGGGTGCCGACGGCTCGGCGCAGGCCGGTCCGTGAAGCGCCAACCACCCCAAAACGCAAGCGAATGCGGGACGTGACAGGGGTCTCACTCCCTGAGACGTGAAACGCGTTACTAAGTCAGGCGCGTGCCGCCTCACGAGCGCTAGTGTCCGCCGGAGAGGCAGATATAAGCAGCGCGTCAGGGGAGTCGCACAGTGGCAGGGAAGCTCGCCGTCATCGGGGCCGGCCTCATGGGAGCCGGCATCGCCCAGGTCTCCGCTCAGGCGGGCTGGGAGGTGGTCCTGCGTGACGTCACCGACGAGGCACTGACGCGCGGTACCGACGGCATCAAGGCGTCGTACGACAAGTTCGTCGCCAAGGGCAGGCTGGAGGCGCACGACGCCGACGCCGCCCTCGCGCGCATCACCGCGACCACCGACCTGGACGCCGCTGCCGACGCGGACGTGGTCGTCGAGGCCGTGTTCGAGAAGCTCGAGGTCAAGCACGAGATCTTCCGCGCGCTCGACAAGATCGTGAAGGACGAGGCGATCCTCGCCTCCAACACCTCCGCCATCCCGATCACCAAGATCGCGGCGGCCACGGAGCGCCCGGAGCGGGTCGTCGGCACGCACTTCTTCTCGCCGGTGCCGATGATGCAGCTGTGCGAACTCGTCCGCGGCTACAAGACCAGCGACGAAACCCTCGCCACGGCCCGGCGGTTCGCCGAGTCGGTCGGCAAGACCTGCATCGTCGTCAACCGCGACGTCGCCGGCTTCGTGACGACCCGTCTCATCTGCGCCCTGGTCGTCGAGGCCGCGAAGCTCCAGGAGTCGGGCGTGGCCAGCGCCGAGGACATCGACCTGGCCTGCAAGCTGGGCTTCGGCCACGCCATGGGCCCGCTGGCGACGGCGGACCTGACCGGCGTCGACATCCTGCTGCACGCCACGAACAACATCTACACCGAGTCCCAGGACGAGAAGTTCGCGGCCCCCGAGTCGATGCGCCGGATGGTTGATGCCGGTGACATCGGACGCAAGAGCGGGCAGGGCTTCTACAAGCACTGAAACCGCACATGCCCCGGGCGCATCACACGCCCGGGTGAATTCGGTATCGGTTCGCTTACAAGAAGCAACCTCTGACTCCTCCACACAGTCAGAGGTTGCATCACCCACATCCAGAACGCGGAGCACGATTCGCACGCACGGGGAGCGCATATGCACATCAGGGGCGACCACGCCGGGCTGGTCGTCGGGGGCCGCCTCGACGTCCGGAGCGCGGCGGACGCCCGAACGGTCCTGCACTCGGCCGTCGACGACGGAGTCGGCGACCTGGTGCTCGACCTGTCCGAACTGGACTCCTGGGACGCCACCGGACTGGGCGTGATCATGGGAGCCCACCGGCGGGCCGGCCGCTGTGGCCGGCGCCTGGTGCTGCGCGGAGTACCGCCGCAGATGCAGCGCCTGCTGGTGGCCACCCGCCTGCACCGGATCCTGGCGATCGAGGGGGGCATCGGGGTGGAGACGCTTCCCCGCGTGTGACACCTCGTACGGGTGTGAGCCGGGCGACCGGGGAGACCCGGACGCACGTCGTCGATTCGTGCGACGCGCACAATCCTCACGAGACCGTGACGTTACGGACGGCGCGGTACCCCGGACTGTCGTAGATACTGTGCGAAGGTTTAGGGTTCGGCTGCCCGCTGCCTTGACACCCTTCGGCGGGACCGGACCAGAAGCGACAGCGCGGTGTGCAGCAAGGCCGGGAGGGGCTTTTCCAAGCACACACACGCTTTTGGGGGGCTTGACCTATGGATCCTGACAACCAGGGACCCGAGGAGTACGGCCACGAAGGTGACGGCCCCGCGCCGCGCCAGCGCCCTCCCAGGGAATCCCTCACACCGGACTTCGCGCAGCACGCGCCGGCACTCGCGCGCACGGTGCAGCTGGTCTCCGGCGACTTCCTGCTGACCGTCAACCCCGTCGACGGCAGCGAGATAGAGGCCTGCCCGCCCGCCGAACGACCCGCCCGGCCCGTGAAGCTCACCGCTGCCGAGCGCGCCGAGGCGGAGCGCGCCGCCCGCCCGCCCGTCCCGCCCGGCCCCGCGCTGCCCGCCCTGCCGCTGCTGGCCCGCCAGGACGAGCGCGAGCGTCTGGTGCGCCTGCTCGCCCGCGGCCGCTCCACGCGCCTCACCGGTGCGGCCGGCTCCGGCCGCACCCGCCTCCTCGACCTCGTCGCCGAGGACTGCTCCGACCTCGCCCCCGACGGTGTCGTGCGCCTCAACGGCTTCGGACGCACCGCCGGCGACCTGCTGTACGACCTGTTCCACGCCGTCTACAGCGCCCCGCTGCACCGCCCGGACCGGGACGAACTGCTCACCTACGTCCGTGAGATCGGCGCGGTCGTCGTCCTCGACGACCTGGAGTTCGGCGGCGCCGCGCTCGACGAGCTGCTGGAGGCGACCCCCGAGTGCGCCTTCCTGCTCGGCGCCACCCCGGACGTGCCGGCTCCCTCCGCCGACGCCGCCGTCGAGGAGGTCCTCCTCGGCGGGCTGGAGCGCGCCGCCGGGCTCGACCTGCTGGAACACGCCGTCGGCCGGACCCTCACCGAGGACGAGTCCAACTGGGCGGGCGACCTCTGGTTCGAGTCCGAGGGCCTGCCGCTGCGCTTCGTCCAGGCCGGCGCTCTGCTGCGGCAGCGCGACCGGCTGCGCGCCGGCACCAGTGCCGTCGACGAGTTCGGTGTCTTCGAGGACGTGCCCCCGGCCGACCCCGCCGACGCCTACGACCTCGGTGACGACGTGCCGCTGCCGGCGCTCGGCGAGGCCGCAGCGCCCGCGCCGCTGCTCGCCTCCCGGCTGAGCGCCTCCGCCCGCGCCACCCTGCGGTTCGCCGTCGCCCTGGGCGGTGAGGTCCCGCACCAGGCGCATCTGCCCGCCCTGGTCGGCGACACCCACGCGGACGCCGCACTCGGCGAACTGGCCGCCTGCGGCCTGGTCTCCCCGGTCGGATCCCGCTACCGCCTCGCGGCCGGGGTGCCGGCCCAGCTGGAGGCCGCCGGGTACGCCGACGAGGCCGAGGCCGGCGCCCGCAGCGCCGCCCAGCACTACTCCTGGTGGGCCGGGCACCCCTCGGTCACCCCGGAGCGCGTGTGCGCCGAGGCGGACGCGATCCTCGCCGCCCTGGCCCTCCTCGGACCGGCCACCCGCCCGCCCGCCGAGGACGAGGAGAGCGCGGCCGTCCACCTGGCCCGCACCGCCGCCCCCGCGTTCGCCGCCGGACTGCACTGGAGCGCCTGGGAGCGGGCCCTGCGGGCCGGCGCCGAGGCCGCCCGGCTCGCCGGCGACGTCGGCGAGGAGGCCTACTTCCACCACGAGCTCGGTGTCCTCGCCCTGTGCGGGGGGCAGCTCGACCGGGCCCGCGCCGAACTGGAGGCCTCCATCGGCCTGCGCGGCGCCCTCGCCGACAAGCGCGGGACCGTCGCCGGCCGCCGCGCCCTGGCCTTGGTCGCCGACCGCTCGGGCACGCCGATCGGGCTCGGGCCGACCGCGGGGGAGGAGGTGCCCGACGCCCGTGACGAGGAGTCGGCGTCCCCGCCCGGCGGTGTTCCGGCGGCCTTCCCGACGCTCCAGAAGCCGCCTTCCCCGACCCTGGTCACCCACCGCAGCTCGCCCGCGCCCTCGCGCAAGGCGCGCGGCGGCCTCCAGGGCCTGGCCCGGCGCAACCTCGTGGCCGCCGGTGCCGGTGCCCTGCTCGTCGCCGTCCTGGGCACGGTGGTGACGCTCGGCGCCACCTCCGACAAGGATCAGAACCCGCCGTCCGATCAGGTCGGCGTCAACCCCTCCGCCAGCCAGGGCATCAACGACGGCAGCCTCGGCGCCGACCGGCCGGCGAACGAGGGCGGGGGCGGGGCCGGCACCGGCGAGGCGGCCGCCCGCCCGACCGACCCGGGCCCGGACGGCACCCTCGGCACGTCGGACGACCCCACGCCGACGGACTCCCCGAGCGGTTCGCAGGACCCCGGTGACTCCGCGTCGCCGTCGAAGCCGTCGTCGTCCTCGAAGCCGCCGTCCTCGCCGAAGCCGAGTTCGCCGAAGCCGCCTTCGTCCTCGACCAAACCGCCGACGAACCCGTCGACCCCGTCCTCGCCGACGCCTACGCCGTCGGACCCGGGAACGCCCACACCGACGACCACCCCGCCCACGACCAGCCCGTCCACCTCCGACTCGGCCAGCGGTCCGGCGCCGAGCGCTCCCACGAGCACCACCGCGAGTGCGTCGGAGAGCACCACGGGCACGCCGAGCGGCTCGGAGACGGTGATCTGACACCCGTGCACACGGCAGGGCCGGGTCCGTTCCGCGGACCCGGCCCTGTTCGTCTGTTCGTCTTCGGAGCGGCTGTCAGAACAGCCGCAGCTTGTCGTCCTCGATGCCCCGCAGCGCGTCGTAGTCGAGGACCTGGCAGCCGATGCCGCGGTCGGTGGCGAGGACGCGGGCCTGGGGCTTGATCTCCTGGGCGGCGAAGACACCGCGCACCGGGGCGAGACGGGGATCGCGGTTCAGCAGCTCCAGATAGCGCGTGAGCTGCTCCACGCCGTCGATCTCACCGCGCCGCTTGATCTCCACCGCGACGGTTTTGCCGTCGGCGTCCCGGCACAGGATGTCGACCGGCCCGATGGCCGTGGGGTACTCGCGGCGGATCAGCGTGTAGCCCTCGCCGAGTGTCTCGATGCGGTCGGCGAGCAGCTCCTGGAGGTGCGCTTCCACGCCGTCCTTGATCAGGCCGGGATCGACGCCCAGTTCGTGCGAGGAGTCGTGGAGCACTTCCTCCATCGTGATGATGAGCTTCTCGCCCGCCTTGTTGACGACGGTCCAGACGCCCTCTTCCTCGCCGGTGCCCTCTTTCAGGGTGCACGGCGGCGACATCCAGTTCAGGGGCTTGTAGGCCCGGTCGTCGGCGTGGATCGAGACGCTGCCGTCCGCCTTCACCAGGATCAGGCGCGGGGCCGAGGGAAGGTGGGCGGTGAGCCGCCCGGCGTAGTCCACGGAGCAGCGGGCAATGACGAGACGCATGGTCGGCAACGCTACTCGACGGGCGCCTGTCGACGCGATTCGCCCTGGAAAACACGTGTTCGGTAATGGCCGATTGTGTGCACGGTGTGCTCAGCGGGAGTGTCTCATCTGCGCATTTTCCTGGTGCGGTCACCGTACGTTGCTTACCGTATGAACGGGAGGTCGCGAGGCGTGTACGCAGCGTGTCCGGTATCGCGAACTCCCCCTATCTGTCCGGCAACCCCTGCTCACCGGGGGTGCGAGAGGAGAACTCATGTCGCTCGACGTCTCACCGGCCCTACTCGAACAGGCCGAGCGAGGCGAGGTCGACGAAGCGGAATTCGTCGACTGCGTCCGGATCTCCCTGCCTTACGCATGGGAGATGATCAGCTCACTGGTGGCCCAGCTGAAGGTGGACGGCGGCGCGTTCGCCGACAACCAGACGCCCCCGCCGGACGAGCAGGCACGCGGCCAGCTGCTGCGTGCGCTTGCGAGTGACGCGATACGCGGCGCGCTGCAACGGCACTTCGGTGTGCGGCTGGCTTTCCAGAACTGCCACCGGGTGGCCGTGTTCCCGCTTGACTCCTCGGTCGACGAGAAGCTGGGCCGCTTCACCTCGGTCCGCAGCCAGGTGCTGAACCAGTCACCCGAGTTCCGGGACTGCTGACGCGGCGCCGCTTGCTTGCCGCTCCGTATGCGGGAGGTGCAGTTCTGTACCGGAGCGGCAAGCCCCCAGGAACCCCCCGCGCCCTCAGGCGAGTTGGGGGAGCACCTCGGCGCCCAGCCGCCGCACGTTCTCCTCGGTCGCCGCCAGGTCCCCGGAGCCCTCGACGAGCAGCGCGAAGCGGGAGATGCCCGTCCGCTCGCTGGTCGCCGCGAGCCGGTCCGCGCACAGCCGCGGGGTGCCCACCGGGTGCAGTCCGCAGAGCAGTTCGGTGTACGCCAGCGGGTCGCGCATCCGGCGTGTGCGCCCGTCGACCGTCACATGGGCCTCCAGGCCCTGCTTCAGCCAGCCCGGCATCGCCTTCATCAGCGTCTCCGCCGCGTCGACCCGCCGGTCCGCGATCTGGCAGACGCCGGCCGACACGTGGGACGCGCCCCGGATCTCCTCCGGCGAGCGGCCGCAGGCCCGCGCGTGCTGCCGCCACAGCGCGACCATCTCGGCCTTCTCCTCGTCCCCCACGTGCATCCCGAGCAGCATCGAAAGACCCCGCTCGGCCGCCAGCCGCACACTCGACGGCGAGGTGCAGGCGACGACCAGCTCGGGCCCCGTGGCCTCCGTCAGCGCCTCCGACGGCCGGGGCACCACCGGGACTGCACGGAAGCGGAAGCGCTCCCCGTCGGCCGCCACGGACGACTCGCGCAGCCACCGCACCAGCAGCTCCAGGGACTCCGGGAACCCCTTCTCGTACGCCTCCAGGCCCGCGCCGAACACCTCCAGGTCGACCCACGGGCCGCCGCGCCCGACACCGAGCGTGAAACGGCCGCCGCTCGTGTGGTGCAGCAGTGCCGCCTGTTCGCCGAGCGCCACGGGGTGGACGGTCGGCAGGACGCTGACCGCCGTGCCGACCCGGATACGGCGGGTGCGGCCCAGCAGTAAGGCGGCCAGGGTGATGGCCGACGGACATGTGCCGTACGGCACGAAGTGGTGCTCGGCCAGCCAGACCGTGTCGAGCCCGGCCTCCTCGGCCACCTCGGCCGAGCGGACCGCGCGGTGCAGCGCCTCTCCCTCGCCCTGACCGGGGAACTGGGCCGCCAACACGAAACTTCCAACGCGCATTGCTTTCCTGCTTCCTTGGCTCCGACACGGAGCTCCCCCACAGCGCATAACCGTCTGACACGTGCCGAGGACACGGCCGGGCGGAGTATTTTGCGGATTGTCTGCAGAATGGGGCGTTCCGCCGGGGGCCCTGGGAGGACACCGTGGCCGGTTCCGCCGCGCCCGCGAAGGACTTGTGGCGATTGGCGCCGTACGCGTACCCGTGTCCGCGCCGCGTAGGCTGGAAGCGGCCCGTGCTTCCTGTATAGCTCCGAGAGGTGTCCCGTGTCCCCGCGTCGCAACCGACCCAAGGGCGCCGCTTCGTCCGGCTCGAGCGCCGAGGGCGACCGTCCCGGCCGCTACGGCGGCTGGCAGTCCTCGGAGAACTGGCAGGGCGAGAACTGGAGCGTGCGGCACGTGGCCGGCGCGAGCGCGCAGGGCAAGTCCTACCGCTGCCCCGGCTGCGACCAGATGATCCCGGACGGGGTGCCGCACGTGGTGGCCTGGGCCGAGCACACGGGTGTCGACGACCGCAGACACTGGCACAAGGCCTGCTGGAACGCGCGGGACCGCCGCACCCCGGGGGTGCAGCGGTCCCGTAACGCGCCGAAGTTCTGAGCGGACTCAGACGTCCCGCTTCTCCAGCAGCGCGAAGGCGCCCGCGAAGGCGACGGCCGTGGCGCCGAGGATGATCCACAGCGGGTCCCAGCCGGACGGGCCGGACTGGCTGAGGGAGTTGGCGTAGAAGACGCTGAGCTGGTTCGGGATCGAGTACTCGAACAGGGCGTCGCGCACGCCTTGCAGGGACTCCGAGAACATGAACAGCGCGATCACCAGCGGGGCCAGCACGGCGCCGATCATGATCGTGATGGCGCCGGCCGAGTGCCGGATCATCGAGCCGACGAGGAGCGAGAGCAGGCCCAGCAGCGCGACGTAGAGCGAGATGCCGACCGTGCCCTTCAGCCACTCACCGCCGGAGGGCGACTCGGCGCCGTCGCCCTCCAGCATCGCCACGTGCAGGAAGGCGACGAGGGACGCGGACACCAGCGTCACGGTGAACGCCGTCAGGAAGAACACCACGGCCTTCGCCGCCAGCACCCTGCCCCGGCTCGGGCACGCGACCATCGTGGTGCGGATCATGCCGGTGCCGTACTCCGAGGCCGTGGTCAGCACGCCCAGCGTGATGATGCACATGCTGCCCAGCAGCAGCCCGAAGAAGCCCAGGCCGAGAGGGCTCTCGCCGTCCAGGGCCGGGTCGGAGTTGGCCACCACCACGCCGGTCAGCAGACCGATGCCGACGACGAGCAGGACGAACACGCCGAGCGTCCACATCGTGGAGCGCACCGACCTGATCTTCGTCCACTCGGAGGCGATGGCGTTGCCGAGGTGCGTGCGCACGACGGGGATCGGCGAGGTGTAGCCGGGGCTGCCGGCGTACGGGGCGGAACCGGGCGCCGCCTGCCAGGCGGGCGCGGCCTGCGGCATCTGGGACTGGGGGCTGCTCATCGGGCGTCCTCGGGCTCGGTCAGGTCGGAGGTCGGGGCGGCGGCGGGCGCCGGCGGCGCCGGAGCGGGCTGCGCGGGGGCCGAGGCGGCCGGCGGGGCGGCGGGGGCCGCGGGTGCCTGCGGGGCGGGCTGTGCGGTGCCCTGAGGCGCCTGGGGCGCCGGCTGGGCGTACGGGTTGGGTGCTCCGGCCCCGGGGGCGCCAGGGGCGCTCGGAGCGGCGCCGGGAGCCCCCGGGGCGCCGTACGGGCCCGCCGGAGCCTGTCCCGGAGCGCCCTGCGGCGCAGCCGGGAACGGCTGGCCGCCCTGCTGGGGCGGCGGCGGGGCGTACCAGCCCGGCTGGCCCTGACCGGGTACCGGCATCGGCGGCTGCGCGCCGGGCGGCAGCGGCTGCTGGAGCCCTTCCTTCTGGTCGATCGTCGAGCGGTAGTCGACGGCGCCCTGCGTCATCCGCATGTACGCCTCCTCCAGGGAGGCCTGGTGCGGCGACAGTTCCCACAGCCGTACGTCGTGGTCGTGCGCGATGTCGCTGATGCGCGGCAGGGCCAGCCCCGTGACGCGCAGAGCGCCGTCCTGCTCGGGCAGCACATGGCCGCCCGACTCGGTCAGCGCGGCCGACAGCTTCTCGCGCTGCTGCGGCTCGGTGTCGGGGGTGCGCACCCGCGCGAAGTCCGCGGAGTTCGCCGAGATGAAGTCGGTCACGCTCATGTCGGCGAGCAGCTGACCGCGCCCGATGACGATGAGGTGGTCGGCGGTCAGCGCCATCTCGCTCATCAGGTGGGAGGAGACGAAGACCGTGCGGCCCTCCGCCGCCAGCGCCTTCATCAGGTTGCGCACCCAGAGGATGCCCTCCGGGTCGAGGCCGTTGACCGGCTCGTCGAACAGCAGCACCTGCGGGTCGCCGAGCAGCGCCGCGGCGATGCCGAGCCGCTGCCCCATGCCGAGGGAGAAGCCCTTGGACCGCTTCTTGGCCACGTCCTGGAGACCGACGACCCCGAGCACCTCGTCCACCCGCCGGGCCGGGATGCCCGACAGCTGGGCCAGCGAGAGCAGGTGGTTGCGGGCGGACCGGCCGCCGTGCACCGCCTTGGCGTCCAGCAGGGCACCGACCTGGCGGGCGGCGTTGGGCAGCCTGCGGTACGGATAGCCGCCGATCGTCACCTGCCCGGCCGTCGGATTGTCCAGGCCGAGGATCATCCGCATCGTCGTGGACTTGCCCGAACCGTTCGGCCCGAGGAAGCCGGTGACGGCCCCGGGCCGCACCTGGAAGGAAAGGTTGTACACAGCGGTCTTGTCGCCGTAGCGCTTCGTCAGGCCGACTGCTTCGATCATGCTCCGCACCCATCGCAAGGTTCAGGACAGCGGGGCACACGCCCCCGTAAGGGTTAGGAGGATATCGAGGCGCTGACGGTTCCTTCCAAGAGGAGGTAAAAGGCCGGCCCGCGTCCGTCCCTCTAGGCGTCGCGCTTCTTCAGCAGCACGTAACCGCCGACGAGCGCGGCGAGCACCCACAACCCCATGATCCCGAGGCCGCCCCAGGGCCCGTACGGGGTGTCGTCGTCGATCGGCGTGACCACCTGCATGATCTTGCTGCCGGCCTGGTCGGGAAGAAACCGGCCGACCTTCTTCGTCGCGTCGACATTGCCCAGGATGTTGGAGATCAGGAAGAAGAACGGCATCAGGATGCCCAGTGACAGCATCGGTGAGCGCAGCATCGCGGCGACGCCCATGGAGAACATCGCGATCAGCGCCATGTAGAGGCCGCCGCCGAACACGGCCCGCAGCACCCCCGGGTCGCCGATCTCCGCCCGGTGCGAGCCCAGCATCGCCTGCCCCAGGAAGAAGGCGGCGAAGCTGGTGACGAGGCCGACCAGGAGGGCGAGCCCACTGGCGACGGCGATCTTGCTGAACAGGAAGGAGCCGCGCTGCGGCACCGCGGCCAGCGAGGTGCGGATCATGCCGGTGCTGTACTCGTTCGACACGACCAGCACCCCGAAGACGATCATCGCGAGCTGACCGAGACTCATCCCCGCGAAGCTGATGAACGTGGGGTCGAACTCGGCCCGGTCCTGCGCGTTCATCGAGTCGAACTCGTTCTTCGACAGCGCCGAGATCAGCATGCCGAGGGCGACCGTCACGACCACCACCAGCGAGAGGGTCCACACCGTGGACGCCACCGACCGGATCTTGGTCCACTCCGACCGAACGACCTGTGTCGTCGCCATGCTCAACCCCTCTTCCAGCCGTCGCCCCACTGCTGCCGCGCCGGCTCGGGGCCCGTCGCGCTCGTCCCGCTGTGTGCGTGGTACTCCACCGACTCCGCGGTCAGCTGCATGAACGCCTCCTCCAGCGAGGCCTGTTGCGGGCTCAGCTCGTGCAGCGTGATCCGGTGCTGCGCCGCCAGCTCACCGATCTGCTCGGCCTTGCCGCCGTCCACCTCCAGCACCCCGTCCCCGCTCTCCACCGCCACCACCCCGGCCTGGTGCAGCACATCGAGCAGCCGCTCCCGCTGCGGACTGCGGACCCGGACGTAACTGCGTGAGTTGCGGGCGATGAAGTCCGCCATGGAGGTGTCCGCGAGCAGCCTGCCCTGCCCGATGACGACCAGGTGCTCGGCCGTCAGGGCCATCTCGCTCATCAGATGGGAGGAGACGAACACGGTCCGGCCCTGCGCGGCGAGCGATTTCATCAGCGTGCGGATCCAGTGGATGCCCTCGGGGTCGAGGCCGTTGACCGGCTCGTCGAACATCAGGATCCGCGGGTCGCCGAGCAGTGCGGCGGCGATGCCGAGCCGCTGTCCCATGCCCATCGAGAAGCCCTTGGTCTTCTTCTTCGCGACCGCTGTCAGCCCGACCGTCTCCAGCACGTCCCGCACGCGGCCGCTCGGAATGCCGTTGCTCTGCGCGAGACACAGCAGATGGTTGTAGGCGGTGCGCCCGCCGTGCCATGCCTTGGCCTCCAGCAGGGCGCCGATGTACGTCAGCGGATCCTTGAGCTGCTGGTAGTGCTTGCCGTCGATACGGACGTCGCCCGCGGTCGGGTGGTCCAGGCCCAGGATCATCCGCATGGTCGTCGACTTGCCCGCGCCGTTCGGCCCCAGGAAGCCGGTGACGATGCCCGGTCTCACGGTGAAGGACAGGTTGTTGACCGCCACCTTCTCGCCGTACCGCTTGGTCAGCCCCTCCAGCTCAATCATGACCGCCACGCTAGAGCGCGGCAAAGCCCTCTGCCACCCGAGCGGCAGAGGGCTTTGCGGAGGTTCAGACTCCGTATGCCGGGCTGTTACCGGGACTGCTGGGCCGGGACCCCACGGGAGATGGGCTCGTCCTCGGCCGGCGTGCCGGCGGCGGCCACCGCGGCGCCGGTGAGCGTCGCGAGCATCTCGCGGACGTTCGTCAGCTGCGCGTTGATGGAGTCGCGACGGTTCGTCAGCGCCGCCAGCTCGCGCTCGGATTCCGAGCGGATGCGGTCGGCCTTGGCGTTGGCGTCGGCCACGATGTCCTCGGCCTGGCGCTGGGCCGTCTCCACCGTCTGGCGGGCGCGGCGCTCGGCGTCCGTGCGCAGCTTCTCGGCCTCCAGGCGCAGCTGCTCGGCGCGGTGCTCGATCTCGGCGAGGCGCTTCTCGGCCTTGGCCTGACGGGAGGCCAGGTCGCGCTCGGACTGCTCGCGGCGCTTGGCCAGGTTCGTCTCGAAGTCGGCGGCGGCCTGCGCGGCCTTCGCACGGGTCTCCTCGAAGAGGGCGTCCGCCTCCTCGCGCTTGGACTGCGCGTCCTTCTGCGCCTCGGCACGCAGCTGGGACGCGTCACTCTTGGCCTTCTCGACGATCCGCAGGCCCTCGTCCTCGGCCTTCGCCTTGCGCTCCGCCGAGTACGACTCGGCGTCGTTGCGCACCTGCTGGGCCGCCGACTCGGCGAGCTCGCGGTGCTGCTCGGCCGCGCGCCGGGCCTCCTCGCGCAGGTCCTTCGCCTCTTCCTCGGCGAGGCGGAGGATCTTCTCCACGCGCGCGCCGAGACCCGCGTACGACGGCTCGGCGTCGGTGATCTGGGCCTGGGCGTTCTGCGTCTCGAGGTGGAGCTCTTCGATGCGCTTTTCCAGAGCGGTGATGCGGGCGAGAGCGCTGTCACGGTCGGAGACGAGCTTGGAGATACGTTCGTCCACCTGAGCGCGGTCGTACCCACGCCGCACAAGCTCGAAGCCGTAGGGGGAAGTGTCGCTCATGGGGTTCCTGTCGAATGAGACCGGTGAGGTGATAGGTGGAATCCTAGGGGCCGAAACGGTGTGTCATCGAGCGGATGCGCGTTTGATCTGGAAAATGACACCCCTTTTGAGTGGCTAACCCCCGGACCGCTTGCCAAAAACTTGGTCAAAGGTCCCAGCACACACCGGATTCGCCCCGTTTGGCTAGCTATCCGAGCCCTTGCCACCCGAACGGGGTGCGCCGATCGTCGCGCCCGCCTTGACTCCGTTGTCCTTGCCCGTGGCGGGGGCCTCGAAGGACTCCAACGCCTCCAGGACGTCCTGGACACGGGAGATCTCGGCGTTGATGTCCTCGCGGCGGCGGACCAGGACCTCCAGCTCGCGCTTGCCCTCCTCGACCGTGCGCTTGGCCTCGCGGATCGCCTCGGCCTTGAGCTCCTCGGCCTCCCGGACCAGCGTGGACTTCTTCTGCTCGGCCTCCTTGAGCAGCCCCTCCGCCTTCTTCACCGCGGCGATACGGACCTTGCCCGCCTCCGAGTTGGCCTCCGAGACGATCTCCTTGGCCTTCGCCTGCGCCTTCGCCAGCTGCTCCTCGGCCGCCTTGACGAGCGCGTCGCAGCGGTCGCCCGCCGACTTCATCGTCTCGGCCGACTCGCGGCGGGCCCGCTCGTGCAGCTCCTCGATCTCGGAGGTGATGCGGTCGCGCAGCTCCTCGGCACGCTCCCTTATCTGCGTGGCGTCCCGGCGTGCGCCGACGAGCAGCTCGTCCGCGTCCGTACGGGCCTTCTCCACCAGGGAGTTGCCCTCGACCGTCGCCTCGGAGACGAGCCGGTCGGCCTCCTTGCGGGCCGCGCCCACCATGGTGTCGGCCCGCGACTCGGCCTCCGCGGTGGTCTTGTGCGCCTGCTGCTGCGCCTCGGTCAGCAGCTTGTCCGCCTCGGCCGTGGTCTCCGTGATGAGCTTGTCGACCTGCTCGGCCGCCTCGGAGCGCCGCTTGTTGGCGTCCTTGCGGGCCTCGTCCAGCGTGCGGTCGGCCTCCTCGCGCGCGGCGCCGACCAGCCGCTCCGCCTCCGCCTCCGCATCGGTCTTCACCCGACTGGCCTCGGCGCGGACCCGCTCCGCGTGGCTCTGCGCCGAACCGACCGTCTCGGCGGCCTCGGCCCGCAGCCGCTCCGCCTCGCTCGTGGCCTCCCCGACCAGCTGGTCGGCCTTGGCGACCGACTCCGAGCGCACCCGCTCGGCCTCCGTGGCCGCCTCGGAACGGACGCGCTCGGCCTCGGAGATCGCCTCCGTACGGACCCGCTCGGCCTCGGCGACCGTGTCCATGCGCAGCCGGTCGGTCTCCTGGACCGTCTCCGTCGTCAGCCGCTCCGCCTCGTTGCGGGCCTCGGTGATGAGGGTGTCCGCCTGCGTCGCCGCGTCCGAGCGGATGCGGTTGGCGTCCTCCCGGGCGTCCGCCCGGGTGCGCGAGGCGCTCTGCTCGGCCTCGGCGATCGCGTCCGACGCCTCCGTGCGCACTCGCTGGGCGTGCTCGGCGACGTCCGCGCGGATCCGCTCCGCCTCCGAGATCGCCTCGGACATCGTCCGCTCGGCGAGCGCCTTGGCCGCCTCGGACTCCTCGTGCGCCTCGCGCCGCAGCCGGCCCGCGTCCTCGCTCGCCCGCTCCCGCTCGGCGTAGGCGTCGGAGCGGACCCGGTCCGCCTCCTCCTGGGCCTCGCGGCGCGTACGGTCCGCCACGTGCTCGGCGGCGGACCGCAGACCGGTGATCTCCTCCTGGGCCTGCTCGTGCAGACCCGCGACGGAGTCCCGGACCTGCTGGGCGTGCTGCTCGGCCGCCGACACCATCTCCGTGGCACGACGGTCGGCCTCCTCGACCAGCCGTACCGCCTCGGTCTGCGCATCCTCGACGCGCTTGCGCGCCGAGGCCAGCAGCTCCTCGCTCTGCTCGCGGGCCCGCTCGCGCTCCTGGTCGGCCTCCTGCCGGGCGCTGCCGAGGAGCTCCTCGGCCTCGCGGCGGCGCCGGTTGGCCTCCTCCTGGGCGGCGGCCAGCGTCTCCGACGCCTCCGCGGCGAGCCGCTCGGCGGCGGACTGCGCCTCCGCGCGCATCCGGTCGGCGCTCTCCTGCGCCTCCGACTTCAGCCGCTCGGCCTCGCTCGCCGCCTCCGAACGCAGCCGTACGGCGACGGCCTCGCCCTCGGCCCGCGCCGCGGACGCGTCGGACGCGGCCTCGTCACGCAGCCGCTCGGCCTCCGTCTCGGCCTGCTGCTGGAGCGTCCGGATCCGCTCGGCGGCCTCGGCGCGCAGCCGCTCGTTCTCCTCGGTGGCCTCGCGGCGGATCCGCGCGGCCTCCTCACGGGCGTCCGACAGCGCCTGCTCGGCGGCCGCCAGCCGCTCCTCCGCCTCCGTCTGGAGCCGCGTCAGCTCCTCGGCTGCCTCCGCCCGGCGGACCTCTATGGCCCGCTCGGTCTCCTCGTGCAGCTCCCGCGCCGCGCGCTCGGCGTCCTCGCGGAGCGCCTCGGCCTGCTCGACGACCTCCTCGCGGTGCCGCTCGGCCTCCTGCCGGGTGCGCTGGAGGGTCTCCTCCGCCTGCCGGCGCAGCGTCGTCGCCCGCTCGATGGCCTCGGTGCGGACCTTCTCGCTGTCGGCCTGGGCCGTGGTGCGCAGCTCGTCCGCGTCCGCCTTGGCCTTGGCGAGCAGCTCCTCGGCGGACTTCGCCGCCTCCTCGATCTGCGCCACGGCCTCCTTGCGGGCCTCGGCGCGGATCTTCTCGCCCTCGTCGACCGCGTCCGCCCGCAGCTGCTCGGCCTCGCCGCGCAGCCGGCGGGCCTCCTCCTGCAGTTCGACCGTCTTGGCGCGGTACTCCTTGGTGTCGTCCTTCGCCGCGCCCTTGAGCTGCTCGGCGATGTCGTGCGCCTCGGCCCGCAGCCGGTCCGCCTCGGCCTCGGCCTCCGAGCGGATCCGCTCGGCCTCCTCGGCCGCCGCCTTCGTCGTCTTCTTGGCGTCCTCCGACGCCTTGTCGAGGACCTCCTCGGCGGTCCTGGCCGCCTTGGACAGCTGGGTCGCGGTCTCCTCGGCGGTGAGCGTGCGGGCCTTCTCGGAGGCCTCCGCGACGATCTTCTCGGCCTCGGCACGGGCGTCGGCGACCAGCTGCTCGGCCTCGGACTTGGTGTTCTCGGCCTCCTTCGTGGCCTCCTCGACCAGCCGGGCGACCTGCTCCTTGGCGGTGCGCGTGCGCGTCTCGTTCGCGGACTCGGCACTCGCCAGGGCCTTGGCGGCGGCTTCCTTGGCCTCCGTGACCAGCTTCTCCGACTCGGTCTGCGCCTTGCGCAGCGCCTCCTCGGCCTCGGTCATCCGCTGCTCGGCGGCCTTGCTCAGCTCCTGGGCCTCGCGGCGCGCCGACTCCGACTCCGTGGCGCTGGACGTGCGCAGCTGCTCGGCGTGGTCGGTGGCCTCCTGGGCCTGCGTGGAGGCGGCGTTGAGCAGGCGCTCGGCGTCCGTGCGGGCGCGGCGCAGGATCTGCTCGGCCTCGGCCCGGGCCTCCTCGGCCGCGCCGGTCAGGCGCTGCCGGGCCTCCGTCGCCAGCCGCTCGGCCTCCGCGCGGGCGGTGGCCAGGGCCTGCTCGGCCTCGGCGCGGGACTCCTCAAGCAGCCGGCGGGCCTGCTGCTCGGTGCGGGCCCGCAGCTGCTCGGCCCAGGCCACGTTCTCGTTGACGTGCGACTCGACCGTCTGGCGGCGCTCGGCCAGCTCCTGGTCCAGCTGCTGGCGGCGGGTCACCGCCTCCTGGTGCAGCTCGGCCTGGAGCCGGGCTGCCTGCTCGGCGTGCTCCTGGAGGATCCGCTGGGTCTGCGCCCGGGCCTCGCTCAGCTCGCGGTCGGCGTCCGCGCGGATCTGGTCGGCCTGCACCTGAGCGTTGCGCAGCAACTGCTCGGCCTGCCAGCCGATGTCGCCCCCCTCGAAGGAGGGCCGGGACATGATGGTGCGCCGCGCCTCGTGCAGCTTGGCGCGCAGCACCTCGACCTGGTAGCCGAGGTCCTCGGCGTGCTGGATCGCCTTTTCCCGTTCGGTCTTCAGCCGCTTCATCTCGGCTTCGAACCGAGAGAGGTGGTCGACGTCAGCCGCCGGCTCTCGCTCCTGGCTCTCGTAGCCCCGCACTGCGCGGTCCCATCCGTCCCCTGGTCGCAACACTCTCCAAACGAGCTCCGTCCATCCGCCGAACGGGGCCCCCGGGGAATGGTGTCAGATCATCGGCGGAGCAGAGGCTGCTGCCCCGACGCTCGTCCCCCGAAACCCGGACCCCGGTGGTCCTGCCGTAGCACGGCGGGACCGCGGTCACCCTGGACTGAGCGGCGACCGCACCCAACCCTACCGGCCCCTATGTACGAGGGTCAGTGCTCAGGTGACTCAACAGGCGCCGAAGTGACCAGTTCTGTCAGTACGCCATGACAGTCCTTGGGGTGCAGGAAGGTGATCCGTGACCCCATGGAACCGACTCGCGGCTCTTCGTACAGCACGCGTACGCCCTTGCCCTTGATCTCCTCGGCGTCGCCGTCGACATCTGCCGTACCGAAAGCGATGTGGTGCACGCCCTCGCCGTTCTTGGCCAGCCACTTGGCGACGGTGGAGTCCTCGCGGGTCGGCTCCAGGAGCTGGAGGTAGGAGGCGCCGCCGTCGGACGTCTCGTTGATCTTGAGCATGGCCTCGCGCACGCCCTGCTCCTCGTTGACCTCGGAGTGGAACACCTCGAAGCCGTAGGTGGCACGGTAGAACTCGACGGTCTTGTCGAGGTCGAAACAGGCGATTCCGATGTGGTCGATTCGCGTCAGCATGGATTCAGTGCAACGCCCCGGAGGTGGTTACGCAACGTGCGCGCGATCACACCGACAGCCCGATGACGGCACGGAGTGCCACTCAGTACATTCGAAGTAAACCCTCGTTCACTCCTCGGCTGTGCAGCCGGTAAGGGGATCGCAGCTCATGTCTTCTGGAACTTCCGAAGCGAACAGCTCGGTGATCGTCGCGGGAGCGCGTACGCCCATGGGGCGGTTGCTCGGATCGCTGAAGTCCTTCTCCGGAGCCGACCTCGGCGGCTTCGCGATCAAGGCCGCCCTCGACCGTGCGGGGATCGGTGGCGACCAGGTGCAGTACGTGATCATGGGCCAGGTGCTCCAGGCCGGGGCGGGGCAGATCCCGGCCCGGCAGGCCGCGGTCAAGGCCGGCATCCCCATGAACGTGCCGGCGCTGACCATCAACAAGGTGTGTCTGTCGGGCCTCGACGCCATCGCGCTCGCCGACCAGCTCATCCGCGCGGGCGAGTTCGACGTGGTCGTCGCCGGCGGCCAGGAGTCCATGACCAACGCGCCGCACCTGCTGCCGAAGTCCCGCGAGGGCTTCAAGTACGGCGCCATCCAGATGCTCGACTCCATGGCCCACGACGGTCTGACCGACTCCTTCGACGGCGTCGCCATGGGCGAGTCCACGGAGAAGCACAACACCCGTCTGGGCATCGCCCGGCCCGAGCAGGACGAGATCGCCGCGCTGTCGCACCAGCGGGCCGCCGCCGCGCAGAAGAACGGCCTGTTCGAGGCCGAGATCACGCCCGTCGAGATCCCGCAGCGCAAGGGCGACCCGGTGCTGTTCAGCAAGGACGAGGGCATTCGCGGTGACACGACCGCGGAGTCGCTCGGAAAGCTGCGTCCGGCGTTCTCCAAGGACGGCACGATCACGGCCGGTTCCGCCTCGCAGATCTCCGACGGTGCCGCCGCCGTCGTCGTGATGAGCAAGGCCAAGGCCCGGGAGCTGGGTCTGGAGTGGATCGCCGAGATCGGGGCGCACGGCAACGTGGCCGGGCCGGACAACTCGTTGCAGTCGCAGCCGTCCAACGCGATCGTGCACGCGCTGAAGAAGGAGGGCCTGGAGGTCTCGGACCTCGACCTCATCGAGATCAACGAGGCGTTCGCGGCCGTCGCCGTGCAGTCCATGAAGGATCTCGGGGTGTCCACCGAAAAGGTGAATGTCAACGGTGGGGCGATTGCGCTGGGTCACCCGATCGGTATGTCCGGTGCGCGGCTCGTGCTGCATCTCGCGCTGGAGCTGAAGCGGCGCGGCGGTGGCGTGGGCGCGGCGGCGCTGTGCGGTGGCGGCGGGCAGGGTGACGCGCTGATCGTGCGCGTGCCCAAGGCCTAGGCCCAGGCCCGAGTTTCGGTACGTCCCCTTATCTGAACGGAGCTGTGATGCAGGACGTCTCCACCCTGGTGGCCCAGGCGAGGGAGGGCCGGCCGCGGGCCGTGGCCCGGCTGATCTCCCTGGTGGAGGGGGCGTCCCCGCAGCTGCGGGAGGTCATGGCGGCGCTCGCGCCGCTGACGGGCGGGGCGTACGTGGTCGGGCTGACCGGGTCGCCCGGGGTCGGCAAGTCCACGTCGACCTCGGCGCTGGTCTCCGCCTACCGCAAGCAGGACAAGCGGGTCGGCGTGCTCGCCGTCGACCCGTCGTCGCCGTTCTCGGGCGGTGCGCTGCTCGGGGACCGGGTGCGGATGTCGGAGCACGCGTCCGACCCGGGGGTGTACATCCGGTCGATGGCGACGCGCGGGCATCTGGGCGGGCTGGCCTGGGCGGCCCCGCAGGCGATCAGGGTCCTGGACGCCGCCGGCTGCGACGTGATCCTGGTCGAGACGGTGGGTGTGGGGCAGTCCGAGGTGGAGATCGCCTCCCAGGCCGACACGTCCGTGGTGCTGCTCGCGCCGGGGATGGGGGACGGAATCCAGGCGGCCAAGGCCGGAATCCTGGAGATCGGCGACGTGTACGTCGTGAACAAGGCCGACCGGGACGGGGCGGACGCGACGGCTCGCGAGCTGAACCACATGCTGGGGCTGGGGGAGTCCCGGGGGCCGGGTGACTGGCGTCCGCCGATCGTGAAGACGGTCGCCGCGCGGGGGGAGGGCGTCGACGAGGTCGTCGAGGCGCTGGAGAAGCACCGGGCCTGGATGGAGGAGCGGGGCGTACTGGCGGAGCGGCGGGCGGCCCGGGCTTCGCGCGAGGTCGAGACGATCGCGGTGACGGCACTGCGGGAGCGGATCGGAGACCTGCACGGGGACCGGCGCCTGGATGCCCTGGCGGAGCGGATCGTCGCGGGGGAGCTGGATCCGTACCGGGCGGCTGACGAGCTGGTCGCGGGGTTGACGGAGGGCTGAGGCGCCGCCTGCCGGGGGTTGCCATCGCCGAGTCGGCGGCCGTGGCTGCTTCGGTGGGGGTGCGCGTTTTCGCCTGACGGCGGGTGGTGGGTCGGGGCCGCGCCGGGGGGTGTCCGTCCTCGGAACGTCGCGACGGGGTTGCGTGCCGACTGACTGTCCGTCGACGCGACAACCGCTGCGGGCGGACACCCCCCGACACGTCCCCTGCTCGCCGTACGCGGGTGCGGGCCGGCTGTGGTGGCGCAGGCTGCGGACGCCCGTTTCGCCTGGCTGCGAGCCGCCCGCGCTGTGGGCATGCGTGCCGCTGGGGGAGGCACCCCGCTCCGCCGGGATGCGGACCCACCCGGCTTCAGCAGCGACGCGGCGGCACCCTGCGACGCAGCGTTGCGGAACCACCCGGCCCCGGCGTCCGTGGGGACGCCGGGGCCGTGAAGAGGGGCAGCTGCTGATCAGTCCTGGTCGTCGGCGTCGTCTGCGTCGTCGTCCTGCGCGTCGGCGCGGTCCGCCGTGACCTTGCCCGACTTCAGGTCGATCTTCCAGTCCTGCTCCGCGCCGCCGGACTTGCGGGTCTCGGCCTCCCAGGACTTGTCCTTGCCGTCCTCGTCGAGGCCGACGGACGTCACCACGCCCTTGCCGGCGGCGGCCTTCGCGGCCTCCTCGGCCGTCACCGAGGAACCCTTCAGCGCGGCCCGCACCTGCGCCGTGTCGTCCTCGTCGTCGGTCTGCGCACCGAGGACCTTGCCGTTGGACGGGTCGACGCTCACGCTGTGCCAGGTGTCGTCGCCCGACAGGACGTCGACCTTCCAGACCACCTTGTCGCTGTCGTCCTCGTCGTCCAGCTCGGCGGAGACGACCGTGCCCGACGTGTGCTTCAGCGCGGAGGCGATGGCCTCGGGCGCGGTGACGTCGGAGGAGGAGACCTTGGCGGCGTCGTCGTCGCGGTCGTCGCGGTCGTCCTGGTCGTCACGGTTGCCGTCGTCCGACAGCTTCGTGTTCGCCGCCTGCCGCGCCGAGCCCTGGTCGTCTCCCGTGGTCGCGAGAGCCGTGGCCGTACCGCCTCCGATCAGAGCGGCGGCAGTCACAGCGGCGATCACGATGTTGCGCTTCATGCGGATTCCTCCCGAGTCGTTTCGTTTTCGACGTCTTCGACTCTGGCTGACGGAGGCTGAGAGGAACCTGAAGACCCCTGAAGTGATCTTCAGGTTCCCTTTGCCACTCTTTACGCATGCGCCTGTTGATCGTGGAGGACGAGAAGCGGCTGGCCCTGTCGCTCGCCAGGGGCCTGACGGCCGAGGGGTACGCCGTGGACGTCGTCCACGACGGACGGGAGGGGCTGCACCAGGCATCGGAGGGCACGTACGACCTGGTCATCCTCGACATCATGCTGCCCGGCCTGAACGGCTACCGGGTCTGCGCCGCCCTGCGCGCCGCCGGGCACGACGTGCCGATCCTGATGCTGACGGCCAAGGACGGCGAGTACGACGAGGCCGAGG